>NZ_JCBANU010000050.1:0-11050 GCF_059816145.1 Methylobacterium sp. 001424705 | reverse complement strand
GCGATGCCCTCGTGCTCGGCCGCCGCACCGGCCGTCCAGGTGGCGACGGTGAGCGGCAGGCCCACCAGCGCCATGCCGAGGAGGAGCGGGTCGTAGGGCTCGGCGCGGGCGTAGCGCCCGCCCTCGCGCAGGAGGTCGCGCAGGTCGCCGAGGCCGGTCACGTCGGCCGCGAGGGTGCCGGCGAGACCCGCCGTCCCCTCCGCGGTGCCCGAGACCGCCCCGGCCGCGAAGTCCCGGGCGGCGCGGCTCATCCGGCCCTGCGCCAGGGCCTCCACGCGGCCCCGGCGGGCCGGATCGACGGGCAGGCCGCGGGTCTCGGCCAGCGCCAGGAAGCTCAAGGCGAGGTCCTCGTCCTCCGCCGCGACCGCGGCATCGAGCCCGGCCTCCAGGCGCTCCGGCGTGGCCGCGCGCTCCAGGCGGATCTCCGCCAGGGCGCCGGGATCGTCGGCCGCCGCGAGGAGGCGGCCCGCGCGCGCGGCGGGTACGAGCACCGGTGCCGCCGCGACCGCCAGGGTCACGCCGGCCGCCAGGAGGCCGATCCAGCCCGCGGCCGCGGAGAACCAGGCCGCACCGCCGCGCAGGCGCATCCGCGTCATGTCCGATCCCGTGCCAATGGTCCGGGTGGAGATGGGGACGCGGCGGGGAACGCGCATCTCCGCCTCCGCCGTCAGGATGCCGCGACGCCGTAGCGCCGGTGCAGGCTGCTCGCGAAGCGGTCGGCGAACTTGGCCGTCGCCACCGGCAGGGTGCGGCCCCGCAGCTGCGCCAGGATCAGCGCCATCGGGGCGAGGTCCCGGGCGTCGATGGGGCGGGAGCGCAGGCGGGGATCTTCGGGGATGCCGCTCGGGACCTGCAGGCTGACCGCGTCCTCGCGCAGGACGAGGTTGCGCAGGAATTCCAGCGAGCTCGACTCAATGGCGGGCCTCAGCGGTGTGCCCCGGCGGCCCAGCGCGTCGTCGAAATGGTGGCGGATGGCGAGCGAGCGGTCCGGCAGGGCCATCGGGTGGGCGAGGCAGTCGCGCAGGCGCACCGGGCCGGTCTCTGCGGCCAGCGGGTGCTCGGCCCGCATCAGCGCGCACAGCGTCTGGCGGCAGGAGAACAGCACCTGCATGTCGGCCGAGGGCGGCGGCTGCAGCACCAGGGCGAGGTCGGCCTCGAACTGGGCCAGCGCCGCCACCGCCTGGACGTGATCGCGGACCTGCACGGTGAAGGTCACCTGCGGGAACTGCGCCCGGTAGGCCTCGACCTCGTCCGGCACCACGTGGTTGACGAAGGCCTGGCTGCAGGCCAGCGCCACGTGCCCGCGCCGGACCCCGGACAGGTCGGCGATCTGCGAGCGCACCCGCTCCAGGTCGGCGCGCTGGTCGCGGATGTGGCGCACCAGCAATTCGCCGGCCGCGTTGAGGCGCATGCCCTGGGCCACCCGCTCGAAGATCGGCGTGCCGAGCTCGTATTCGAGGTCCTGGATCTGCCGGGTCAGGGCGGAGGGCGTGATGTTGAGCCGCTCCGCCGCCCGGCGGATCGCGCCGTGGCGGGCCACCTCGGCCACGTAGGTGAGGATGCGTAGGTGCTTCATCGTGCGGGTCCGCTGGTCCCGCCCCTGTTGCCCGATCGGCAACGGGGCAGTCAAGAAACAGCACTCGCGTGCAACAGGCGATGACCCTAGCCTCGGTGGTCGAGACTTGCCGTCCGGAGCCCCGCCATGATCCGCCGTCGCACCCTCCTGGCCGGCCTCGGCGCCGGCCTCCTGGCCACGCCCCTCGGCCTTCCCCGTCCGGCCCGGGCGCAGGCCCCCACGGTGATCCGGATGGGCTCCCTGAAGCTGATCCACTCGATCGCGCCGCATTTCTACGAGTCGTTCACCCCGGCCGGATACAAGGTCGAGGTCGTGCCGTTCGAGAGCCCCACCGAGTGCAAGAACGCGGTGGTGACGAAGTCGGTGGATTTCGGGACCTTCGGCATCGCCGCCGGCACCCTGGGAGCGGCCGCCGGCGAGCCCCTCGTCATCATCGCCTCGACCTGCAACCGCGGCATGGCGATCATCGCCAGGAAGGATGCGGGCATCGCCGCCCTCAAGGACCTCAAGGGCAAGCGCGTCGCCCTGTGGCCCGGCTCGACCCAGGAGGTCTTCGCCCTGGAGCGCCTGCGCCAGGAAGGGATGAGCGTGAAGGACATCACGCCGGTGCGGATCTCGTTCTCGGAGATGCACATTGCCCTGGCGCGCGGCGACATCGACGCCTATGTGGGCGCCGAGCCGGCCCCGGGCGTGAGCCTCGCCAGCGGCGTCGGCAGCCTCGTCGAGTATCCCTACGGGACCGAGATGGGCGCCCTCAACATGGTGTTCGGCGCGCACGCCGACACCACGGCGCAGCGGCCCGAGATCGTCCGCACGATGCTGGAGATCCACCGCAAGGCCACGGAGTTCGCGCAGGGCAACCGCGAGGCGATGATCGCCATGGCGGTGGCCAAGCTCGGGCAGAAGCGGGAGGCGCTGGAACTCTCCGCCCCGAACGTCGAGCTGAAATGGAAGCTCGGTGAGACCGAGGTCGCCCAGGCCAAGGTCTATGCCGACCGGATGCTCGCCCTGAAGCAGATCAAGCGCCTGCCCGATTTTTCGACCTTCATCGACACCCGCTTCGTCGATGCCATGAGGGACGCGTGAGCGCCGCGCCGGCCGCCGTCGCGGCGTCCGTGCCGGCGGCCCCGCCCCGCCCGCGCGTCGCATGGCCCTGGGGGCGCCTGCGCGCGGCGGCCCTGGCCCTGGCGATCCCCGCCGGGCTCGCCGTCATCTGGCATCTCCTGACGACGGGGCGGCCCTACAGCCTGATCCCGCCGCCCGCGGAGGTCTGGACGGCGCTGGTCGACCTCGCCGTGGGGGGCATCAACGACGACGCCTTCAGCGCCACCCTTCTCACCCATCTCGGCGCCTCGCTGTCGCGGGTCTACGGTGGCTTCGCCCTCGCGGTGCTGTTCGCGCTCCCCCTCGGCCTCCTCATCGGGCGGGTGCCGCTGATGCGCCAGCTCCTCGACCCGACCTTCCAGATCCTGCGGCCGGTGCCGGTCACCGCCTGGCTGCCGCTCGCCATGATCCTGTTCGGCCTCGGGCCGCGCTCGGCCTATTTCCTCGTCTTCCTCGGGGCGTTCTACCCCATCCTGGTCAACACCATCTTCGGGGTGCGCTCGGTGGAGCCGCGCCTGTTCGAGGCGGCGGCGATGCTCGGCTGCCGGGGCTCGGCCCAGTTCGCCCGGGTGGTGCTGCCCGCCGCCCTGCCGTCGATCTTCACGGGCCTGCGCCTCGGTCTCGGCTTCGCCTGGGTGGTGATCGTGGTCGGCGAGATGACCGGCGTGCAGACGGGGCTCGGCGCCATCATCATGGAGGCGCGCCAGCTTTCCCGCACCGAGATCGTCATCTGCGGCATGATCGTCATCGGCGTCGCGGGCTTCCTGTCGGACCGGATCGTCATGCTGATCGGCCGCCGCCTCCTGGCCTGGAGTCCGTCTCATGGGTGATCCGACGCTTCCGATTCTCGAGATCCGCGACGTCGGCAAGACCTTCGCGGTCCAGGGCAGGACGGTGACCGCCCTGAAGGGGGCCAACCTCACGGTGACGCGGGGCGAGTTCGTCTGCCTGCTGGGCGCCTCGGGCTGCGGCAAGTCCACCCTGCTGCGCATCGCCGCCGGCTTCGAGGCGCCCTCCTCCGGCGAAGCGTGCATGTGGGGCAAGCCCATCGCCGGCCCCGACCCGTCGCGCGGCATGGTCTTCCAGGATTACGGCCTGTTCCCCTGGCTCTCGGTCCGCGACAACATCGGATTCGGTCCGAAATCCCGCGGGCGCCCTGCGCCTGAGATCCGCGACACGGTGGCCCGCTACATCGACCTCGTGGGCCTCGGCCCCTTTGCGGACGCGCATCCCCACCAGCTCTCGGGGGGCATGAAGCAGCGCGTCGCCATCGCCCGGGTGCTGGCCAACGAGGCGGAGGTGGTGCTGATGGACGAGCCCTTCGGGGCGCTCGACGCCATGACCCGCGAGCGCCTGCAGGACGAGCTCCTCGAGCTCTGGAGCCGCACGGGCCTGACCGTGCTGTTCGTCACCCACGCCATCGAGGAGGCGATCTTCCTCGCCGACCGCGTCGTGGTGATGTCGCCGAGCCCCGGCCGGATCGACGCCGTGCACGACATCGCCCTGCCCCGCCGCCGCGACGTCTCGAGCCCGGCCTTCAACGACATCCGCCGGATGCTCTCGGCCCAGCTCCACAGCCATCACGGCCGCGTTGCCGCGTGAGGCGCTGACGTCCGGAACGGGTCCCTCTCCCCCTCGAGGGGAAGGGGAACGGGCGGCGCCCGCCGCCCTCCACATGTCCAACCCCTGGTGCCGCGCCGAGCCCGCATGACCGAACCGGATTTGTCGGACCCCCGCCGCCCCGAGCGCCGCCTCGCCTACCGGGCCGCCATCGACCGGCCGCGCCTCGTCCTGCCGAAGGGCAAGCACGTGGCGATCTGGCCGGTGGTGAATGTCGAGCACTGGCTCATCGACAACCCGATGCCGCGCCAGATCCTGGTGGCGCCGACCGGCGCGCCCCTCCTGCCCGACCTCGCCAACTGGGGCTGGCACGAATACGGGATGCGCGTCGGGTTCTGGCGCTTCCTCGCGGCGTTCCAGGCGCGCGGGGTTCGCCCGACCCTGTCGATCAACGGCTCGGTCTGCGAGGCCTATCCCCGCGTGGCGCACGAAGCCCACGCCGCGGGCTGGGAGTTCATGGGCCACGGCTTCCACCAGGTCCCGACCCACCGCATCGCGGACGAGCCCGCGATGATCGCCCGGACCCTGGCGGCGATCCGCGCCGTGACGGGGACGAACCCGCGGGGCTGGCTCGGGCCCGGCCTGACCGAGACCCTCGACACCCCGGACCACCTCGCCGCCGCCGGTCTCGACTATGTGGGCGACTGGGTGGTGGACGACCGGCCCAGCCGCATCGCCACCGCGACGCGCCCGCTCATCGCCCTGCCCTACTCGGTGGAGCTGAACGACATCCCCCTGCTGGCGATCCAGCATCACCGTGCCGACGAGTTCGTGGCCCGGGCGCTGGCCCAGGTCGAGCGCCTCGCCGCGGAGGCGGCCGGCGACGGGCCGCTGGGCGGCGCCAAGGTGATGGGATTCGCCCTCCACCCCTACATCACCGGCGTCCCCCACCGCATCGGGCTGCTGGAACGGCTCCTCGACGCGCTCCTCGCCCGCGACGACGTCTGGTTCGCCCAAGGGGGCGAACTCGTGGACTGGTATCGGGGAACCGGCGATGAGGCTTGAGACCGACGGGACGCCGCCGACGGACTGGCGGGACCTCGACCGCGCGGCCCTGAGCCGGGCCTACGACAATGCGGGGGCGGTCGCCGACAGCGCCGCCCGCCTCGCCGACTGGAGCGCGCGCAGCGCCGCCCTCCGGGCCCGCCCGGGCCACACCCTCGATCTCCCCTACGATCCGGGACCGCCCCACGCTGCCGGCCCCCGGAATCGGATCGACCTGTTCGCCTGCGGACGGGCCGGCGCCCCGCTGCTGGCCTTCATCCATGGCGGCTACTGGCAGCGGAACGCCAAGGAGGGCTTCGCCTGTCTGGCCGAGGGGCCGCTCGCCCTCGGCCTCGACGTGGCCCTGATCGGCTACACCCTGGCGCCGGAGGCGTCGCTGACCCGGATCGCGGACGAGATCCGGGCGGCCCTGCGCGCCCTGCGGGCGCACGATGCCGCCGTGGGCCTGGGGCGTCGGCGCCTCGTGGTTTCCGGCTGGTCGGCGGGCGGGCACCTCGCCGCCCTGGCGCTGGACGGGCCGGACGCCGATGCCGGCCTCGCGATCAGCGGGATCTACGATCTCGCGCCCATCCGCCGGACGTCCCTCGACGACGCGCTCCGGCTCACGCCCGGGGAGGTGGAGGCGCTGTCGCCGATCCGCCTGGCCCCCCGCCGCTTCGTCCCCCTGGTGGTCGCTTACGGGGCCGACGAACTGCCCGAACTTCGGCGCCAGTCGAAGGCCTACGCCGCGTCGCGCGCGGCGGTGGAGCCCGAGACCCGCTGCGTCGCGCTCGACGGCGCGGATCATTTCTCGATCCTCGAGGCCCTGGCGCATCCGGACGGGCGCCTGGCCCGCATCGCCGCCGCGTTGGGCCATTCCTGAGTCGTCCCGGACGCGAATCGCCCCGCCTTCACCCGGTCGGCCCCTCCTCCGACCCGCCTCGGCTCAGGGCAGGCCACGCATCGTGAGCCGCTGATCGTGAGCCGCTGATCGTGAACCGCTGATCGTGAACCGCACATGGAAAGTTAATGCACGGCCCCGTCGATGCGGCATAGCTTCGGCTTCGGACGCGCAGGCCCGCGCACTTACGCCCTCGGGACGACGGGGATGCGGTGCAGGTCCCGCCCGTCCGCATCCCGGATCACGAGATCCCAGGCGCCCTCGACATGGACCAGTTCGCCGCCCCTGCGAAGTTCCTCGATGACCAGCGCGGCCTGGGCGATGGCCTCGGCGAGGTCGGCCGCTTCGGCGCCCCTCGCGTCGGGCATCGTGGTCCGGCCATCGGTGAGATCGAAATGGAAGCGCATCGGGGAAATGGCCCTCGGGACGCAGGGACGAGCATGGGCCTGTCGCCCCCGCTGACCTGCCGCCCGAACCGCCGCACGTCCGTTCCAGGCCGGAAGGGATCCAGGTCTCAGGGTACGGGCGACGGGCCAGTCAAAGGGAGGCCGTGGCGTGCTCAGTATCGGATATCGTTGCTCAATCCCGATTAACTTCAGGTAGAATTAAGCGCTTCATTCATCGAAGATGCAATTGGCGAATGGGATGCGCAATTGCGCTAGAAGCAGGTATTGACAATCGGTCTGGAATAATACTTTTTGTCTTTTGTGCACTGCAAAAATGCGTCGTGGCATTGAGGGGCGCTGCCGATGAGCGGGTTCGACGGATATCTTGCAGGTCCCGGATGCGAGAGGGCAGGAACCGAGACCCTGCCGGACGAGCGGGTCCTGGCGCTCCGCGCCCATCTCCGGGCCGTCCTTCGAAGCCTGATGTCCGCGATCCAGCCGGCCTGCTGATCCCTCCCGCCAGCGCACGGGCCATCCCCCGTTCAGGCGCAGCGGCCTTCGCGCAGGCCGGGGCCATCCGGCTTCCGGCGAGACGAAGGCCTCGCGCCACGTTTTCCTTTTCTCGCCAGGCCTTACTTCTCGCGCCAAGCCTTACTTTTCTCACCAGGCCTTACTTTTCTCGCCAGGCCTTGGCGATCTGGTCGGTGAGCGGCTTGGTGAGGTAGCTGAGCACCGAGCGGTTGCCGAGCTGCATGAAGGTCTCGACCGGCATGCCCGGGACGAGGCGGGCGGTGCCGAGGCGCTCCTTCTGGTCCTCCGGCACGCGGATGCGGGCCGTGTAGTAGCTCATCCCGGTCTTCGGATCGGAGGTGACGTCGGCCGAGACCCGCGACACCACCCCGTCGATCTCCGGCGTGGTGCGCTGGTTGAAGGCCGAGAAGCGCAGCACCGCCGCCTGGTCGAGGCGGACATTGTCGATGTCCTGCGGCTGGATCTTCACCTCCACCGCGAGCTGGTCCGCCTCCGGCACGATCAGCATGGCGGGCTCGGAGGGCGTCACCAGGCCGCCGATCGTGTGCACCGTCATCTGGTGTACCGTGCCCGATTGCGGGGCGCGCATGTCGACACGCTTGAGCTGGTCCTCGGCGGCCACGCGCTTCTCGACGTATTCCGACCACTTGCCCCGGATCTCGGCGAGGTCCTTGCCGGTCTCTGTGCGCATGTCGCCGTCGATCTGAAGGATCTGCAGCTCGGTCTCGGCGATCTTGCCGCGGGCCGAGGCCGTCGAGGCGAGGAGCTGCCCGCGCTCGCCGTCGAGGCGCGCGGCGTCGCGCTCCAGGGCGTTGACCCGGGCCAGGGGCACCAGGTTCTTGGCGTAGAGCTCCCGCACGCCCTGCAACTCGCCGGTGATGAAGCCGACCTCGCGGGCCTTGGCCGCGACCTGCTCGGTCAGGCCCTTGATCTCCTCGCGCAGCTGCTGGACGCGCTCGCGCAGCTGCGCCTTCTGGCCCTCGCGGCCGGCCACGCGGGACCTGAACAGCCGGGTCTCGCCCTCGATCAGGTGGGCCACCGAGGGATCGCTGTCCTTGCGGGCCAGCAACTCGGGCGGGAAGGCGATGGTGGCGGCGCCGTCGCGCTCGGCCTCGTCGCGGGCGCGCCGGGCGGAGAGCTCGTCCAGGGCCTTCAGGATGATGTCGAGGTTGGCCCGGGTCTGGGTCTCGTCGAGACGGATCAGGATGTCGCCGGCCTTGACGCGCATGCCGTCGTGGACCCGCAGCTCGCCGACGACGCCGCCGGTGGGGTGCTGCACCTTCTTCACGTCGGTTTCGACCACGAGCTGGCCCGGCGCGATCACGGCGCCGGAGATCTGGGTGAAGGTGGCCCAGCCACCCACGCCCACCACCAGCACCGCGCCCAGGGCGAGGCCGAGGGCGAGGTGGCGGCGGATCGAGCCCTGCGCGGTGGGACGCGGGGCCGTGAGGGCGGGATGCAGGTCGACGGGGCTGAGGGCGACGGACATCATGCACTCTCCTGCAGGGCGCCGGGGCCGGCCTGCGTGTCCACGGGGCGGGCCTCCACGGGGACCGAGGCCGGACGCAGCACGCGCTTGAGGACCTCGTCCTTCGGCCCGAAGGCCTGGGCCCGGCCCTCCGCCATCATCAGGATGAGGTCGACCGCGCCGAGGGCGGACGGCCGGTGGGCGATGACGATGCAGATGCCGCCGCGGCGGCGCACCCCGATGATCGCCTGGGTCAGGGCGTTCTCGCCCTCCGCGTCGAGATTGGCGTTGGGCTCGTCGAGGATGACCAGGAAGGGATCGCCGTAGAGGGCCCGGGCCAGGCCGACGCGCTGGCGCTGGCCGGCGGAGAGGCCGGCACCGCCCTCGCCGATGCGGGTGTCGTAGCCCTCCGACAGGCGCAGGATCAGCTCGTGCACGCCGGCCGCGCGGGCGGCCGCGATCACGGCGTCGGAGGGGGCCTGCGGATCGAAGCGGGCGATGTTCTCCGCCACCGTGCCGGCGAACAGCTCCACCTCCTGGGGCAGGAAGCCGATATGGGGGCCGAGATCGTCGGCCGACCATTGGTCGAGGGCGGCGCCGTCGAGGCGCACCTTCCCGCGCACGGCCGGCCAGACCCCGACGAGGGCGCGCACCAGGCTCGACTTGCCCGAGGCCGAGGGGCCGATGACGCCGAGGCCCTGGCCGGCCTGGAGGGCGAAGCTGACGTCCTGGACCACGAGGCGGGGAGTTCCGGGCGGGGCGACGCTGACGCTCTCGACCTGAAGCGCGCGGGATGGCGCCGGGAGCGCGTGCGGCTGCGCGCCGGCGGGCATGCGGGCGAAGAGCTCGGAGAGGCGGGCCCAGGACTGGCGGGCCTGGACGAAGCTCTTCCAGTTGGCGATGGCGAGCTCCGCCGGGGCCAGGGCCCGGGCCACCAGGATCGAGGAGGCGATGATGATGCCGGCGGAGGCCAGACCGTTGATCACGAGGTAGGCGCCCAGCGCCAGCACCCCGGACTGCAGGGCGGTGCGGAACACCTTGGAGCCGGCGCCGTAGCCGCCGGCGATGTCGGAGGCGCGCTGCTGGGACTGCATGTAGTCGCGGTTGGCCAGGGCCCAGCGGGTGCCGAAGCGCCCCTGCATGCCCATGGCGGCCAAGACCTCGGCGTTGCGGCGGCCGGCCTCGGCCAGGCCGTTCCGACGCAGGCCGTGGGCGGTGGCGGTCTGGGCCGGATGCCGGGTCGCCCGGTCGGTGAGAAGGCCGAGGGTGGCGAGGACGGCCGCGCCCACGAGGGCGGCGACGCCGATCAGGGGATGGAACAGGAAGCAGATCAGCAGATAGATCGGCATCCAGGGGAGATCGAAGAAGGCGGAGGGGCCCGAGCCGCCGAGGAAGGCGCGCAGCTGGTCGAGGTCGCGCAGGGGCAGGAGGCCGTCGCCGGGGGCGGCCCCCTTCAGGGGCGCGCGCACCACGATGTCGAAGACTCGCCCGCTCAGGGATTCGTCCAGGGCGGCACCGATGCGGGCCAGGATGCGCGAGCGCAGGGCTTCGAGCAGTCCCTGGAAGATGTAGAGCACGAAGGCCAGGATGCAGAGGCCGATCAGGGTCGGTACCGACCGGCTCGGGATCACCCGGTCGTAGACCTCGAGCATGAAGAACGAGCCGGTGAGATAGAGCACGTTCACGAGCCCGCTCATGGCGGCCACGCCGATGAAGGCCGTCCGGCACTGCGCCAGTGCCGAGGCCAGCTCGGCGGAATCCCGGGCCTGCGTCACGATCTGCTTCCTTCCCGGCGAGACCGGTGCGGCCCGCCCCTCTCCACAACTGTATTTTGAGCGAGCCACTTAGTCGTTGCAAGTGTCTCCGCGCGCTGATGCTCCCTCGTGCGCGCCCGTAATCAGTCGGGATTAGATCTGATACCGAAGCGGAGCGCGCTGCGAGGTCGGAGCAAAGACGCCCCGCGACGCGGCCGCGGCGCATTCCATAGGCATGTGGCAATCGTGTGAAGATGCGGTGAATGCGCCCTCCGCCGAAATTGGGGCCGAACGGGGCCGCGGTGGCGCAATCCGCCGTGGACAGGCCGAGACCGCCCCTCCCCCGCCGATCGGCACCGTGAGAGAGTGCCGCCGGATAGGGGTGGGGGGCGACGCATGGGGGCCCTGCGCGCCCAACCCGGCGGTCGCTGGGGCGCCTTGCGCATGGGCGTCGTAAAAATGTGATGTTGGGTGTTGACGGCCCCGGCCGGCGCCCGTATACCCCGGCTCATCGGCGCCGGCCAACGGGTTTGGCGGCGCACCGACGCTTCTGCAGAGACTTTCGGATGGGGATCCGGCGAAGAGCTGGATGACCAACTGTTTTTGTCTGTAGCGGCATTGGGACCGAACGGTTCGTGTTCGGTACAATGTTCTTTGACAAGTGAATCTGAGAAAGAGAAGCGTGGGCGGCGATTTTGCTCTTGCGGATCCTCTGTGAAGAGGATT
>NZ_JCBANU010000004.1:0-214227 GCF_059816145.1 Methylobacterium sp. 001424705 | reverse complement strand
CCCCCCCCCCCCCCCCCCCCCCCCCCCCCCCCCCCCCCCCCCCCCCCCCCCCCCCCCCCCCCCCCCCCCCCCCCCACGGCGGCGGCGGGCAGACTCGACTCACGGGGTGACGTCGTTGCCCGCAAAGTCGATCCGCCCATCCGGCATCCGCTTCCAGGCCTGCAGGACCGTGGTCGGGCGGCGGGGATCGGGCTTCAGGTCGCCCCGGGCATCGTAGGCGAGGTCGCCGAGAACCGTCCGCAGGGCCCGGCCCTCATGCAGGTAGGCCGCCACCGCCCGGCCCTCCGCCGATCCGGCGCCGAGGACGCCCTGGCGCAGGACCTCGACGGCCGCATAGGCCTGGGCGGCCACCGCGTTCGCGTCCGGGCTGCGGGGACCCTTCGTCGCCTTCGCATCGGGTGTCTTCGGCTCGGGCAGCCGCGGCGGGTCGGCGGTGAGGGTCATCACCGTGCCCTCGGCCGCTGGGCCGGCCGCCTGGGGAAAGGCCGGATCGAGGAGGCCGTCGCTGCCCACCAGGGGCGCGGTCACGCCGGCGTCGCGCAGGCCGCGCAGGAGCACGGCCGCCTCCGGCGCGAGGCCCCCGAAATACACCACCTCGACCCGCGCCCGCTTCAGGCGCGCCACCAGTCCGGAGACGTCGCGCTCGCCGCGGGTCAGGGTCTCGAAGGCCGCCTCCGGCTGGTCCGCGGCCTTGAGCACGCGGCTCACGCCCTCCGCGAGGCCGCGCCCGAACGGGCTCTTGTCGTGCACGAGGCCGATGCGCTGGCCGCCGTGACGGCCGAGGAGGTAGGCGCCGGCGAGCCGCCCCTGCTCGGCCTCGTTCGGCACGGTGCGGAACACGTTCCAAAGGCCCTTGGCCGTCAGCGCGGCAGAGCCGGTGCCCGGCGTCACGGCGACGATGCCGGCCTCCTCGTAGACCGGCATCGCCAGCCCCGCGACGCCGGCATTGAAGGGGCCGACCACCAGGCCGACCCGCTCGGCGGCGAACCGCCGGGCGACGGCGAGACCCTGCTTGCCCTCGCCGGCATCGTCGGCGACCACCAGGACCAGGCGCTGCCCGTCGACGCCGCCGGCCCGGTTGAGATCGGCCACCGCCTGCTCGGCGCCGAGGCGCAGGCCCTGTCCGAAGGCGGCATCCGGGCCGGTCAGCGGTGCCGACAGCCCGATACGGACCTGGGCCTCCGCGGAGCCGGAGGCCGAACCCATCAGCAGGCCGGCGAAGGCGAAGGCGGTGGCGCGGAGACTGGGCATCGGGGCAGGGCTCCATCGGGGCGGGTGAGGCGGCCCCACGATAGGGGCGCCCGGTCGGTGCGGGAAGACACGCCCCGGTGGCCGCGCCGCCCGGTGCGCATTGCCACGGCGGCGCGGGACCTTACCTCGGTCTACCGGGTTTTCATTCCAGTTCCACGCAGCGGGCCGGATCCCGCGCCGGAGTTCGCCAGGACCATGCTTTCCACCGACAACGACATTCTCGGCGCGGCCGAAGCCTGGCGTCGCGAGGGGCGCGCGGTGGCGCTCGCCACCGTCATCGAGACCTGGGGCTCGGCGCCGCGGCCGGTGGGAAGTCACCTCGTGGTCGACGGCGAGGGCAACTTCCTCGGCTCGGTCTCGGGCGGCTGCGTCGAGGGCGCGGTGATCACCGAGGGCCTGGAGGCGATCGCCGACGGGCAGGCGCGCATCATCGAATTCGGCGTGGCCGACGAGACCGCCTGGCGGGTCGGACTGTCCTGCGGCGGGCGCATCCGCGTCTTCGTCGAGTCCGTGGCCTGAGGCGCCGGCATGCAGCTCGAGACCCTCGCCATCCTCAACGCCGAGCGCGCCGCGCGCCGCGCCGCCATCCTCGTGACCGACCTCGACGGCGGGGCCCAGCGGGTGGTGCGCGAGGCCGAGATCGCCGGCGATCCCCTGGGCGACCTCCTCGCCCGCCACCTCGCCTCCGGCAAGAGCGGCCTCGCCGAGGCGGACGGCCGCTCGGTCTTCCTCACCGTGCAGGCGCCCCCGGTGCGTCTGGTGGTGATCGGTGCCGTCCATATCAGCCAGGCGCTGTGCCCGATGGCGCGCGCCCTCGATCTCGCCGTCACCGTCATCGATCCGCGCACCGCCTTCGCGACGCCGGAACGCTTCCCCGGCATCGACCTCGTGGCCGAATGGCCGGACGACGCCCTGGCCGGTCCGGTCCCGCCCCTGGACCGCTACTGCGCCGTGGCGGCCCTGACCCACGATCCGAAGATCGACGACCCGGCCTTGGCCGCAGCCCTCCGGGCGGGGTGCTTCTATGTGGGGGCCCTCGGCTCGCGCAAAACCCACGCGGCCCGCGTCGGCCGGCTGACCCAGGCGGGGTTCGCGGAGGCCGAGATCGGCCGGATCGCGGCGCCGATCGGCCTTTCCATCCAGGCCGTCAGCCCGGCCGAGATCGCGGTCTCGATCCTGGCGCAGATCATCGCCGCGCAGCGCACCCCCCGCACCGGAGCCGCCGCGTGAAGTTCGGGGCCGTCCCGACGCGCGAGGCTGCCGGGCTGATCGCCGCCCATACGGTGCGCTCCCACGACGTGACCCTGCGCAAGGGCCGGGTCATCCCGGCCGAGGACGCCGCGCGCCTCGCGGCCGCCGGGCTGTCCGAACTCGTGGCCGTCACCCTCGAGCCGGGCGACGTGGCCGAGGATCCGGCGGCCGAACGTCTCGCCGCGCATCTCGCCGGTCCGCACCTGCGCCGCGAATTGCCTTTCACCGGCCGCTGCAACCTCCATGCGGCGACCGCCGGGCTCCTGCACATCGACCGGGCCGCCGTCGACGCCGTCAACGGCGTCGACGAGGCGATCACGGTGGCGACGCTCGCGCCCTACAAGCCCGTGGTGGCCGGCGAGATGGTCGCCACGGTCAAGATCATCCCCTATGCGGTCCCGGGCGCGGCCCTCGACCGGGCCTGCCGTGCCGCGCCCGCGGGGGCGCTCGCGGTGGCGCCCTACCGGTTGACCCGGGTCGCCGTCGTCTCGACCCTGCTGCCCGGCCTGAAGCCCGCAACCATCGACAAGACCCTCGCCAACCTGCGCCACCGCCTCGCCCCGACGGGCGCCGCCCTCGTCACCGACGCCCGGGTGCCCCATCGCCGCGAGGCCGTGGCCGAGGCGATCCGGGCCGCGGTCACGGAGGATCGCGCCGAGCTGGTGGTGGTGTTCGGCGCCTCGGCCATCGCCGACCGGCGCGACGTGATCCCCGCCGGGATCGAGGCGGCGGGCGGCCACGTCGCGCATCTCGGCATGCCGGTGGACCCGGGCAACCTCCTCCTGGTCGGAGGGGTCGCCGCGGTGCCGGTCATCGGCGCGCCGGGCTGCGCGCGCTCGCCCAAGGAGAACGGCTTCGACTGGGTGCTGCACCGGCTGCTCGCCGGCCTCGAAGTGACCCGGGCCGACATCGTCGCCCTCGGTGTCGGCGGACTCCTCATGGAGATCGGGTCGCGGCCCCAGCCCCGCTCCGGCGGCGACCCGGCCGAAGACGATGCCTGAGAACGATGCCTGAACTCGGTCTCATCCTCCTGGCGGCCGGGCGCGGGACGCGCTTCGGCGCGGAGCCGAAGCTGCTGCAGCCGCTGGCCGGGCGGCCGCTCGTCCGCCACGCCGCGGAGGCCGCGATCGCCTCCGGGCTTGGCCCGGTGGTTGCGGTCCTCGGCGCCCATGCCGGCCGGGTCGGCGCCGCCCTCGACGGGCTCGACCTCGCCCGCGTCGTGAACCCGGCCTATGCGGACGGTCTCGCCACCTCGCTCCAAGCCGGACTCGCGGCCCTGCCGGCGGGGGTTGGCGGCGCGCTCGTGCTGCTGGGCGACATGCCGCGGGTGACCGCCCGCCACCTCCAGGATTTGGCCGACGCCTTCCGCCGGCCGGAGCCGGCGCCCGCGGCGGTGGTGCCGATCCATGCGGGCGTGCGTGGCAACCCGGTCCTCCTGAACCTAGGTCTCCTGGCTCCCGCCCTCGCCGGTCTCTCGGGTGACCAGGGCGCCGGACGGCTGCTCGCCGGGCGCGCCGACGTGCTCGAATGCGCGATGGATGCGGGTGTGCGCCTGGACGTCGACACGCCGGATGGTCTCGCCGCCCTCCGCTGAGGGGGCTCCTACAAATCCGTTTGATCCCTTCGGGATGACGGATTTGGGCCTCGATCAAGCGCTGCGCAGGCTGGCTGAGACGGGCACCGCTCCGATCGGGCGGAGCCCGTATCAGTCCTGCGCCGCCCGTGCCGGCGCGCGCTTGGCCTCGGCCCGGCAGCGGTCCGAGCAGTAGCGGACCTCATCCCAGACCCGCTCCCACTTCTTGCGCCACGCGAAGGGCTTGCCGCACTGGACGCAGATCTTGGTGGGAAGATCGGCCTTCTTGCGCATCCGCGCCATGGGGTCTGCTCGATCGCTTTCGTGGAGGGGTCGCTCCGATATAGGGCAGCCTACCGCCCCAGCTGTCCGGCCTCGCTGACCGGGACCGGGCTCCAGCGGGTGAGCTGGATGTAGCCGTCGCGGGCGGCGATGACGACGTGGCGGCGGTAGCGCTGCACCACCGTCCCCGGCGCATGCTGATGCGCCTCGCGCCAGCCCTCGGCCGCCGCCACGTAGACCCGGGACTCGCCGACCCGGGCGATCGTCTCGATCGTGCCGAAGGCGCGGACCCGGCGCAGGATCGCCTCGACCTCGGCGCGGAAGTCGAGGGTGCGATCCGCATCCGTGACCCGCGGCCAGTAGGAGCCGGTGCCCTGGGGAGCGGGCGTTCGCCAGAGGGCGGGCAGGTCCCGGGCGATCGGGCCGGCGGCGATGCGCCGCGCCGCCATCTGGCACTTGGCGAGCAGGGTCTCGTGCGATTCCAGGGCGGCCAGCGGAAAGCGCTCCTGGGCCAGGATGTCGCCGGTGTCGAAGCCGTCCTCGGCCAGCACGTGGGCGGTGACGCCCCAGTCCGGCTGCCCGTCGGAGATCGCCTTGAAGAGCGGGTAGGGTCCGCGGCCCAGGGGAAGCGGGGAGGGGTGGAAATTGAGCGCGTAGGCGCACCGCCCGCGCCAGCCCCGGATCAGCCAGGGATAGCCCGCCACCACCAGGGCCCAGTCCCGGCCCTGCGCCTCCGCGAGCCCGGCGAGGTCCTCCGGCCGCATCCGCGAGATCTGGATCGGCACGCGGTGGCGGCGGGCCTGGGCCACCACCGCCTCGTTGTGGTCGTAGATCCCGTCGCAGGGCCGGGTGAACAGCTTGATCGGCGTCCAGCCCGCCCCGATCAGGGCCTCGAACACGCCGCCGAGGAAATCGATTCCGGCAAAGGCGAACTTCATGCGGCTCCCGACGGTCCTGCGACGTCACGGATCGGTCGATCCCGCGCGGGGACGGCTCCCCGTCCCCGGCATCCGCCATACCTACCGCATCGGGAGCGAATTGGGAGCGGGCATGAATATGGGAGCGCGCATGAGGCGGGAGATCGTCATCGGCGACGCGGGCGGACGAGCGCCCGGCCGGCGCCCGCCGCGGGACGCCCTGCGGGCTCTTCGGCAGGCCGAGGGCTGATCGCCATCCGCACGCTCCGCTTCCTCCTCGGCGACCAGCTCACCCGCCGCATCGCCACCCTCACCGATCTCGATCCGGACCACGACGTCGTCCTGATGGTCGAGGTGCGGGCCGAGGCCACCTACGTGCGCCACCACAAGCAGAAGATCGCCTTCCTGTTCTCGGCGATGCGCCACTTCGCGGCGGAGCTGGAGGCGGAGGGCATCACCGTCGACTATGTCCGCCTCGATGCCCCGGGCAACACCGGCAGCTTCACCGGCGAGCTGGAACGCGCCGTCGCGCGCCACGCGGTCGACCGCGTCGTCGTCACCGAACCCGGGGAGTGGCGGGTCTGGACCATGATGGAGGGCTGGCGCGCCGATCTCGGCCCGCCCGTGGAGGTTCGCGACGACAACCGCTTCCTCTGCCCCCGCGCCGACTTCGCCGCCTGGGCCGGCGACCGCCGGAGCCTGCGCATGGAAACGTTCTACCGCGGCATGCGCCGCCGCACCGGCCTACTGATGGAGGGGACCGAGCCGACCGGCGGCCGCTGGAACTTCGACCCCGAGAACCGCAAGGGGCTGCCGAAGGGCCACGGCGTGCCCGAGCGCGTCGGCTTCCCGCCCGATGCCGTGACCCGGGAGGTCATCGCCCTGGTCGAGCGCGACTTCGCGGATCACTTCGGCGAGACCGACGCCTTCGCCTGGCCGGTCACCCGGGCCGAGGCCATCGCCGCCTTCAAGCACTTCCTCGCCGTCGGCCTTCCGGCCTTCGGCGACTATCAGGACGCGATGCGCGCGGACGCGCCGTTCCTGTACCACGCGCTGATCGCGCCGGCGCTGAATGCCGGGCTGCTGACGCCGGAGGAGGTCTGCCGGGCGGCGGAGCGCGCCTATCGCGCCGGGGAGGCCCCGCTTCACTGCGTCGAGGGGTTCATCCGCCAGATCCTCGGCTGGCGCGAATACGTGCGCGGCCTGTACTGGGCCCGGATGCCGGACTACGCGGCGTCGAACGCCCTCGAGGCCACCCGCGATCTGCCGTGGTTCTACTGGTCCGGCGAGACCGCGATGAACTGCCTGGCGCAGTGCATCGGCGCCACCCGCGCCCACGCCTACGCCCATCACATCCAGCGCCTGATGGTGACGGGCAACTTCGCCCTGCTCGCCGGCCTGGCCCCCGAGCAGGTGGAGGAATGGTACCTCGTCGTCTACGCCGATGCCTACGAATGGGTCGAGCTGCCCAACGTCCACGGCATGGTGCTCTGGGCCGATGGCGGCGTGATGGGCTCGAAGCCCTACGCGGCCTCGGGCGCCTACATCAACCGCATGTCGGATTACTGCCGGGGCTGCGCCTACGACGTGGCCAAGAAGACCGGTCCATCGGCCTGCCCGTTCAACTATCTCTACTGGAACTTCCTCATCCGGCACGCGGAGCGCCTGGCGGACAATCCGCGCCTCGCCATGCCCTACCGCACCCTGGCGCGCATGGACCCGACGAAGCGCGCCGCGATCCTCGACGACGCGGCGCGCTTCCTCGACGGGCTCGACGCGGCGCCGCCGGCCGCCCCGGCCGACCAGGGCACCCTCGCCCTGGCGCCGCCCCGGTCGAAGCCGGCCCGCCATCCGGCCCGGGACACGGCTACCAGGGCGTCCAGACGGAAAGGCTGAGATAGGGGCCGGGGTCCTGATCGCTGGCGAGTTGCAGCCCGGCCGAGAGGCGCAGGCTGAAGCGGCCGAGGGCGAAATCCGTCGCGTGCAGGCCGACGTTCCACTTCCGGTAGCCGGTCCCGTCCCCGGAGAAGGCGATCTCGGGTCCGAGATAGGCGCCCCAGTGCCGATAGCCCCAGGCGAGGCGACCCCAGGCGCTCATGCGGGTGGTGCCGGTGACCAGCGTGGCGGCCAACAGGGTCGCGTCGGTGGGGTGGGCCCACACCTCGCCGTGGAGGCGCAGGCCGAAGCGGGGCGGCAGGGCCTGCACGCAGCCGCAGCCCGATACCACCTCCATCGATCCCTCCGGCCCCGCATAGGCCGCCACGACGCCCCAGTCGCGAAACCACTGGTAGCCGAGCACGACGGCGCCGATCGCGGTGTCGCGCGTGGCGGCGCCCTCGCGGCGGCGCTGGCCGCCGAGGCTCCCCAGGGCCACGAATCCCTCCCGGTCGACCCGGTCCAGTGCCAGCTTCGCCCCGGTGGTCACGAAGACGGAGGGGCTCGCCTCCAGGCTTCCGAACAGGACGAGCGAGGCCGGCGAGGAGGACAGGGCCGGCGTGCCGAGGAGACCGGCGGCGCAGGCGGCCGGCACGACGAACCGCCTGGGCTTTCGCTTCGCCTCGGACAGGGCTGTGGTCGTCGCGCGCACGGGCGTCCCAGGTTCGACCCCGAGGACGCCCTGACGGTCATGGCGCCGGGCCCCGGAATCAATCTAGAATCGACATATCACAGAAATAATAAGCTTCTGATTGTATTCTCGACCCATTGCACAGAACACATCCTCGTCAAGATACCTCATCGAAACTATAGAGATCTTTCGCAACCTGAGATTGATTATCTGGGTGCGAGTCGATTTCCAGGACCGGGTGGATCCGTTCGAGGACCGCATTTCGGGGCCTTCCCGGCGCGCGGATGCGCCGCTTGGCCTCGGCGCCCATCTCGGCTACAGCCCGGCTCAGGACCGTCGCCAATGGCCGAGCTTTCTTGTCACCAGCTGCCAGAACTTCCGAGGTTCTCACCGTGCTCGCCGAGCAGGAAGGGGAACGGCTGACCGTCGGCGAGATCGTCGCCGTCCTGAAGGATCGCGCCTTCGCGCTCCTCATCGTCATCCTCGGATTGCCCAATTGCCTGCCGATGCCGCCGCCGATCCCCCTGGTCTGCGGTCTTCTGCTGCTGTTGGTGGCGATTCAGATCACGGCCGGCATGGCCTCGCCCTGGCTGCCCCGCGCGCTGCTGCGCCGGTCCGTCGCCCGCAGCGACGTCGAGCGGGCCGCCAGCCGGGCCGTGCCGCTGCTGCGCCGCCTCGAGCACTGGTCGCGCCCGCGCATGAGCCTGTTCGAGACCGCCCTCGGCATGCGCGGCGTCGGCCTCATCCTGCTCACCCTGTCGCTGGCCCTGATCGTGGCCGCGCCGATCGTGGGACAGATCCCCCTCGGCCTCGCCATCTGCCTCGTCGGCCTCGGCCTCGTCGAGCGCGACGGCGTCGTGGTTCTGGGGGGCCTCGCCATCGGCGCCGTGGGTGTCCTCCTCAATGCCGGCTTCGTCTATGCGATCATCTCCGGCCTCATGAGCCTGTTCGCTCTCTGACGGACGGACCGCGCCGAGGATCGCCGCGCTCCGAGGGTCGCTGCGCCCGTCAGGCTTCGAGATGGCGCGCCCGCACCAGCCGGCGGACCAGGCCGCCCCGGCGCCCGATCAGCATCGAGACCAGGTAGAAGCCGCCCGCCGCGAGTACGATCGCGGGCCCGGTCGGGAGATCGGCCTGGTAGGACACGCTGAGCCCGACCACGCTCGACAGCATCGCGATCAGGACCGAGACCGGGATCATGCCCGACAGGTCCGCCGCCCAAAACCGCGCCGCAATGGCCGGCAGCAGCATCAGCCCCACCGCCAGCAGCGTGCCGAGGGCCTGGAAGCCTCCGACGAGGTTCATCACCACGAGGCCGAGAAAGGCGTAGTGCACCGGGCCGCCGGCCCGGCTGACCGTGCGCAGGAACAGCGGATCGACGCATTCCATCACCAGGGGCCGATAGATCGCCGCCAGCCCGAACAGCGTCACGGTGGCGATGCCGCCGAGGAGCCAGAGGGCCGGGTCGTCGAGGGCGAGGACGCTGCCGAACAGGATGTGCAGCAGGTCGATCTGCGAGCCGCGCAGGGAGACCAGCAGGACGCCGCCGGCCAGCGAGATCAGGTAGAAGGCCGCGAGGCTTGCATCCTCCTTGATCACGGTGGATCGGGTCACGAAGCCGGCCAGCAGCGCCACCGCGAGGCCGGCGGCCAAGCCGCCCAGGGTCATGGCCGGCAGGGACAGCCCCGCCACCAGGAAGCCCGCCGCCGCCCCGGGCAGGATCGCGTGGCTCATGGCGTCGCTCATCAGGCTCATGCGCCGCAGCATCAGGAACACGCCGACGGGCGGGGCCGAGAGCGACAGGGCGAGACAGCCGACCAGGGCCCGGCGCATGAAGCCGAATTCGACGAAGGGACCGAAGAGGAGGTCGATCACGCGGCGTGCCCCCGGTCGCGTACCGCCCCATGGTCTTGGGCATGCGGATGCGCATGGCGCCCATCGGGGCCGTGGTCATGGACGGGACTGTGGTCGTGGTCGTGGTCGTGGTCGTGGGGCGGGCCCGGCTCCTCGTGCCGGCCGCAGACCGCGGCATCCTCGTCCCAGGCCTCCGACAGGCTCTGGGCGCGGGCGAGGTTCTGGGGCGTCAGCACCCGCTCGGTCGGTCCCCAGGCCACGCGCTCCCGCGCGAGCAGGAGCGTGTGCGGGAAGTGGCTCCGCACCTGTCCGAGATCGTGGAGGGCGGCCACGATGGTGCGGCCCTGCCCGTGCCAGGCGCGGACCAGGGCCAGGAGGTCGGCCGTGGTGCGTCCGTCGACCCCCGTGAACGGCTCGTCGAGGAGGAGGACGCGGGCCTCCTGCACGATCAGGCGCGCGAACAACGCCCGCTGGAACTGGCCGCCCGACAGGGTGCCGATCAGGCGCGCCTCGAATCCGGCGAGGCCGACGGCAGCGAGGGCGTCCAGCAGCGTCGCCCGATGCCGGCGCGCGCTCCGCCAGGGGCCGAGGCGCCGCCACAGGCCCATGGCCACGAGATCGAGGACGCTGAGGGGGAAGCTGCGGTCGATCTCCGCCGCCTGCGGCAGGTAGGCGATGGCCTCCTCGAGGCCCGGACGGGCGATCCGGCCCTCGAGACACGGAATCTCACCGACGATGCCCTTCAGGAGGGTCGACTTGCCGGCCCCGTTCGGCCCGACCAGGGCGAGGAGGGCCCCGGGCGGAATGACCCCGTCGAGGTGGTGGACCGCCGGGTGGCGGTCGTAGCCCAGGGTCAGCCCGTGGAGCGTGATGGCGCCGGGCAGATCACAGCTCATGGTCACGACTCATCGGGAGGCCCACAGGATGGCGGCCCAGAGCAGGAGGGTCAGGACCAGCGCCACCGCGAAGCGCAAGGACGCGCCGGCCTGGAACAGCGAGCGGCGGAGGGCGGCAGGGGGGCGCGGGGCTTGGATCACGGCGGGGCTTGGGTCACGGCGGGGCTCGGGTCACCGATGGATCATTTGCCCGAACGGGAGCGCCGGCTTATGTTGGCGGTGATACACTGTAACACTCGGGCAGTTCAACGGGCCGGGTTCACGGGGCAGATCATGCACGACCATGCGGCGACGCATGACCACGGTTGCGGCGGGGCGGAAGAAGCGATCGCCCGGGCGGAGCGCCTGTGTCGCGAGCGCGACCTGCAATTCACCCGCCTGCGTCGCGACGTGCTGGCGGCCGTGGCGGGGCAGACGCGGCCGATGGGCGCCTACGACATCGCCGAGACCCTGAGCGAGCCGGGGCGGCGCGTGGCGGCGGTCTCGGTCTACCGTGCCCTGGATTTCCTCACCGAGCACGGACTCGTGCACCGGATCGCCAGCCGTAACGCCTTCGTGTCCTGCGGCCACTCCCACACCGAGGGCGCCGGCCTCGTCTTCCTGATCTGCCGGAACTGCGGCACCATCGACGAGACCACCTCGCCGGAAGTGGAGGATCAGCTCGGCCGGACCCTGGCCAAGGCCGGCTTCAAGCCGACGAGCCGCATCCTCGAGGTCGAGGGTGAGTGCGGTGCCTGTCTCGGCCGGACCACCGCGGAGTGAGCGGGCACGCCCGCGGCCTCGCGCCGGTCCGCCCGTCGGCTCAGCACGCGTTCTCGTAGGCGCGGGGCGAGAACACGGTCATGAACAGGATCCGCAGGTCGAACCAGATCGACCAGTTGTCGATGTAGTGCAGGTCGTGCTGGACCCGCCGCTGCATGTCGAGGTCGGTGAGGGTTTCGCCCCGGAGGCCGTTCACCTGCGCCCAGCCGGTGATGCCCGGCATCACGTTGTGGCGTCGCGCGTAGAGGGCGATGCGGTTCTCGAAGCTGCGGTCATGCGCCAGGGCGTGGGGGCGCGGCCCCACGAGGGACATCTCGCCGAGCACCACGTTGATGAGCTGAGGCAGCTCGTCGATGTTCGAGCGCCGCAGGACGCGGCCGATCGGCGTGATGCGACTGTCGTTGCGGGTCGCCTGCTTGAAGACCTCCTCCGGAGCGGCCTTCATGCTGCGGAACTTGAAGACGCCGAAGGGCTGCTGGTTGAAGCCGTACCGCCTCTGCCGGAAGAACACCGGACCCGGGCTGTCGAGCTTGATCAGCGCCGCCACCACGAGGAAGAGCGGGCTCAGCAGCACCAGGGCGATCAGGGCCAGGGTCAGGTCCAGGCTGCGCTTCAGGAACAACTCGCCGGCCTGGAGCGGGCGACGCCCGATATTGATGCCCGAGAGGCGGCCGACCCGGGCGAGGGCGAGGTCCGGAAAGCGATCCATCACCGAGCCGGGGCGCAGGTGGAGGGCCGCCGGCACCCGCAGGAAAGCGTCGATGCAGCGCTCGATGTCCGAGGCGTCCGACCAGGGCAGGAGGATGAACACATCGTCCGGGCGCAGGAAGCGCACCACGGAGACCGCGAGATCGAGATCCTCCGATCTCTGGGCGTGCCGGGCCGCCGCGTCGCCGGTCGGGTCGACCTGACGCAGATAACTCGTGCCGATCACGCGCAGGCCGAGGGCCTCGGGGTCGTTGTGGGCATAGAAGCGCGCGATATCCTCCTCGTAGCCGACCAGATGGACCCGGTTGGTGTTACCCGATGTCGATGTCGCCGCGCTGCGGACGAGGCGCAGCATCGTCGCGCGGGCGAACAGCATCGCCGGGAGGCCGCCGGCGAACATCCCCAGGGACACCAGGCGCGAATACTCATGGGTGGTCTTCGTGGCGAAGCCGATCAGCAGCACGACGGCCCAGGCCCCGATCCAGACCGTCGTCGCCCGCCGCAGGTGCGGCCGGCGGGCGAGCAGCGTCTCGATATGGTAGTCCTCGCGGACGAGGTTCGTCAGCAGCACGAACAGGGCGACCAGGGCGGCGAGCTCGAAGCTGCCGCTGTGTCCCGCCACCGGCCCGGTGACGTCGAAGGCCGTCCGGTAGGCGGCGTCGATCCCCGCGGCGACGCTGACGATGACGAGGATATCGGCAATGGCGGTCGCGGCCGAGAGCCCGATCCGAAACGCGGTGCGGCTGCGTCGGGGGAGAAGCGCCGCCCAGACATCGTGGCGCGCCCGCGACACTGGAAGCTTCTCGAGAGCGGCTGGGATTCGGTCATGAAACATCTGGAGCGCTCTGTCCCGTCCTGATGCGAAGACTGTCCGAAACTGAACCGAAATCACGGACCGGTTAGGGATGCCGAGACGATCGGTGCAAGACACGGGCCCGGAGTCCGTTGCTCTCGTCCGACGGCGCGGCGCGGGGTCTCGACCGCGACGGGGTCGCGCGTTCGACAGGTTGCTTCGAGAAGGACCTCTTCCGGTGGGCCCTTGAGGCGCCGTCCCGCGATCCTGCGGATGCGTCCGGTCGCGCATACCGCCCCACAACGTCGGTTCCGCGCAGAGGGTTGCGCACGACTATCGTTCGACCCGGAGCGCCCGGGCGCTGGGGATCGATCCCGGCCTCCGCCCGACGCCCCTGGTTCAGGCGCGGCCGGCGCGGCGGGCCGGCCGCGCCTCGCCGGGTTGTCCCGTCACGTCTCGACCCGGGACACGTCACGCCGGGTCGATCCGATCGGCCTCGCGGCTGCCGCGTGAGGTCCCCACGCATCAGGCGGCGGCGTCCGAATCGGGCCGTGCGACGGTCTGGATCGTCTCGAACCCCTCGAACTGCGGATGGCCCAGGTAGAGGGGCTTGGTCGACGGCACGCGGCCGTGGGCCTTCCGGAATTGCTCCGATCGGGTCCAGGCCTCGAAATCCGCCTTCGACGACCAGATGGTGTGGGAGGCGTACAGCACGTGGTCCTCGCCTTCAGGACCGCGGAGGAGATGGAACTCGACGAAGCCCGGCATCTCGCCGAGATGACTGTCGCGGCCGAGCCAAACCTGCTCGAAGTCTTCCGTCGCGTCCTTGACGACTTTGAAGCGATTCATTGCGATATACATGATCCACCTGGGTTTTTCGGCGTCTCGGACGATCCCGTGCGACACCTCTAACCTGGGGCATAGGGGCACGAAAAGCCATCCGGTGCGGCGGATGCGCCGCGCTCCGGCCCGGCGCGGACCGCCCGATGAAAGCCCGGCCGCGCCCGGTTCGTCAGGCATTCGGAGCCGTGGGTGCGTTCGCGGTGCAGCGAAACTCGCGAGGGACGATCGCAACGTCGCGCTTGCAATCCGTGCCAGCTTTGTGGTCAAGCTCTCAGAACGGTCACCTCCGATGCTCATGCGGAGTAAACATCTAGTGGCGTTCGACTGCAGACAAGGATAGTCTCTACCACCACGTTCAATCGTTGATCGACTGCCTTGGTTTCGTGGCGAATGAACTTAAGGAATCCTGCACGCCTTCGTACGAAAGCGCTCCAACCTCATCGTCCCCGGGGCTGGTCCGGGCGGGGGCTGAAAATTTCTATAGGGACTGAATCGAGAGATGATGCCTAAGCAGACTACCGACGTCGATCGCCTCGTCGGATTGAGGATCACCGCTTTGCGCAAGGCGCGCGGCCTGAGCCAGACCGCGCTCGGGACCGCCGTGGGCGTGACCTTCCAGCAGGTCCAGAAGTACGAGAAGGGGCAGAACCGCGTCGGTGCCGGGCGCCTGCGCGAGATCGCCCGTCTTCTCGAAGTTCCGGTCTCGGCCTTCTTCGAGGAAGACGAGGTTGGCGGCACCCAGTCCGATGTCTTCGGCTTCCTCAGCGCGCAGGGCGCGATCGAGTTGCTGCGGGCCTACGCGCTGATCGAGGACGATCAACTGCGCCGCGACGTGCTCGCCATCGTGCGGACGGCCGCGAAGATGGGCAAGCAGGCACCCGAGCCCGCCGCCGCCGGTTAGGGGCTCGCCGAGCCCCTAACCGATCCAGTGGAAGAAGCTGCCCGTCACGGCGCCGCGCCGGTGTCCGGCGTGGCCGAGGGGTACGCCCTCCGCATCGGTCACCGCCGCGAGCCCCGTCTCGGGGGTCGGCGGCGCACTCGTTTCGCTGGCATAGTGGAACTCGTGCCCGACGAGGCGTGCGCCCGCGCCCCCGAGGGGGCCCTCGGCCAGCAGCGTCGCGACGCGGTAGCCGAGGTGCAGGCGGCGGGTCTTGTAGGAGGTCGCCACCGGCAGCAGGCCCGCCATGGCGTGCGTGACCCCCTGCGCATCCTCCAGGCTCTCGCCCAGGACCATGTAGCCGCCGCACTCCCCGTGCACCGGCTTTCCCCGGGCGAACACCCGCAATCCGTCGAGGAAGCGCCTGGCCTGCGCCAGGGCGCCGGCATGGAGCTCGGGATAGCCGCCGGGCAGCCAGCCGGCATCGCAATCGGCCGGGGGCGGCTCGTCGGCCAGGGGCGAGAAGGGCACGAGTTCGGCGCCCGCCGCCCGCCAGCCCGCCGCCATGTGCGGGTACAGGAACGAGAAGGCCGCATCCGACGCGATGGCGATGCGCTGGCCCGGCGGCCGGGGCAGGATGCCGGCGCCCGGGGCGGGGGCCGCGCCGGCCGCGGCGGCCAGGATCGCGTCGAGGTCGAGGCCGGCCTCGGCGAGGTCGGCGAGCCGGTCGAGCCGGGCATCGAGGTCGTTGGTCTCGCGGGCCTGGACGAGGCCGAGATGGCGCTCGGGCAGGACGAGGCTCGCATCCCGCATCAGCGCCCCGAGCACCGGCATGCCGATGCGGCTCAGGCCTGCCTCCACGAGGCGGCGATGGCGGGCACTCGCGACCTTGTTGAGGATCACCCCGGCGATGCGGATGCGCGGATCGTAGGATCGGCACCCGAGGGCGAGGGCGGCGGCCGATTGCGCGGCGCCGGAGACGTCGAGGACGAGGATCACCGGCCAGCCGTAGCGCGCGGCGATGTCGGCATTGGCGCCCGTGCGCCCCTCCGGTGCCACGATGCCGTCGAACAGCCCCATCGAGCCCTCGGCGATCACGAGGTCGGCGCCCAGAGCCGAGAGGGCCGCCACGGCGTCGAGCATCGGCCCCGGCATGGCGAAGCTGTCGAGGTTGAAGCTCGGATGGCCGGTGGCCGCCTGGTGGAAAGCGGGGTCGATGTAGTCCGGCCCGCACTTGGCGCCGCGCACGGCCAGGCCCCGCCGGGCCAGCGCCCGCATCAGCGCCAGGGTCACGGTGGTCTTGCCCGAGCTCGAACGGGGCGCGGCGACGAGGAGACCGGGCACGCTCACGGTCGGTCTCCGTTTGCCCGCGCGGTTCGCACGGTCTCGCCCGTCGGCCGGAAGCGCCGGTCGTAATCGGTGGCGTAGAGGGCGCTCTCCCGGAACTCCGCCGGGTCGAGGGCGGGCCCCACCAGGATCAGCGCCGTGCGCTCCAGCCCGGCCTCGGCCACCTGGCCCGCCATCGTCGCCAGGGTTCCGGTGAGCACCCGCTCGTCGGGCCAGGTGGCGCGGAACACCACCGCGACGGGGCAATCGGCGCCGTAGAACGGCGTCAGCTCGGAGACCACCGCGTCGACGACGTGGATCGAGAGGTGCAGGGCGAGGGTGGCGCCGGTGCCCGCGAAGGCCGCCAGGGTTTCGCGCGCCGGCATGGCGCTGGCGCGCCCGGAGGTGCGGGTGAGGACGACGGACTGGGCGAGGCCCGGAACGGTGAGCTCGCGCCGCAGGAGCGCGGCGGCGGCGGCGAAGGACGGCACGCCCGGCGTCACCGTGAAGGGGATGCCGGCCTGGGTGAGGCGGCGGGTCTGTTCGGCGAGGGCGCTCCAGATCGAGAGGTCCCCCGAATGCAGGCGCGCCACGTCCTGGCCCGCCGCGTGGGCGGCCGCGCATTCGGCCACGATGGTGTCGAGGTCGAGGGGCGCCGTATCGACGATGCGGGCGCCCGGCGGGCACCAGCCCAGGATCTCGGGCGCCACGAGGGACCCGGCATGCAGGCAGACGGGGCAGCGCGCGATGAGGTCGCGGCCGCGCACGGTGATGAGGTCGGCGGCGCCCGGGCCGGCGCCGATGAAGTGTACGGTCATGGATCCTGCGTGACGGATTGTGCGCGAAGCGCAAGGGCGCAGGTCGCCCCGGCACTGGCGATTCGCCGCAGCAGCAGCGTCGCACCCGGTCCGGCGGCGGCGAGGGCGGCGGCCTCCGCCACCGAGCCGACCCGGCGCGACGCCTCGATCCGGTGCGAGCGGGTGGGCACTTCGGCGTCCACGGCGATCAGGGCCTCGGGCGGGACGGCCTCCAGGGGACAGCCGAGCGTCTCGGCGACGGCGCGGATCGCCGGCTCCCCGGCCCGGTCGCCGGCGGTGGCGAGGCGGACGACGCGGGCGCGCGGCAGGCAGGCGGCGTCGCAGGCCTGCGCGACCAGGGCAAGGATCTCGGCAGGCGCGGTCGCATGGCGAAACCCGATTCCGGCGACGAGGTCGCCCGGTCCGGGTTCCACCGGCGCCGTGCCATCCCCCCTCATGCCTTCACCCAGGCCCATTGCGTCACCGGCATCGCCCCGCGCCAGCCGTGCAGGTGCCCGACCGGATCCGCATGGGCGACCGTCAGGCGCTTGAGGCTCCCGCCCTGCTGCCCGAAGGCCGCGAGCAGCACGGCTTCGCCCTCCAGGGTCACCACGTTGGCGACGAGGCGTCCGCCCGGGGGCAGGGCGGCGACGGCCGCGTCGAGGACGCCCGGCGCGGTGACGCCGCCGCCGATGAAGACGGTGTCGGGGGCCGGCAGGCCGGCCAGGGCCGCCGGGGCGGGACCCTCAACCACGCGCAGGTCGGGCACCCCGAGGCGGGCCGCGTTGCGGGCGATGCGGGCGGCCCGGGCCGGGTTGCCCTCGACGGCGATGGCCCGCAGGCTCGGGTGGCGCAGCATCCACTCGATGGAGATGGAGCCGGCCCCGGCGCCGATGTCCCACAGGGTCTGGCCGGCGCGGGGGCGCAGGGCTGCCAGCGTCACCGCCCGGATGTCGGCCTTGGTCAGCTGGCCGTCATGTTCGAACCAGGCGTCGTCGAGGCCGGGGCTCACGGTAACCACCTGGGCCGCGGCCGCGCCGACGACCTCGATGCCGAGGGTGTTCAGGGGGTCGATCCCCACGAGGTCGAAGCCCGCGGCCGTCGCGCTGCGCCGGCGCTCGCGCGGCCCCCCCATGGCCTCCAGGACGGTGAGGCGGGATGCGCCGAGGCCGCGCTCGGCCAGGAGCGCGGCGACCGCCGCCGGCGTGGTCTCGTCCCAGGTCAGGACGAGGAGGCGGGCGCCGGGCTGGAGATGCGGGATCAGCCGGGGCAGTGCCCGGCCGTGCAGGGTGAGGCAGCCCGTCTCCGCCAGGGGCCAGCCGAGGCGGGCGCAGGCGAGGCTGAAGGCCGAGGGTTGGGAGAAGACCCGCATCTCCGCGGCCGGGACGATGCGGGCGATCTCGGCCCCGATGCCGTAGTGGAACGGATCGCCGGTCGCCAGGATGCAGGTGGGCGTGCCGCGCCGGGCGAGGAGTCCCGGATAGGCGTCCGCCATGGGGCTCGGCCAGACCCGCGTCTCGGCGGCGAGCGGCGCGGCCAGCGCCAGGTGCCGGCGTCCGCCATAGACGAGGCGCGCGCCGTCGAGGGCGGCGGCGGCGGCGGGGCTCAGGCCCGCGCGTCCGTCCTCGCCGATACCCACGATGGTGAGCCAGGGGGCGGCCGGCGGGCTGGTGGACACGGCGTTACCGGTCATGGAGAACGGCCCCGAGGGTGGGGGGAGCATGCGGATACTGATCCTGGGAGGCACCGGCGAGGCGAGCGCCCTGGTGCGCGGGCTCCTGGCCATGGGCCGGCGCGATGCCGTCACCCTGTCGCTCGCCGGCCGCACCAGCCGGCCGAAGCCGGAACCCGTGCCGACGCGGATCGGCGGGTTCGGTGGCGTGGAGGGGCTCGCCGCGTGGCTGGCCCAGGACCGCACCGACCTCGTGGTCGATGCGACGCATCCCTTCGCGGCCCGGATGAGCGCCAACGCCGCCGAGGCCTGCGCCCGGACCGGCACGCGCCTGCTGGCGATCCGCCGTCCGGCCTGGAGGCCGGTGGCCGGCGACCGCTGGACGACGGTGCCCGACATGGCGGCGGCCGCCCGGGCGCTCGGCCCCGCGCCGCGCCGGGTCTTCCTCACCATCGGCCGGCAGGAGGTCGGGGCCTTCGCCGGCGCGCCGCAGCACGACTACGTCGTGCGCGCCATCGAGGACATCGCCCTGGCGGTCCCGCGGCTGACTTCTGTCCAGGCGCGCGGCCCCTTCGACGCGGCCGCCGAGGCGGCGTTCCTGGCCGAGGGCGCGATCGAGGTCCTGGTCAGCAAGAATTCCGGGGGCGGCGCCACCTACGGCAAGATCGCCGCGGCGCGGGCGCTGGGGCTGCCGGTCGTGATGGTCGACCGCCCGGAGAAGCCGGACGTGCCGAGCGTGCCGGACGTCGCGGCGGCCCTCGCGGGGATCGCCGCCCTCTGAGGCCCGCGCCGACCCGCGCATCACGCCGCCGGCACGCTGCGCGGCGTGTAGACGAACGGCGTGGCGTCGCCGCGCGGGATCAGGCGAGTGGCCGAGGCGCCGATGATCACCATTGTGGCCATGTCGGCCGTGGTCGTCCGCGCTTCGTCGAGGGTGAGCACCCGGATCGCCTCGTCGGGCCGCGAGACGGCGCGGGCGAAGATCACCGGCGTGTCGCCGCGCCGGATCTCGGCGGCCAGATCGAGGGCCTTGCCGAGCTGCCAGGGCCGGGCGGAGGAGATCGGGTTGTAGAGGGAGATCACGAAATCCGCCCGCAGCACCGCCTCCAGACGGGCGGTGATGACCTCCCAGGGCTTGAGGTTGTCCGAGAGGGACATCGCGCAGAAATCGCCGCCCAGGGGCGCGCCGAGGCGGGCGGCGGCGGCCAGCATCGCGGTGATGCCGGGCTCCACCGTGATGGGGAGCCGGGCCCAGGCCGGATCGCCGGCCTCCACCGCCTCGAACACCGCCGCCGCCATGGCGAACACGCCGGGATCGCCGCCGGAGACCACCGCGACGCGCCGGCCGGAGGCGGCGAGTTCGAGGGCGTGGCGGGCCCGGTCGACCTCCACCCGGTTGTCGCTGGCGTGGCGGACGAGCCCCGGCCTCTCGGGCACGCGGGCGACGTAGGGAATGTAGCCGATGAGATCCTGCGCCTGGGCCAGGGCCTCCTGTGCGGCCGCCGTCAGCAGGCGCGGATCGCCGGGGCCGAGGCCGACGATCGCGATGGACCCGGAAGCCGAGGTCGGGCCGCTCACGGCCGGCGTCCCTCGCCGGGCAGGAGCACCATCGAGAAGTAGGGCGCCTCGTCGTCGGGCTTGTCCTTGAGGGCGATCACCCGCTCGCCCGCCATGGTGCCGCGCTCCACATAGACCGCGCGCTCCAGCACGCCGGCCTCGGCGAGCGCCGCCCGCACCTTCGGCAGGTGGCGGCCGAGCTTCATCAGCACGGCGGCGTCGGTGGCGCGCAGGCGCTCCACCAGGGCGGCGTGCGGCAGGGTGGCGGGCAGCACGGTCAGCACGTCGTCGCCCCAGGTGATCGGGGTGCCGGCGCGGGTCCAGCAGCCGGACATCCCGGTGACGCCGGGCACGACCTCCACGGGGAAGCGGTCCTTCAGGCGCCGCCACAGGTGCATGAACGAGCCGTAGAAGAACGGATCGCCCTCCGACAGGATGGCGACGTCCCGGCCCGCGCCGAGATGGTCGGCGAGGCGCCCGGCCGCGTCGTCGTAGAAGGCGGCGAGGGCCGCGACGTAGTCCGGGTGCTCCGGGTGGAGCTCGGTGGTGTAGGGGTAGACCAGGGGGCATTCGCGCCCCGGCTCGGCGGCGAGCACGGCGTCCGCGATGGTGCGGGCGTTGCCGCGCCGGCCCTTCTTGCAGAAATGCACCAGCACCGGGGCCCGCTCCAGCACCCGCATGGCGCGCACGGTGAGGTAGTCCGGCTCGCCCGGGCCCATGCCGACGCCGTACAGGGTGCCGGTGCTCACCGCGCGCGGGATCTCGGTCCGCTCCGCCGCGTCGGGGGGAAGGCGCTCGCCGGAATCCATCACTCGATCTCTTGCGCGAGCGCGTTGATGGCCGCGGCCGTCATGGCGCTGCCGCCGCGCCGGCCATGGACCACGATGAAGGGCACCCGACCGTCGCGGGCGAGGGCTTCCTTCGACTCTGCGGCGCCGACGAACCCCACCGGGATGCCGATGACGGCGGCGGGGGGCGGCACGCCCTCGTCGAGAAGCTCGAGGAGGCGGAACAGCGAGGTCGGGGCATTGCCCACCGCCACGACGCTTCCGGGCAGGTGCTCGCGCCAGAGCTCCATGGCGGCGGCCGAGCGGGTGGTGTTCATGGCGGCGGCGAGGTCCGGCACGCGCGGATCGCTCAAGGTGCAGATCACCCGGTTGTCGGCGGGCAGCCGCGCCCGCGTGACGCCGTCGGCGACCATGCGGACGTCGCACAGGATCGGCGCGCCGGCCTTCAGGGCCGCCTCGCCGGCTCGCGCGAAGTCGGGGGAGGCCTCCACGTCGCGCGGCAGGTCGGTCATGCCGCAGGCGTGGATCATCCGCACCACGACCCGCTCGGCGGTGCCCTGGAAGCGCACGAGATCGGCCTCGGCCCGGATCATCGCGAAGGAGCGGGCATAGATCGCGCCTCCGTCACGCAGGTAGTCGAGGCGGGAACTCATGACGGTCGCGGTCCTGGCGGGTGTTCTGGGAAGATTTGGGCGAGGGAATGTGCCGAATCCGCCCTCCTTACGCGCTCCAGCGCGGCCTCGAAAGGGAGGCGCGTCGTTGGCGAGGCATCCGGCCGCCCGGACAGCACCACGTCGTACCACCCGTCCCGCCCGACGAGGGTGAGGTCGGCGGCGCCCGGATGGGCGCAGCCCTTGGGGCAGCCCGAGACATGGGCGCGCAGGCCGCGCGCCGCGAAGGGCCGGAACGCCTCGGCCAGGCGGGCCGCGTCGTGCAGGGTCGGGGTCGATCCCGACGCGCAGGCCGGCGCGCCTGGGCAGGCCGCCACCGCCCCGCGCGGATCGTCGGCCCGCGTCAGGAAGCCGGCCCCGGCCAGGGTTTCCCGCGCGGCTTCGGCAACGGCGGCGTCGGCGCAGACGAGGAGGAGGCCGCGGGTCGGCGAGAGGCGCAGGTCCGCGCCGCCGACGGCGTCCGCCGTGTCGGCGAGCGCGTCGAGGGCGTCGGCGGTGCAGCGGCCGAAGGGGGCGTCGACGAGGAGGGCGACGCGCCCCTCCGCCCTCGGGGGCGGGGATCGCCGGGACTCGCTGTCCGGGAGAGAGAGGGGCGGCAGGGCCAGCAAGCCCGGGCTCAGGGCGGCCGACTCGGCCGGCCCGGCGATGCGCTGCAGGCCGAAGCGAGCCAGGGTCTCCGCCCGGGCCGCTGCCGGAACATCGCGCATCCGCCGTTGCCCGCTCGCCGCCAGCAGGCGCAGGGCCGCCTCGATGATGGTCGGCGCGGCACCGTCGGGCAGGCGCCACCAGGCCGCGTCGCCGGCGAGGCGCAGGGCGAAACCCGCGCGCGTGACGACGGCGTGAAGGTCGGCCTCCGCCGAACCGAGGCTGATCCCGTGCGTGGCCGCCTCGACGGCCACCAGCGACTTCGGCGGCAGGCCCGGGATCACCCGCCCGATCGCCTCGATGGCCTGGGCCAGGGCCGGGACCGCCTCGGGTTCGAGCCCGGCCAGCGGCGGGGTCAGGGTCAGGCGTTGCGGGCCCCCGTCGTGGCGGACATCCCCGAGACCGATGGCCGCCAGCGCCTCGGCGAGGTCGCAGCGGGTCGCCTCGGTCACGCCGCGGATCTGCAGGTTGGCCCGGGCTGTGACGTCGACATGGCCGTTGCCGAAGCGGCGCGCGCCCGCCGCCACCGCCCGGGCCTGGGCCGGGGTGAGGCGCCCGAGGGGCGGGTGGACGCGGGCGAGCAGGCCGTCGCCGGTGGGCATCGGCCGGGCGAGGCTGGGGCACCAGCCGCGCCGGCTCGGCGCCTCCGGGGCGACGCGGCGGGGCGCGGTCATTCCGCCGCCTCGCGCAGCAGCTCGTCGGCCGCCATCTCGTCGGCCGCCATGGCGTTGCGCCGGGTGGTCCAGAGGCCGCGCCGGCGGGCCTCGTCGAAGCGCTCGAGGATGGCGCGGGCCGCCTCCGGATTGGCCGCCCGCAGGGTCTCGAAGGTCTCGAGGTCGGCGATCATCGCCCCGTAGAGCCGGTCGAGGTCGGCGTCGCACACCGCGTCCGTGGTGGCGGCGAGGACGAAGACCGCGTCGACCCCCTGTGCCAGTTCCTGGGCGCCGCGATAGCCGTGCCGGAGCTGCGCCGCGATCCAGCGCGGATGGGCGAGGCGGCCCCGGATCAGACGGGCGGCGTCCTCGCGGGCGGTGCGCGCCTTCGGGGTCTCGGGCGTGGCGACGTCGAGGCTGTAGAGGGCGGGGCTCGCCCCCGTCAGGGCGGCGGCGGCCGAGAAGCCGCCCATCGCCTCCACGGCGGCGTCGCCGTCGAGAAGGTCGCGCTCGGCGACGTCGAAGGCGTGCACGTAGGCGTCGGCGCCGGCCACCCGGGCGGCGAAGCCCGCATCCTCGCTGTCCGCCGCGCCCCCATAGGCGTGCGACGTGGCGGCGAGATAGGCCCGCCCGAGATCGTCGCGGCTGTCCCAAGCCCCGTCGAGGGCGAGGCCGCCGGCCCCCGCGCCGTAGCGCCCGGGCGCCGCGCCGTAGACTCGGGCCGGCGCCTCGCCCCGGCGGCGGGCGGCGGCCAGCGGATTCTCGTCATCCTCTTCCTCCCGCGCTGCCACTGCCTCGGCGGCCCGGGCGAGGAGCGACAGGGTCTCGGGAAAGGTATCGCGAAAGGCGCCCGAGACCCGCACCGTCACGTCGATGCGCGGCCGGTCGAGGAGCGCCAGCGGCAGCACCTCGAAACCGGTGACCCGGGTGGAGGCGTGGTCCCAGACCGGGCGCACGCCCATCAGGGCCAGGGCGTGGGCGACGTCTTCGCCGCCGGTGCGCAGGGTGGGCGAAGCCCAGAGGTCCATGACGATCCGGGCCGGGTACTCGCCCTCGTCCTGCAGGTAGCGCAGGACCACGGCGTCGGCGGCCCTGGCCCCCAGGGTGGTGGCGGCCCGGGTCGGCAGGCTGCGCGGGTCGAGGGTGGCGAGGTTGCGGCCCGTGGGCATCACGTCGGTGCGCCCGCGCGACGGCGAGCCGGCGGGACCGGGCGCCACGAAGCGGCCGTCGAGGCCACGCAGCAGGCCGAGGCGCTCGCCCTCCGCGCAGGCGGCCACCGCCTCCGAGGCCTCGGCCCCGGCCCGGCCGAACACGTGCAGCCCGTCGCGCGCGGTCACCTCGCCGAGGTCGCAGAGATGCGCGTCGAGGGCCGCGAGCGCGTCCGGCATCGGCGTGTCGGCGTCGATCCCGGCACCGGCGAGCAGCCCGGCCGACATCGCCTCGTCCAGGATGGTGCGCGCCAGGATCGCGGCGCGGCGCGGGTCGAGGACGCTGGCGGCGGAGTATTCCTCCACGAGCGCGCGCAGGCGCGCCGCGTCGGGGTCGAGCCCCGTCACGCCGGTCTGCGGCGTCAGGTGTCCGAGGGCGACGCCCCCGAGGCGCCGCTTCAGGGGCGCGGCCTCGCCCGGATCGTCGACGATGAAGGGATAGACCACCGGGAGCGCCCCGACGGCGCGGGCCGGCCAGCAATCCGGCGAAAGGGCGACGGCCTTGCCCGGCAGCCACTCGGCGGTGCCGTGGGTGCCGAGGTGAACGAGGGCGTCGAACCGGCTGCGCAGCCCGAGGTGGAAGGCCAGATAGGCGTGGGTCGGCACCGCGTCGGGGTCGTGATAGGCGGCCTTGCGGTCCGTCGACCGCCCGCGATCGGGCTGCAGGAAGACCGCGAGGCGCCCGCCCGCAGGGGCCACGCTCGCGAAGCGGAACGCGCCGTCCCGGCAGACCGGGTCGGCCTCGGGCGGACCCCATTCGGCGTCGAGGGCCGCGCGCGCGGTCTCGGGCAGCGTGCCGAACCAGTCCCGGTAGGCATCGAGGTCGACCGCGAAGTCCTTCGGCCCCTGCGTCAGACCCCGCATCAGTGCCTCGGCGTCCGGCAATGCGCCGATGCCGTAGCCGGCCTGCGCCAAGTCCGCGACGATCGCCCGCGCGCTCTCCGGCGTGTCGAGGCCGACGGCAAAGCCCGCGCGGCCGCCGCGGGCGGGATAGTCCGAGAGCACCAGGGCGAGGCGGCGCTCGGCCCGGGGGAGCCGGGCAAGGCGGATCCAGGCGGCGGCACGCTCGGCCAGGGCCGCGATGCCCTCCGGGTGCGGCACGGCACGGCGCTCGGCGAAGCCCTCGGTTTCCGGACCCTCCTCCTTGAACGAGATCGGAAACCCGGAGAGCCGGCCGTCGAATTCCGGCAGGGCGACCTGCATGGCGAGGTCGGCCGCACCCATGCCCCGGGCGGAGGCGGCCCAGGCGTCCCGCGCCGCGCCGATGCTGAAGGCCTGTAGGACCGGGCAATCGGCGGCATCGAGGACGAACCCGGCATCCTCCCGCGCCGAGAAGGCGGTGGCGGCGATGACGATGGCGGGCCGATGCGCCGCGATGGCCGCCCGGAGGGGCGCGATCGCGGCGGGGTCCTTCAGGCTTGACACCGCCACGGCCAGCACCGCAAGGCCGCGCGCCTGGAGCGCGGCGCCCAACGCGGCGATCGGCGCGGTGTCGCCCGAGAGCACGCTGGACCGGTAGACCACGACCAGCGCCAGCGGCGCCTCGGCCGGGGCGGTCTGGAACGGTCGTCCGGCGGCGCGGGCCTGCCCGTCCGCGACGGGGCCGCAGCCCGGGCAGCAGACGAAGCCGCGGGGCAGGGGCAGGGGCGCCTCGACCGCCGCGGGATATCCGATCGCGGCGGCCATGCGCCCGACCAGGCGGCGCAGGTTCGCCGTGCCTCCGGCCCGGAAATAGGCGTCGAAGTCGGGGGCGAGCTCCGGCTTCGTGGAATAGGCGTCGAGGCGCGGGTCGGGCCGGTCGTCGCCCGGCAGCACCACGAGCGCCACCCCGGCGGCGCGGGCGGCCGCGCTGGCGCGCTCGATGCCGTAGCGCCAGTAATCGAGGCCGCCGAGACAGCGGATCACCACCATCCGCGCCTGGGCGATCACCGACTCGACGTAGAGGTCGACCGACATCGGGTGGCGAAGTTTCGCGAGCTTGGCGAGCCGCAGGGTCGGGCCTCCGGCCGAACCCGGCGGGAAGACCGCCGCGTGGGCGCCAGCCATGCCGAAGAGATCCGAATCGGTGAAGGACAGGAAGACGATGTCTCCCGGCGCCTGACCGAGATCGATCGCGGCTTCGCCCTCGTCGAGGGAGACCGTATCGATGCGGATCAGGTGCATGGCGGGCGCTTATCCCGCCAAGGCGGCGGCGACGGCGGCCTGGTCGAACCCCTTGAGGCCGATCACCACGAGGCGGCCGTCGCGGGGCTCGCCGGACTTCCAGGGGCGGTCGTAATGGTGGGCGATGCGGGCACCGACGCCCTGGACCACGAGGCGCATCGGCTTGCCGGTAACCTCGGCGAAGCCCTTGATGCGCAGCACGCCCTCCGTCTCGGCGGCGCGGGCGACGCGGATGGCCAGGTCCTCGGCCGAGGCCGTGGCCGCCACCGGCAGCGCCACCGAATCGAAGTCGTCGTGGTCGTGGTCCTCGCCCTCGCCGTGGTGGGACGGACGCGCGTCGAGGTCGTCCTCGGCCGCCGCCTGGATCCCCAGGATCACGCGCGGGTCGAGGCGGCCGTGCTCGGCCTCCACCATCTTCACCGCGCGGGGCAGGTGTTCGGTGACCTCGGCCCGGACCTTGGCGCGCCCGGCCTCGTCGAGGAGGTCGGCCTTGTTCATCACCACGAGGTCGGCGCAGAGGAGCTGGTCCTCGAACACCTCCTCGAGGGGATTGTCGTGGTCGACGCTGGCGTCGTCCGCGCGCTGGGCGGCGAGCGCCGCCGGATCGTCGGCGAAGAAGCCGGCGGCCACGGCCGGGCCGTCGATGACCGCGACCACGCCGTCCACCGTCACCCGCGAGCGGATCGCCGGCCACTGGAAGGCCTGGACCAGGGGTTTGGGCAGGGCGAGGCCCGAGGTCTCGATCAGGATGTGCTCGGGCGGATCGGCCCGGTCGAGGAGCTTGTTCAGGGCCGGCACGAAATCGTCGGCCACGGTGCAGCAGATGCAGCCGTTGGCGAGCTCGACGATGTCCTCGTCGCCGCAGCCCTCGATGCCGCAGGCGGCCAGGAACGAGCCGTCGAAGCCGATGTCGCCGAACTCGTTGACGATGATGGCGAGGCGCCGGCCGTTCGCATTCTCCACGAGGTGGCGCACCAGGGTGGTCTTGCCGGCCCCGAGGAAGCCCGTGACGATGGTGCAGGGGATCTTGGCGACGAGGGTCATTCGGCGGCGTCCGGAAGGGGGGGCGCCGCGACGGGCGGCGGGAATGGGGGAAGGCGGGCGACGACGCCCTTGCGGAATTCCTGCGGCCGGGCCTTCCACGGCACGATGCCGTCCGGCGTCTCGGCATAGAGCGCCACGCCGTCCAGGATGGTGCCGGCCGACGCGACCGGGTCGAGATCGCCGTAGACGTAGGTCCAGCGGCCTTGCGAGGCCACCGCCACCGTGCAGGGGCGCTTGCAAACCGAGAGGCATTCGACGCTCTCGACCGTGATGCCCGGGTGGCCGCCGGCGCTCACGGCGTCCTGAAGCGCGGCGAGCAGGCGGGCGCCCGCCCGCGGCTCCGAGGCGTCGCCGGCCGTCCGGCAGGTGGCGCAGACGTAGAGGGTGACGGCGGCGTGGTCCGTGTCAGGCCGCGGGTCGGGCATGTGGTCAGGCATGGGTCGGCCGCGCGTGGGTCGGCCGGGTCTTGCCGAACAGCCCCCAGGCCCAGCCATAGGCCAACCCGATCACCGCCCAGAACACGAAGGCGATGCCCAGCGAGCGCGCCGCGAACTGCGCGGCGTAGGAGGCCGGCAGGTTCGAGGCGGCGTGGCTCGCCTCCGGCGCACCCGCGAGATGGGGCGCGACGAGGAGCACGATGCCGCCCGCGATGGTGATCGGCGCCCGCCGGATCGCGATAAGGTAGAGCCCCATGGCGGTGGCCGCGGCGGTCATCACCCACCAGAACTGGCGGTCGGCCAGCGGCGCGGCCTCCATTCCGGGGAGTTCCGGCGCGAGGCCGAGGGCGGGGGCCAGCGCCACCGCGAGGAAGCCGCCGATGGCGAAGCGCAGGCCGGTCTCGGGGTTGGGCTCGCGGTTGCAGGCCAGGAGCACGGCACCGAGCAGGAACGCGTAGCCGACGCCGCCCACCAGGGTGGCGAGCGCGGTGAAGGCCATGCGCGGCAGGCCGGGGCCAGGCTGCCAGTCGGGCGCGACCTCGCCGCCCGCCACCGAGGGATCCTTGGTGCCGTGATCGTGACCGCCATGGACGCGGACGATCAGCGAGGCGGGGGTCGGCCGAACGGGGGCGGCGGAGGCCTGCGTCTCGTAGCGCTCGGCCGCGATGATGAGCGGCGAGGTGAGTGCGAGCTGCAGGCCCGTCGCGACGACGGCCGCGAGGAAGCCGGCGACCAGGGCCGCCGACACGAGCCGGATGATCATGGGATTGTCTGCCTTAAGCGGAGACGCTCAGTGGCAGGGGAAGTTCTGGCTGTGGCGGAAGTCGTGCGCCGCGTTGTGCAGCGCCATCGCGGGGGCGAAGCCTGCCATGAATACGAGGCCGAGGCCAAGGAAGGCGGCCACGAGCACGGCGCCGAGGCGCTCGTTGGTGCGGGTGCCGGTCAGGACGAGGGTGTTGGTCGACATCGGGTTCATCTCCTGGCCGCCCCGCCGGCGGCCGTCAAGCATCGAGCGGGAGGACGGCAGGTCTCCTGGCTCGCGGGTCGCTGGTCCTGCCGCCTTCCCGGATCGCTCCAGTGGCTGATGGCAGTCCCGTCTCCGCTCACAGTTGCGGGGGCAGCTGCGGTTTCGAGGTCGCCCCCTCACCGCATTCCCTTTTCACCCCGTCGCCGGGGCACCGTCCGATCCACGCTTCTACGCGGTTGCCGATCCGCTGACAACGCGGCCCGGATCGGATTCCCGCCTTTGACCCGGGACCTCGATTTCGGGCACAGCAGGCCGCATGCCGCATCCTCCACCCAGACTGACCCTCGTGCTCGGCGGCGCGCGCTCCGGCAAGAGCGCCCATGCCGAGGGGCTGATCGAGGCGCAGCCTCGGCCCTGGCTCTACCTCGCCACCGCCCAGGCCTGGGACGACGAGATGCGCGAGCGCATCGCGCTCCACCGCGCCCGCCGCCCGGACGGCTGGATCACGCAGGACGTGCCGCTCGCCCTGCCCGAGGCGGTCGCCGCCGCGACCGGGCCGGTGCTGGTCGATTGCCTCACCCTCTGGCTCACCAACCTGATCCTGGCGGAGGCCGACGTGGACGCCGCCACCGCCGCGCTGCTCGCGGCCTGCGCGGCGGCCCCCGGCCTGGTTGTCCTGGTGGGCAACGAGGTCGGCCTCGGGATCGTGCCGGACAACGCGCTGGCCCGCCGTTTCCGCGATGCGGCGGGGCGCCTGCACCAGCGCCTCGCGGCCCAGGCGGACCGCGTCGTCCTCACGGTGGCGGGCCTGCCCCTGATCGTGAAACCCCAACCCGGAGCCACCCCATGACCGACGCCGACCGCCATCGCGAAAAGATGGAGAAGCGCAAGGCCGTCCAGGATGCCGAGGTGGCGGAGAAGACGATCGAGAAGGGGCTCCTCATCGTCAACACCGGGCCGGGGAAGGGCAAGACCACGGCGGCCCTCGGGCTGATGCTGCGGGCGCTGGGCCACGGCTGGCGCGTCGGCGTGGTGCAGTTTATCAAGGGTGCCTGGGACACCGGCGAGAAGCACGCCCTCACGGCCTTCGGCGACCGGATCGACTGGCACACCCTCGGCGAGGGCTTCACCTGGGAAACCCAGGACAAGGCCCGCGACATCGCCGCCGCCGAGCACGCCTGGGCCAAGGCCCTCGACCTCATGGCCGATCCGACGATCCGCCTCGTGGTGCTGGACGAGCTCAACATCGCCCTGCGCTACGACTACTTGGATCTCGAGGCCGTGGTGGCGGCCTTCCGGGCGCGCCGACCGGACCTCCACGTCGTGGTCACCGGCCGCAACGCCAAGCCGGCCCTGATCGAGGCCGCCGACCTCGTCACCGAGATGGCGGTCGTGAAGCATCACTTCGCCGCCGGGGTGAAGGCGCAGGTGGGCATCGAATTCTGATGCGCTTCGTCCTCGGCCCGGTCGGGCTCCTTGTCCTGTCGGGCATCCATCCGGCCTGCGCTGAAACCGCGCCGGCCTGGCCGGCCAGCTATCTCGGCCGCGTCGAGGCCCTGGCGGTGGTGGAGGGCCTGAACGCCCGGCTGCTCGCCAGCCGCTCCGCCACCGCGACCCTCGAAGGCTGGTGCGCCGAGCACGGCATGGCCGCGACGCCCCTGCTCGCGGCGAATCTGCAGCGCGGCGCGGACAAGCCCGCCTCGGAGGAGACGCGCCGGCGCCTGAATGCCGGCTCCGACACCGTCCTCCGCTACCGTCAGGTGCGGCTCGCCTGCGGCGACCACGTCCTGTCGGAGGCGGACAACTGGTACGTGCCCGAGCGCCTGACCCCGGAGATGAACCGCCTGCTCGAGACCACCGACACGCCGTTCGGCCGGGCGGTCCAGGCCCTCGGCACGACGCGGCAGACCATCGGGGCGGAACTCCTGTGGCAGCCCCTGCCGCAAGGGTGGGAGCAGGCGCCGCCCCCGGCGTCGACCTGCGGCGACCTCGCGATTCCCGACCATCTGTTCCGGCACCGGGCCGTGCTGTTCACGGCGGAGCGCGTGCCGTTCTCGGAGGTGGTCGAAACCTACGGGGCCGCCATCCTGGCCTTTCGTCGCGCCGCGCGGCCCGCCGATCCGGCCTGCGCCGCATCCCCGTCGGACGGGCCGCAGCCATGACCCGCGCCCTCATGATCCAGGGCACCGGCTCGGATGTCGGCAAGTCGCTGATCGTGGCCGGGCTGTGCCGGGTCTTCGCGCGGCGCGGGCTCGCCGTGCGGCCCTTCAAGCCGCAGAACATGTCGAACAATGCCGCCGTCACCGCCGATGGCGGCGAGATCGGGCGGGCCCAGGCGTTGCAGGCGCGGGCGGCGGGGGTGGCGCTCTCGGTGCACATGAACCCGGTGCTGCTGAAGCCCCAGAGCGAGACCGGCAGCCAGGTCGTGGTCCAGGGCCGCATGGTCGGCACCGCCAGGGCGCGGGACTATCAGGCCTGGAAGCCGCGTCTCCTCGCCTCCGTGCTGGAGAGCTTCTCGTACCTGAAGGCGCAAGCCGACCTCGTGGTGGTGGAGGGGGCGGGCTCGGCGTCCGAGGTCAACCTGCGGGCCGGCGACATCGCGAATATGGGATTCGCCCGCGCCACCGGCACGCCGGTGATCCTGCTCGGCGACATCGACCGGGGCGGCGTCATCGCCAGCCTCGTGGGCACCAAGGCGGTGATCGACCCGGAGGACGCCGCGATGATCCGGGGCTTCCTCGTCAACCGCTTCCGCGGCGATCCCAGCCTGTTCGCCGACGGCATGGCCACCATCGCGCAGGCGACCGGCTGGCCGAGCTTCGGGCTGATCCCGCACTTTCCCGACGCGGCGCGCCTGCCGGCGGAGGACGCCCTCGGCCTCGCGGGCTCGGACACCGGATCGGCCCGGCGCAGGGTCGTTGCCGTGCCGGTGCTGCCGCGCATCGCCAATTTCGACGACCTCGACCCGCTTCGGGCCGAGCCCGACGTGGCGGTGGTGCTGGTGCGCCCGGGCGAGCCGATCCCGGTGGCCGACCTCGTGCTCCTGCCGGGCTCGAAGACCACCATCGACGACCTCGACGCCTTTCGCGCGGAGGGCTGGGACATCGACCTGCGCGCCCATGTCCGGCGCGGCGGGCGGGTGCTCGGGCTTTGCGGCGGCTACCAGATGCTCGGCCGGCGCATCGACGACCCGCACGGCATCGAGGGTGCGCCCCGCTCCGTGCCGGGTCTCGGGCTCCTCGACGTCGAGACCGTGATGACGCCGGTGAAGCATCTGGCCGCCGTGACCGGCACGAGCCAGCCGGACGGCGTGCCGTTCTCGGGCTACGAGATGCATGTGGGCGACACCACCGGGCCGGACACCGCGCGTCCGGCAATCCGGCTCGCGGACGGGCGCCTCGACGGCGCGGTCTCGGCCGACGGCCGCGTCACCGGCACCTACGTGCACGGCCTGTTCGCCGACGACCGCCAGCGGGGCGCCTGGCTCGGCCGCCTGGGGGCGGCTCCGAGCGGGCTGGCCTACGAGGCCGGCATCGAGGCGGTACTCGACCGGCTCGCGGATCATTGCGAGGGGCATGTCGCCTGCGACGCGCTGCTCGCCCTGGCCTCGTAGCGTCCCGACGGTTTTAGGCTTGGCGCCGGAACGCCTGCCTCACGACGGGTGCGGCGAGGAAGCCTCCATGATCCCGTCCCCGCCCCGGATCGACCCCTGCCTCGGCCTCGGCGCGAGCCTGATGTTCGTCGTGCTCTCGGCGCTCCGCCGCGACGCCGCGCGCCGGGGCGCGGCGGAAGCCGGCCCGAGCCTCAGGGGGGCGTAGGCGCGCCCCTCTCCGGGATCGGCACCGCGTAGGCGTGCGGCGCCCCGTTCCGAAGGCTGTCGAACAGGACGAGGACCCGGCCCGATCCGAGCGGGACCACGGCCTCGGCCTTGCCGTCGATGACCTTGCCCTTCTGGTTCTCGCCGCGGACCGGCGCGAGGGTGGCGACGGGGGTCAGGGCGCCGGAGGGCAGGTCGACGAGGGACAGCCGAAAGGGAACGGGCAGGCCGTTGCGGGACGAGCCCGTGAGCACCAGCATCCGTCCGTCGGGCAGGATCGTGAGGTCGCGGACGCCCGCATCGGGTCCGGCCTCCAGGGGGATCGTGCCGATTTCGGCCGACAGGGCGGCGTTTCCATCCGCGAACAGCGCCTCGACCGGTACGGAGACGAGGAAGGCCTTGCCCGCGAGGCTCGGTGCCCGCAGGCCCGCGTAGAGGCGCCCGCCCACGACCGCGAGCCCTTCGACGTTCAGGCCGTTCGGCTGCGGCGTGCCCTCCGGCGGCAAGGCGTTCCAATCGAATTCCAGGTCGCGCAGCACGGAGTCGCGTACGGGCGCGGAGGCCATCAGGGCGTCGAACAGGCGGTAGGTGCTCACCGTCTCCGCGGCGGCGGTGCCGTCGGCGTTCGGCCGCAGGCGCGTGAGGATCATCGACGACAGTTTGTACTTGCGCTTGCCCCGGGTGCAGCCGTGCGACCCGGTGACGTAGAAGAAGGGCTCGGCATAGGCCACGGCCTCGCCGTCGAGCTGATCGAACCTGCCCGGACCGCCGCTGCATCGGGACTGCGCGGGGGGCGTGCCCCGGATGGCCGGCGAGGGCGCCGTGCCGAGGTCGTAGGCGGTGGCGCCGGGCGTCAGCGTGGTCCCGGCGAGGCGGGCGAACTGCGCGCCGCGGTTCTCGTCGTTGACCACGACACAGAGGCGGCTGCCGTCCGCGTCGGTCGGGCGGCAGGCCATGCCGCTGAGGTCGTAGGCCCCGTCGCCCTTCGTCTCGCCGTCGAAATCGCGGGTGACGGTGTAGGGCGTCGGCAGGCCCTCGGCGGTGCGGCCGGGGGTCGGAGCGGCGAGGCCGAGGGCGGCCAGCGCCAGGGCTCCCCGTCGCCCGAGGCGTGTCGTCTTCGACCGGATCATGCGAGGGCGACCTTGAGGAGGACCAGGAGGAGGAGGGCGAGCCCGAACAGGAATCCGCACGCCGTGCGGTAGAGCGCAAGCGCCCGTTCCACGTCGGCCGGGGTCGCCTCCGTGCGCCCGTCGCCCATCCAGCCATCCGCGACGCGGGTGGTGCCGTAGGTTCGGGGGCCGGCGAGCGCCAAGCCGAGAGCCCCCGCCATGGCGGCCTCCGGCCAGCCGGCATTGGGCGAGCGGTGGCGGCCGGCATCCCGCCGCACCGCCCGCCAGGCTTGGCCGGGCGAAGCGCCGGCATGGACGGCCGCGGCCGCGACGAGGAGCAGGGCGGTCAGCCGCGAGGCCGGAAGGTTCACGAGATCGTCGAGGCGGGCGGCGGCCCAGCCGTAGGCCTCGTGGCGCGGGGTGCGGTGGCCGATCATGCTGTCGGCGGTGTTGATCGCCTTGTAGAGCGCGCCGCCGGGCAGGCCGCCGACCCCGATCCAGAAGGCCGGCGCCACGATGCCGTCGGAGAAGTTCTCGGAGAGGCTCTCGATGGCCGCCCGGCAGATGCCGGCCTCGTCCAGGGTCTCGGGATCGCGCCCGACGATCATCGACACCGCGCGGCGTCCGCCCGCGAGGCCCTCGCACCGCAGATCGGCCGCCACGCGGGCGACGTGGCTGTGCAGACTGCGCTGGGCCGGCAGGCTCGCCGCCAGCAGGGCGAGGACGAGGAGCGCGGGCAGGAGGCCGGCGGCGCCGGCCAGGGCGGTGAGGGCCAGGGCGAGGCTGCCGACGACCCCCAGAAGCACGAGGAGCCCGGCCACGCCCGCGAGCCGGCGGCGAACCGGCGCCCCCCGGTTCCAGTGGCGGTCGAGGGTCGCGATCAGCGCGCCGATCCAGGTGACAGGATGGCCGAGCGCCCTGTAGAGCCGGTCCGGATAGCCGGCTGTCGCCTCGACGGCGAGGGCGAGCACTAGGACGATGAGCGTATCGGGCGGATGGGTGAGGGCGGTCCAGGACATGCGGTCTCGGTGATGGCGCGCGGCCCGGGGATGGGTGACGGAATCGCCCATGGCGGCGATCTCGATGCCGCTCGACGCCTCTTCCCGCAAGCGCTCGAGCCCTGGCTGGATCTCTCCACGGGGATCAATCCGGTGCCCTATCCGTGTCTGGCCCTCGACGCCAGCGCCTTCCGGCGCCTGCCTTCGGCCGCCGACCTCGGCGCCCTGCGCGCGGCCGCCGCCGACGCCTACGGGGTGGCCGATCTGGACCGGATCGTCGCCGCGCCCGGAACCCAGATCCTGATCGAGACCCTGCCGCGCCTCGTGACACGCGCCCGCGTTGCCGTGGTGGGGCCCACCTATGCCGAGCACGCCGCCGCCTGGGCCCGGGCCGGCCACGCCGTCGTGACCGTACCGGGGCTCGGGGCGGCCCGGGACACGGACGTGGTCGTCGTCGTGAACCCCAACAATCCGGACGGACGGACCTGGGAGGCCGGAACGCTGCGGGCGCTCGCCAACGACCTGGCGGGCCGCGGGGGCCTGCTCGTCGTCGACGAGGCCTTCGCCGACCTGGAGCCGATCGAGACCCTGGGGCCCTCCCTCGGCCCGGGCCTCGTGGTCCTGCGCTCTTTCGGAAAGACCTATGGTCTCGCCGGCATCCGGCTCGGCTTCGCCCTCGGCGAACCGGGCCTCGCCGCCGCCCTCGCGGAGGCGCTCGGGCCCTGGGCGGTCTCGGGCCCGGCGCTGGCCATCGGGCGCGCCGCCCTGTCCGACGCGCCCTGGCGGCGGGAGGCCGCCATCGCCCGGGCCGCGGATGCCGCGCGCCTCGACCGGATGATCCTGCGGGCCGGCGGGACGCCCATCGGCGGCACTTGCCTGTTCCGCACCGCCGACTTTCCCGACGCGCCCGGCCTGTTCGACCGCCTCGGCGCGGCCGGGATCTATGTCCGGCGCTTCGCCGGGACCCCCGCGCGCCTACGCTTCGGCTTGCCGCCGGACAAGGCGGCCTGGTGCCGGCTGTCGCGGATCCTCCGGTAAGGGACGATCAGGCGCCCCTCGGCTCCAGCACGTTCACGAGGAAGCCCGCGCCCGCCAGGAGGATGCCGACGGCGCAGACGCCGGACCAGCCGGCCATGAGGAAGGCCTGGGAACCGGCGAAGGCCCCGAACGCCCCGAATACGAACATCACCGTGAACAGCACGGTGTTGATCCGCCCGCGGGCGCTCGGAACGAGGGCGTAGACCCGGGTCTGGTTGGCGATGAGGGCGGCGTTGAGGCCGATGTCGATCAGGAGGACCCCGAGGCCCACCGCGATCAGGGACCAGGCGCCGCCCGCCCACAGCACCGCGAAGGCCGCGACCACGAAGAGGGCGCCAGCCACCACCATCGGGCGCGGGCCGCGCCGGTCCGTGAAGCGGCCCGAGAGCGGGGCCACGAAGGCGCCCGCGACGCCGATGACGCCGAACATCCCCGCCCCGGCCGCCGTCAGGTTGAAGGGCGGCGCCTCGACCAGCAGGGCCAGGGTCGCCCAGAAGGCGTTGAAGCTGGCGAAGAGCAGCCCCTGCGACAGGCTCGACCGGCGCAGCACCGGCTGGCTGCGCACGAGGTGGAGGATCGACAGCATCAGGGCGCGGTAGCGCAGGGGCCGGGTCTGCGGAATCTTCGGCAGCGTGGCGGCGGCGATGCCGGTCATCCCCAGCGCCACGACCGCCGCGGCGAAGAACACCGCCCGCCAGCCGTACTGCGCGCCCACGAGGCCGCTGGCCGTGCGCGCCAGCAGGATGCCGGTGAGGAGGCCGGTCATCACCTGGCCCACCACGCTGCCGCGGGTGGCGTCCGGCGCCAGCTCGGCGGCGAAGGGCACCGCCTGCTGCGCCGCCGAGGCGAGGATGCCGATGACGAGGCTGGACAGGGCCAGGCAGGCGAGGTTCGGGCTCAGCGCCGCGGCCAGGAGCGCCACGGCGAGGCCGAGGGTCTGGCCGATGATCAGGCTCCGGCGGGACAGGCTGTCCCCCAGCGGCACCAGGCCGAGGATGCCGAGCCCATAGCCGACGAGGGAGGCGGTCGGGACCCAGAGGGCGGCACGCTCGCCGAACTCCCCGACGAGGAGCCCGAGGAGGGGCTGGTTGTAGTAGATGTTGGCGACGGCCCCGCCCGCGATCAGGGTCAGCCCGAGCCGGGCCCGCGGCGTGAACCCGTGGCGTCCGCCCGTATCGGCCTGCGCTCCGCCGCTCATGCGGGGCGGCCCCCGGCGACTCCGCGCGCGGACAGGCAGGGGGGCGGACAGGCTTGGAGGGTCATGCGCGGGATCTCGGGGGGGCGGCGGAGCCGGGGCCGCGATGGGATCCGGGCGCCGACGGGGGCATCCGCTGCCCGGTTAGGCCTGCGCACTGGCTTCGGCAACCCGGAACGGTCGGACGAGGGATGGGAATCGGTCTTCGTCGCCCCTGATCGTCCGGCCCGACCTGGACCCTACTCTTTCGCGCACCGAGGCTTTGTCTTGCCGCCACCCGCTCGGCCACGTCGTCGCGGGGTATGTGCGCGGAATTTCAGTCGTCCCATATACCGTATGTTATGGGCGACCTGTGTTGCGGCTTTCCTTCCTGCACCCTGCACTTGGAATTCTGCGCAACTTGCGCTCTGATTGAAATCGGCCCCGGTGAGTCGCGGCGTTCGCGGAGGTCAAGTCGGCGCTCCTGCAAGGCCGCGCTCATCGTCCAGGGAGTTTCGAATGGCGACCTACCGCGTCAACTTTGCCAAGCAGATCCTGGGTGTGCCGTTCACGGTCGGCTCGGTGGACATCACCCGCGCCCGGGATCCGATGCGCGCGCTGCGCGCCGCCGAACTGCGCTTCGCCCGCCAGCACGGGGTCGTGGATTGGCGCGAGCGGGCGGACCAGGCGGAGATCGCCCCGGCTTCCGGCCAGGATTAGGGCCGCGCCCCCGCCCTGCGCGTCTTTACGGCCACGGTCTCTGGTCCTGCGCGTGGAGCCGCCCTAAGGTAGCGGCCAAGCCGGGACCCCACGACGCGCGGGGCCGCCGGTGCGCCCAGGTCGGGCGTCAGTGAGGGGGCAGGCGGCGTGCCATGGCGGCGATCTCTTTCTTCGGCGATCTGCTCCAGACCATCAGCGACCGGGGCCGGGATCTCATCGGCATCGGGCGGGGTGACCTGGCGGCCCGTGCCACCGCCCAGGAACTGGTCAAGCTCTGCGAGGATCTGATCTCCCGGCGCGGCGAGGCCTCCGGGGTGGCCCTGGCCCGGCTGATCCTCGAACGCTACGCCACCCTGGCCCGGCCCGAGCGTACCGGTTTCCTGCGCCTCGTCGCCACCGAGTTCGCCGCCGACCATGCCGCCGTGGACGAGGCGATCGCGGCCTACCGGGCCGATCCGACCCGGGCGGCCCTGGGCGCTCTCCACGATGCGGCCGAGCCGCGGAGCCAGGAACTCATCCGCCGCCTGAACCTCGCCAAGGACGGGACCCGCGCCCTGGTGCGGATGCGCGAGGACCTGTTCGGGCTGCGCCGCGAGCTCCGTCAGGAGGAGGCCGACCCCGACCTCATCGACGCCGCCGACAGCCTCGACAGCGATTTCGAGCACCTGTTCGCCTCGTGGTTCAACCGCGGCTTCCTGGTCCTGCGCCACATCGACTGGACGACCCCGGCCCACATCCTCGAGAAGATCATCCGCTACGAGGCGGTGCACGAGATCACCGGGTGGGACGACTTGCGCCGGCGGATCGAGCCGACGGATCGGCGCTGCTTCGCGTTCTTCCATCCAGCCCTGGTCGACGAGCCGCTGATCTTCGTCGAGGTCGCGCTCACCGCCGGCATCGCCCCCGCCATCGCGCCGATCCTGGCCCATGAGCGCGAACCCCTGCCGCTGAAGGCCGCCACCACGGCGATCTTCTACTCGATCTCGAACTGCCAGAAGGGGCTGGCCGGCGTCACCTTCGGCAACTTCCTGATCAAGCAGGTGGTCGAGGACCTCGCCCGGGAGATCCCGAGCCTGAAGACCTTCGTCACCCTCTCGCCGGTCCCGGGCTTCTCCGCCTGGCTCGACCGCGAGCGCCGCTCCGACGCGCCGCAGGGGCTGACCCGCGACGACGTCGAGGCCCTGCGCATCATCGATGAACCGGACTGGCAGACCGACAAAGCCAAGTGCGAGGCCGTGCGCAAGGCGATGATCCCGGCGGCGGCCGCCTATTTCCTGCGCGCCAAGAACGAGCGCGGGCGGCCCCTCGACCCCGTCGCCCGGTTCCATCTCGGCAACGGCGCCCGGCTGGAGCGGCTGAACTTCCTCGGTGACGTCTCCCCCAAGGGGCTCGCCCAATCGCGCGGCCTGATGGTCAACTATCTCTACGACCTCTCGGCCATCGAGAAGAACCACGAGACCTATGCCAATCTCGGCACTGTCGCCGCCTCCAGCGCGGTGAGCCGCGAGCTCCGGAGCAACCTGCCGCCGATGCGGGCGGTGGCCCTGGCCGAGGCCTGAGCCGTCCACCCACGCCGCCCTCGGGCGACATCGCATTTCCCGCCACCTCGATGGAGCGAACCGAAGATCGTAGGAAACCGACGATCGACAGCGTATCCGTCCCCGTCATGTCCGAAACGCCGATGACCAATCACCTCTTCGACCTCGTTCGCCAGAGCCTGCCGGCCGATCCCGCCGCCAAGCTGTTCCTGGAGACCGGCGAGGGCGCCCGCTACTCCTACGCGGACCTCATCGTGCGCTCGGGCGCCTACGCCGCGGCCCTGGCGGCCGCCGGGGTGAAGCCCGGGGACCGGGTGGCGGTGCAGGCCGAGAAGAGCCCGGAATTCCTGTTCCTGTATCTCGGCGCGGTTCGGGCCGGGGCGGTGTTCCTGCCCCTGAACACCGCCTACACCCCCACCGAGATCGCCTACTTCCTGGGCGACGCCGAGCCAGCCCTGTTCGTCTGCGATCCGGCCAAGCACGAGGCCCTCGCGCCCGTGGCGCGGGATGCCGGCGTGCCGGTGGTGCACACCCTCGACGCGCGGGGCCACGGCACCCTGGCCGAGGCCGCCGATGCCGAGACGGAAGCCTTCTCCGACGTGGCGCGCGGCCCGGACGACCTCGCGGCCATCCTGTACACCTCGGGCACCACGGGGCGCTCCAAGGGCGCCATGCTGAGCCACGAGAACCTCGCCTCGAACGCCCGCACCCTCGTCCAGGCCTGGCGCTTCACGGCGGAGGACGTGCTGCTCCACGCGCTGCCGGTATTCCACACCCACGGCCTGTTCGTCGCCACCAACACGGTGCTGGCCAGCGGCGGAACGATGCTGTTCCTGGGGCGGTTCGATCCGACCCAGGTCCTCGCCCTGCTCCCGCGCGCCACCGCCATGATGGGCGTGCCGACCTTCTACACCCGCCTGCTGAAGGAGGCCGGCCTGACGCCGGACGCCACCGCCGGAATCCGTCTGTTCGTGTCGGGGTCGGCGCCGCTGCTGGCCGAGACGCACCGCGACTGGCAGGCCCGCACGGGCCACGCCATCCTCGAGCGCTACGGCATGACCGAGACCAACATGAACACCTCGAACCCCTACGCGGGCGCGCGGGTGGCGGGCACCGTCGGCCCGGCCCTGCCGGGCGTGGCCGTGCGGGTGGTCGACCCGGAGACCGGGGCGGTCCTGGCGGCCGATGCCGTCGGCATGATCGAGGTGAAGGGTCCGAACGTCTTCCAGGGCTACTGGCGGATGCCGGAGAAGACGGCGGCCGAGTTCAAGGCCGACGGCTTCTTCATCACCGGCGACCTCGGCAAGATCGACCCGGACGGCTACGTCCACATCGTCGGGCGCGGCAAGGACCTCATCATCACGGGGGGCTACAACGTCTACCCGAAGGAGATCGAGAACGAGATCGACGCCCTCCCGGGCGTGGTCGAATCCGCGGTGATCGGCCTGCCCCATGCCGATTTCGGCGAGGGCGTCACGGCGGTGGTGGTCGGCCGGGCCGACGTGCCAGACGAGGCCGCGATCCTGCGCACGCTCGAAGGCCGGCTCGCCCGCTACAAGTGCCCCAAGCGCGTCCTCTTCGTCGAGGAATTGCCGCGCAACACCATGGGCAAGGTCCAGAAGAACCTGCTGCGGGACGCCCATGCGGGCCTCTACGCGCCCGGCGGCGCCTGAGGCGGCACCGCCGGCGGGCCCCAGCGCGGGACGGCCTTCGCTGGGTCCGTCCGCTACGCCGCCCGGACGGTGCCGAGGAAGTTCTGGACCTCGGCGCTGAGGTGCTCCGACTGACGCGACAATTCCCCGGCGGCCCCGAGCACCTGGGCGGCGGCGGCGCCGGTCTCCTCGGCCGCCTGGGCGACGCCCGTGATGGTGCTGGTGACGTCCGTGGTCCCCACCGAGGCCTGGGCCACGTTGCGGACGATCTCCTGCGTCGCGGCGCTCTGCTGTTCCACCGCCGCCGCGATCGCCGTCGCCACCGTGTTGATGTCGCGGATGCGCGTCGTGATCGAGCCGATCGCCGTGACCGCGTGGCCCGTGGCGCCCTGAATATGCCCGATCTGGCTTCCGATTTCGTCGGTGGCCCGGGCGGTCTGGTTGGCGAGTTCCTTCACTTCCGCCGCCACCACGGCGAAGCCGCGTCCTGCCTCCCCGGCGCGGGCCGCCTCGATGGTGGCGTTGAGGGCCAGCAGATTGGTCTGGCCGGCGATCGTCGAGATCAGGCTCACCACGTCGCCGATCCGGGACACGGCGGCGCTCAGCTCCTGGACCAGGGCCGAGGTGGTGTCGGCCTCGGTCACGGCCGACTGCGCCATCTGGGAGGAGTTCGAGACCTGGCGGCCGATCTCCTGCACAGAGTTGCCGAGTTCCTCGGCGGCCGCCGCCACGGTGCTCACGTTGACGGAGGCTTCCTCGGCGGCCGTCGCCACGGTGATGGATTGCGATGCGGTCTCGCGGGCGGTGGTGGTCAGGGTCCCCGCCGTCGCCTGCAGTTCGGTCGACGACGCGGAGACCATGCCGATGATGCCGCCCACGGCACCCTCGAAGCTGTCCGCGAGTTCGATCATCGTTGCGCGGCGTGCGGCCACTGCGGCCTCGTCGGCAATGCGGCGGATCTGCGCTTCCTCGGCACTCTTCCGGGCGACCATCGCCTTGATGCCGTCCACCGCCTTGCCGACGGCGCCGATCTCGTCGCCGCGCCGGGCCTCCGGAATGTCTGCATCGATCTCGCCCTGGGCCATGCGGTTCAGGATCACGACCAGACGGCCCAGCGGCCGGGTGATTCCGAAGACCACGATGGTGCCGCACAGGAGGGCAGCCAGAACGAGACCGATGGCGGTGACGGTGATCAGCCGTTCGATCGCGATCGACATGTCCGCTTCGAGCGCCTGCTTGCCGGCCTTCATCTCCTCGGCGACCCGCTGCGCACGCTGCTCCACCAGCCTGTTCAGATTGAGCCGGGCGGGTTGCGCATCGTGCTGGACGATCTGGGCTGCGACTGCGTTCTCATTCCGGAGCCCGTGCTCGATGGACCGCGCCAGGACTGCGAAATAGGCCTCAGCCAAGCTTCGCAGATCCTTACCGATTTTGCGGCGTTCCGGCGTTTCGGCCAGTGCGATCAGCGTATCGATGACCTCAAGCGCCCCGGCCGTGGCTGACGCATACTGCGCCTTGTATTGCGCCATCGGGACTTCTTCGGTTTCCAGGATGATGTTCCGGGTCAACAGGGCCGCTTCCGCGATCTTCAGCTGCGCCTTGAGGTAAGCTTCCTGCCGCGCGCTGAGAACTTCGATCACTTGCCGCGACTGGTCGGCGATGTTGTTCAGCGACGCGCGGGCGTAGAGGACGAGCCCGATGCTGAGGGCGCCCAGGGCGAACAGGGGAAGGGCGATCTTTGCCAGGACGCTGGCTTGATTGACGAAACGCACGTGCTTGGCTCCGCGGGTTGAAAAGCCATCGAATATGAGAGCTTCCGTGATGCGGGAGACTGGTATTGTTTGGTTAAAATACCATTTATGAGCTTCTAATATTTAAGGAAAATAATAGAGATGCGCGGTATAGCAATCATTGATCTAGAAATGTTGTCTTTCAAGGTTTTGTTCGATTGGTTGTGCTAGATCTGAGGCGTGCCTGCGTCCGGTCGAGATGTCTTTAAGGTTCAAGGCGGTGTGCTGACGCGGTCGGGGAAGCGCACCGCTTGTTTCGGTCATGTCCGCCGTCGCTTTATCTGCGCCGAGATTGGGCCGTGAGACGATCAACTTGCGAAATCGGGCGCGATGCGGAAGCCCGAGGAGGCGTGGCCGGAGCCGGAACGGTCAAGCCTGCGTCACGTTGATCCCGGGCGCCGAGACGACGCGGCGCCGAAGCACCGTCCATCCCGTTCCGGTCCTGCCATGCCATCTCCCTTCCGCCGCAGTCCCGTACCCGATGGTGAGGCGGCGAATTCCATCCTGTGGACGCTGCTGCTCGGGACTGCGCTGATCGCGCTCGCCGCCGCACCCCGGCGCGCGACCCGGACGCGTCCCGCCGCCGAGTCCGCCCCGCCCTCCACGGAGCCGGGCGCCCGCTCCCACGAGGGAGCGGCGGCGGCCTACGTCGCGGCGACGCAGGTCGCGCGCGGGCGCGCCGCGGGCTCGCCCACCGAGATCACCGCCTCGGGCTGGAAGGACATCCTCTACCGGGTCTATCTCGAGTTCAATCAGGACCGGGTCCTGTCGGTGGCGGCGGGCGTGACCTTCTACTCGCTGCTCTCGCTGTTCCCCGCCATCGCCGCGCTCGTCTCCTGCTACGGCCTCGTGGCGGATGTCGGCTCGATCAACGAGCATCTCGCGAGCATGCAGGGCGTGCTGCCCTCCGGCGCCATCGAGATCATCGGCGACCAGGTCAAGCGCATCGCCGCCAAGGGCAACGGCACCCTCGGCCTGACCTTCTTTACCAGCCTTCTGCTCTCCCTCTGGAGCGCCAATGCCGCCATGAAGGCGATGTTCGACGCCCTGAACGTGGTCTACGAGGAGGAGGAGAAGCGCTCCTTCATCATGCTGAACCTGCGCTCGCTCACCTTCACCATCGGGGCGCTGGTCTTCACCATCCTGGCCCTCACGGGCATCGTCGTGTTGCCGGTGGTGTTCACGTTCGTGGGCCTGAGCGACACCGCCTGGCTCGTCGCCCTGCTGCGTTGGCCCGCGCTCCTGGTCGTCCTCCTCGGAGGCCTGTCCCTGCTTTATCGCTACGGTCCGAGCCGCCAGCGGCCGCGCTGGCGCTGGGTCGGGGTCGGCGGCGCGGTGGCGGGCCTGCTGTGGCTCCTCGCGTCGATCCTGTTCTCCTGGTACGTCTCCAGCTTCGGCAACTACAACGAGACCTACGGCTCCCTCGGCGCCGCGATCGGCTTCATGACCTGGATCTGGATCTCCACGACGATCGTCCTTCTGGGTGGCGAGATCAACGCCGAGATGGAGCACCAGACCGCGCGCGACACCACCACCGGCCCCGAGCGGCCCATGGGCGCCCGCCGGGCGCGCATGGCCGACACCCTCGGCGCCGTCGCCTGAGGGCGGCCTCCCCACGGGGGCGTCGGGGGCCTATCTAAGTGGCATCGTCCCCGCCTCTGAGGAGCACAGGCCCGATGTCTTCGCCTCCCACGTCCTCTTCCCCCACGTCCTCTTCCTCCATGTCTTCGGCCACCGCGGACGAGATCCAGACCCGCAGCGAGGCCGAATGGCGCGAGATCCTCACGCCGGACCAGTATCGCGTGCTGCGCGAGCACGGCACCGAGCGGGCCGGGACCAGCTGCCTCAACGCCGAGAAGCGTCCGGGCGTGTTCCACTGCGCCGGCTGCGACGCCCCGCTCTTCGTCACCGGTACCAAGTTCGAGAGCGGGACCGGCTGGCCGAGCTTCTTCGATCCCCTCGACGACGCGGTGGAGACGACCGTCGACCGCAGCCACTGGATGACCCGCACCGAGGTGCATTGTGCCCACTGCAAGGGCCATCTCGGCCACGTCTTCGATGACGGTCCGCCGCCCACCGGACTGCGCTACTGCATGAACGGCCTCTCCCTGCGCTTCGAGCCGGAGGCCTGACGGGCATCGGCACGAGGGACGGATCGGGTTTCGATGGGGACGGATCGACGGATGAGGGGGAGCGACGGCGGGGATGGTCTTGATTTCGCCGTCGTTTTGCTTAGTCCGGAACGAGAATTATTAACCGATCTGCCCCGGCTACGCGGGGAATGAACGCAGATCATATCCTATGTCATTGTTCCACGTGGAGGGCCGCCGGGCTCGGCGCGGGGAACTACCTGAAAGCCGGTCTGTCCACCTCGCGTCGCGGGAGGTCGGCGGCCCTGACGTCAGTGTCCGCCCGGATCTCTATCGCCGGGTCGACCGACATCGCGGAGAATGTCGATGAGCCTCGTACGCCGGTTTCTCGTGGCCCCCGCCCTGGTCCGCCTCATCCGCAAGGAGCGCGGAGGCTCCCGGATCACAGAGGGCTACTTCGCCCCCCAGGCCGGCCGCGTCTCCTACGTCCGGGTCGACGGGCAGGCCTGCCACCTCGTCCTGGTGACCACCGCACCGGACGGAACGTCCAGCGAAGAGCGCACCGATGTGCCGCGCGCGCACGGCGATGCGCTGATGGATGTCTGCTCGGGCAAGGCCGCCTATGACCGCACGGCGCTCGCCCTCGGCGGCGGCCGCGAGGCGCTGATCGACCGCTACGTGGCGCCCGGCGAGTTCGACCTCGTGAGCGTGTCCTTCGACGGCGCCGACGAGGGCCAGGGTTTCCCGGTGCCGGCCTGGTTCGGTCCCGAGGTCACCGGCGATCCGAGCTACGACCGGCACGCGGTGGCCCTGCAGGGCGTGCCGCATCCCGGCGAGATCGGCCTGTCCAATGCCGCCCTCGACGCCGTTCTCGACCTGATCGAGCCGCGCTTCGGCTTCGGCCGCTACGGCGCCCCGAAGGCCAATGCCGGTGACGGCGACGGGATGATGAAGGCGCTGCGCCGGGTCGCGGGCGGAAGCGCGGCGGCGGCACCGGTCGCCGCCGAGGCCGCACCCGCGCCCGCTCCTCCGGCCGAGGAGCCTGCTCCGGTCGAGGCGCAGGCGGCCGCGGTCCCCGAGGCGGGGGATGCGCACGCACAGCCGGAGCCCGCGAGCGAGCCTGCCGCCGAGGGCGCGCCAGCCATCGACTCCCGCATCGACGACGTGATCGAGAGCCTGTCGCAGGCGCTCGGCAACCCGCAGCCGAAGGGCGCCGCGCGCGGCGAGGACGACATCGCCGCCGAGTTCGAGCGCTGGACCGTTCGTCCCCGTCGCACGCAGCAGACCTGAGCGACCGTCGCCGGACAGGGCGGTTCGCCCCGCCCTCCGGGTGATCCGGGCCGGAACGGGCGCCGGCGCGGTCCGATGGGCGCGAGCGGCCAGCGACGCGTGGGGCGAGGCCTGTCCCACCCGGCCGGCCCTCGCGCGAGCGCCGGCAGGCACCCGTGCCGAAGATCCGCATCCGCGCCGAGAGCCGAAACTGGCGATCTCCCGGCGCCAGTCTGCCTGCCCGCCGCCGGGACTTTTTCCCGCGAAGGGCATGTAAGCGCTCGTGGTTTGTCATTGCAGCCCACCGCCCGCGATTGAGCGACGCGAATAAACTGGCTAGCGTCGGGATTAACAATCAGTGGGTTGCGCAGAGCGCAGCGGGAGGGATCATGGCCCAGGCGACGACGTACGGAACGGCACCGGCCGCGGTCCCACGTCCGGTCAAGGAGCCCTGGTACAAGGTGCTCTACATCCAGGTGCTGATCGCGATCGCCCTCGGCGTGCTCCTCGGCTGGCTGCAGCCCGAATGGGGCAAGTCGGTCAAGTGGCTCGGGGATGCCTTCATCGCCCTGATCAAGATGATGATCGCGCCGATCATCTTCTGTACCATCGTGCACGGCATCGCCTCGATCGGCGACCTGAAGAAGGTCGGCCGCGTCGGGTTGAAGGCGCTCGTCTACTTCGAGGTGGTCTCCACCATCGCGCTGCTCATCGGCGTTCTCGTGGGCGAGGTCGTCAGGCCGGGTGCCGGCTTCAATGCCGACGTCACCAAGCTCGATGCCAAGGCCGTGGAGAAATACGCCAAGATGGCCGCCGACGATTCGGTGACCGGCCACATCATGGCGCTGATCCCGAAGAGCTTCTTCGACGCCTTCGCCACCGGCGACCTGCTGCAGGTGCTGCTGATCTCGATCCTCACCGGCGTCGTCGTCACCGGGATGGGCCAGCGCGGCGAGGCCATCACCCACGCCATCGACACGGCCGGGCAGATCTTCTTCCGCATCATCGGCCTGGTGGTGAAGCTCGCCCCCATCGGCGCCTTCGGCGCCATGGCCTTCACCATCGGCCAGTACGGCATCGGCAAGGTGATCGACCTCGCCTGGCTCGTCGGCACCTTCTACGTCACCGCCTTCCTGTTCGTGATCCTGGTGCTCGGCGGCATCGCCCGGGTCGCCGGATTCTCGATCTTCAAGTTTCTCGCCTACATCAAGGACGAGCTCCTGATCGTCCTCGGCACGTCGTCTTCCGAGACCGTGCTGCCGCACATGATGACGAAGATGCGCCGCCTCGGCGCGTCGGACTCGGTGGTGGGCCTCGTGATCCCGACGGGCTACTCGTTCAACCTCGACGGCACCAACATCTACATGACCCTGGCCTCGCTGTTCCTGGCCCAGGCCGTGGGGGCCGACCTGTCCTTCGGCCAGTACGCCACGATCATCCTGGTGGCGATGCTGACCTCCAAGGGCGCGTCCGGCGTCACCGGCGCGGGCTTCATCACCCTGGCGGCCACGCTCAGCGCCATCCCCAACAATCCCGTGCCGGTGGCGGCCATGACCCTGATCCTCGGCGTCGACAAGTTCATGTCGGAGTGCCGCGCCATCACGAACCTGATCGGCAACGGCGTCGCCACCGTGGTGGTCAGCCGCTGGGAGGGCGAGCTCGACACGGAGAAGCTGCGCCAAGTCATGGCGCACCCGGTCTCCATCGGCACCGACATCTCCGACCACGCACCCGAGATGGAGTCGAGCGCCACCGCCGCGGCGGCGTCCCCGATCCCGGCCGCGGCGCGCTGACGGGACCCGGACCTGTCCGAACCTCTGCGCATCGGCATTGATCTCGGCGGCACCAAGATCGCCGGGATCGCCCTCGCGTCCGATGGCACGACGCGGGCCGAGCAGCGGATCGCCACGCCGCGGGACGATTACGCCGCGACGCTGACGGCCATCGCCGGACTGGTCTGCGACCTGGAGGCGCGAGCGGGAGCCCCCGGCACGGTCGGCATCGGCATGCCCGGCGCGATCTCGCCGCGGACCGGACTCGTCAAGAACGCGAACTCGGTCTGGCTGAACGGCCGGCCCTTCGCGCAGGATCTCGAGCGAGGTCTCGCCCGCCCGGTGCGTCTCGAGAACGATGCCAACTGCCTCGCGGTCTCCGAGGCCGTGGACGGCGCCGGCGCCGGCCTGCCCGTCGTCTGGGCCATCATCCTGGGGACCGGCGTCGGCTCCGGGATCGCCCTTCGGGGCCGTGCCCTCTCGGGACGTGACCGGATCGCCGGCGAGTGGGGCCACAACCCGCTGCCATCCCCCCGCGACGACGAGCGTCCCGGCCCCGCCTGCTATTGCGGCCGGCACGGATGCCTCGAAACCTGGGTCTCCGGTCCGGCGCTGGCCGCCGACCACGCCCGCCGCACCGGTACGGCGACCCGGGGCGAGGGCGTGATCGCGGCCCTGCGGGCGGGCGACGCGGAGGCCCGGGCGACCGTCGACCGCTACCTGGATCGCCTCGGGCGCGGCATCGCCCACGGGGTCAACCTGATCGACCCGGACGTCATCGTCATCGGCGGCGGCCTCTCGCGGGTGCCGGAGATCCTCGCGGGCCTCCCCGAACGCGTGGCGCCGCACGTCTTCTCGGATGCGTTCGACACGCCGATCCGCCCGAGCCGGCACGGCGACGCCTCCGGTGTCCGCGGGGCGGCCTGGCTCTGGAACCGGCCCTGAGCGACCGCGCGATCGATCCCGATGGGTGCCCGAGGCGCTTGTCAGCGCGTTTGTTTTCACATAAAGATATCTTTATGTCTAACGCGGGACCTTCCTCGGCCACGGCCCTACCGTTTCCGGACGCCCTCGCCATCCTGCGGGCGGCGGCCGAGGAGACGCGCCTGCGCATCCTCGCACTCCTGGCCGCCGGAGAGCTCTCGGTTTCCGATCTGACCGACATTCTGGGCCAGTCGCAGCCGCGCATCTCGCGCCATCTCAAGCTGCTCGTGGAGGCGGGTCTGGTGGAGCGGCACCGCGAGGGGGCCTGGGCCTTCTTCCGCCTCGTGGAGGATCGGGCCGCCCTGGTCGAGCCGCTGGTGGCCGGGCTCGATGCCGCCCGGGCGCCGCTCTCGGAGGATTTCGCCCGCCTGGAGGCCGTGCGCACCCAGCGGGCCGAGGCCGCCCAGGCCTTCTTCGCCCGTCTCGCCCCCAAGTGGGACCATCTGCGCTCGCTGCACGTGCCGGAGGCCATCGTCGAGGCCGCGGTCCTGGACGTGCTCGGCGACCGGCCGATCCAGAACCTCGTCGATCTCGGCACCGGCACCGGGCGCATGCTCGGGCTCCTGGCGGGCCGCGCCGCCCGGGCGGTCGGGCTCGATTCCAACCACGCGATGCTCTCGGTGGCGCGGGCGAACCTGGAACGCCTCGGCCTGTCGCGGGTCGACCTGCGCCAGGGCGACATCCACGCGCCGCCCTTCGGGCGCGGCGGGTTCGACCTCGTCGTCGTCCATCAGGTGCTGCACTACCTCGACGATCCGACCCGGGCCCTGCGCGAGGCCGCGCGTCTCGTCGCCCCCGGCGGGCGCCTGCTGGTGGTGGACTTCGCCCCCCACGACCTCGAGTTCCTGCGCGAGGCCCAGGCCCATCGCCGTCTCGGCTTCGCGCCCGAGCAGGTGACGGGCTGGCTCAACGATGCGGGCCTGCCCACCGTCACCACCCGGGACCTCGCCCCCACCAGCGAGGTCGAGGACCAGTTGACCGTGACCCTCTGGCTGGCCACCGATGCGGCCGAGAGGGCGGCCCCCGCGCCCGAGATGATCCCGGAGCGGGCCGTCGCCTGAGGGCGACGGCCCGTTTCCACCTGCACCCGAACCTGATCGACGACCGTCTGAACCGATCGACAGAGAGGACGACCCGATGCCTTCCGCCTCCCACCATCGCGCCAGCCGCGACAGCTATCGTCCGATCCGTGTCTCCATCGAGTTCTTCCCCCCGAAGACCGAGGAGATGGAGAAGATCCTCTGGTCCTCGATCGAGCGCCTCGCGCCGCTGCAGCCGAAATTCGTCTCGGTGACCTACGGTGCGGGCGGCTCCACCCGCGAGCGCACCCACAACACCGTCGCGCGGATGGTCAAGGAGACGAGCCTCCAGCCGGCCGCCCACCTCACCTGCGTCGACGCCACCCGCGAGGAGATCGACGCCGTCGTGCAATCCTACTGGGATGCCGGCGTGCGCCACATCGTGGCCCTACGCGGCGACCCGCAGGACGGGATCGGGACGGCCTACCGGCCGCATCCGGGCGGCTACGCCCAGACCTCCGATCTCGTCGCCGGCATCAAGCGCATCGGCGACTTCAAGGTCTCGGTCTCGGCCTATCCGGAGAAGCACCCGGAGGCCTCCTCTCTCGATGCCGACATCGACGCCCTGAAGGCCAAGGTCGATGCCGGCGCCGACCAGGCGATCACGCAGTTCTTCTTCGAGAACGACATCTACCTGCGCTACGTCGACAAGGTGCGCGCCGCCGGCATCGACATCCCGATCATCCCCGGCATCCTGCCGGTGCAGAACTTCAAGCAGGCGGCGAACTTCGCCCGCCGGACCGGCGCCTCGGTGCCGTACTGGCTCGCGGCCCGGTTCGAGGGGCTGGACAACGACGTCGAGACCCGGCGCCTCGTGGCGGCGGCGGTGGCGGCCGAGCAGGTGCTCGACCTCGTCGACCACGGCGTCAACGACTTCCACTTCTACTCGATGAACCGGTCCGACCTCGTCTACGCCATCTGTCACGTGCTCGGCCTGCGGGCGCAGGCACCCAAGGTCGCCGCCAAGGCGGCATAAGCAAACGTCATCCCGGGGCGCCGAAGGCGAGTCCGGGATCCGACACGCCGACCCTGTCGAACTTCACTGTCCGGACCCGTCGCGGTTCCGGGTTCCGGGTGCCGCGCCGCGGTCCCGGAACGACGCGTGAGAAACCCATGACCGAACTGCGCCCCGTCGACGGAAAAGAGATCGAAGCCGCCCTGCGCCAGCGCGCGGGCGAGAAAATCCTCGTCCTCGACGGGGCGATGGGAACTGTGATCCAGCGCCTGGGCTACGGTGAGGCGGACTTCCGCGGTGACCGCTTCGGCGACCATGCGCACGACCAGAAGGGCAACAACGACCTCCTGATCCTCACCCAGCCCGACGCGATCCGGCAGATCCACCTCGATTACTTCCTGGCCGGGGCCGACGTCTGCGAGACCAACACCTTCTCGGGCACCACGATCGCCCAGGCCGATTACGGCATGGAATCGATCATCCACGAGCTGAACGCGCAAGGCGCGCGCCTTGCCCGCGAGGCCGCCCAGCTCGCCGAGCGCCAAGACGGCCGCCGCCGCTTCGTGGCCGGCGCCATCGGCCCGACCAACCGCACCCTGTCGATCTCGCCGGACGTCAACAATCCCGGCTACCGGGCCGTGACCTTCGACCAAGTCAAACAGGCCTACGAGGAGCAGGTGCGCGGCCTGATGGATGGCGGCGCCGAGCTCATCCTGATCGAGACCATCTTCGACACGCTGAACGCCAAAGCGGCGGTCGCCGCCGCCTGGGCGGTGTTCGAGGAACGGGGCATGGTCCTGCCGATCATGATCTCGGGCACGATCACCGACCTCTCCGGCCGCACCCTCTCGGGCCAGACCCCGGAGGCGTTCTGGAACGCCCTGCGCCACGCCGGCCCGCTCACCATCGGGCTGAACTGCGCGCTGGGCGCCAAGGAGATGCGCGGACACATCTCGGAGCTGTCGCGCATCGCCGACACCCTGGTCTGCGCCTACCCGAATGCCGGCCTGCCCAACGAGTTCGGCCTCTACGACGAGAGCCCCGAGGCCATGGGCAAGCTGGTGGGCGAGTTCGCCACCGCCGGCCTCGTCAACATGGTCGGCGGCTGCTGCGGCACCACGCCGGACCACATCCGCGCCATCGCGCGGGCCGTAGAGGGCGTGAAGCCCCGCGCCATTCCCGAAGTGCCGCGCCTGATGCGCCTGTCGGGCCTGGAGCCGTTCACGCTGACGAAGGAGATTCCCTTCGTGAACGTGGGCGAGCGCACCAACGTCACCGGTTCGGCCAAGTTCAGGAAGCTCATCACCGCCGGCGACTACGCCGCCGCCCTCGACGTCGCCCGCGACCAGGTGGCGGCGGGCGCCAGCATCATCGACGTCAACATGGACGAGGGTCTGCTGGATTCCGAGAAGGCGATGGTGGAGTTTCTCAACCTCGTCGCCGCCGAGCCCGACATCGCCCGCGTGCCGGTGATGATCGATTCCTCGAAGTTCCACGTCATCGAGGCCGGGCTCAAGTGCGTCCAGGGCAAGGCGATCGTGAACTCGATCTCCATGAAGGAGGGCGTCGAGAAGTTCGTCCACGACGCCCGGGTGTGCCGCTCCTACGGCGCGGCGATCGTGGTGATGGCCTTCGACGAGCAGGGCCAGGCCGACACGCTGGAGCGCAAGGTCGAGATCTGCACCAAGGCCTACAGGGTCCTGACCGAAGAGGTCGGCTTCCCGCCGGAAGACATCATCTTCGACCCGAACGTGTTCGCCGTCGCCACCGGCATCGAGGAGCACAACGGCTACGGCGTCGCCTTCATCGAGGCGACCAAGACCATCCGCGAGACCCTGCCCCACGCCCACATCTCGGGCGGCATCTCGAACCTCAGCTTCGCCTTCCGCGGCAACGAGCCGGTGCGCGAGGCCATGCACGCGGTGTTCCTTTACCATGCGATCCAGGTCGGCATGGACATGGGCATCGTGAATGCCGGCCAGCTCGCGATCTACGACGAGCTGCCGCCCGAGCTGCGCGAACTCTGCGAGGACGTCGTCCTCAACCGGCGCGACGATGCCACCGATCGCCTGCTGGAGGCGGCCGAACGCTTCAAGTCCGGCGGCGGCGTCCAGGTCAAGACCGCCGACCTGTCCTGGCGCGAGGCGCCTGTCGAGAAGCGCATCGAGCACGCGCTCGTCAACGGGATCACCGAATACATCGTCGCCGACACGGAGGAGGCCCGCCTCGGGGTGGAGCGTCCGCTCCACGTCATCGAGGGCCCGCTCATGGCCGGCATGAACGTGGTGGGCGACCTGTTCGGCTCGGGCAAGATGTTCCTGCCGCAGGTGGTGAAGTCGGCCCGCGTGATGAAGCAGGCGGTCGCCTATCTCGAGCCCTTCATGGAGGCGGAGAAGCTCGCCAACGGCGGCGACGGCAAGCGCCAGGCCGCCGGCAAGATCCTGATGGCGACCGTGAAGGGCGATGTCCACGACATCGGCAAGAACATCGTCGGCGTCGTGCTCGCCTGCAACAACTACGAGATCATCGACCTCGGCGTGATGGTGCCGGCGGCCAAGATCCTCGACGTCGCCAAGCGCGAGAACGTCGACATCGTCGGCCTGTCCGGCCTCATCACCCCGTCGCTGGACGAGATGGTGCACGTCGCGGCCGAGATGGAGCGCGAGGGCTTCGACGTGCCGCTCCTCATCGGCGGCGCCACCACGAGCCGCGTCCACACGGCGGTGAAGATCCATCCCTCCTACAACCGCGGCCAGACCGTCTACGTCACCGATGCGAGCCGCGCCGTCGGCGTGGTCTCCAGCCTGCTCTCGAAGGAGACGCGGGATTCGACCATCGCCAACATCCGCGCCGAGTACCGCAAGGTCTCGGACGCCCATGCCCGCTCGGAGCTCGACAAGCAGCGCCTACCGCTGGCGAAAGCCCGCGCCAACCCGTTCCGGATCGACTGGTCGGGCTACCAGCCGAAGAAGCCGAGCTTCACCGGCGTGCGGGTCTACAGCTCCTACGAGGTCGCGGACCTCGTGCCCTACATCGACTGGACGCCGTTCCTGCAGACCTACGAGTTCAAGGGCCGCTACCCGGCGATCTTCGAGGATCCCAACCAGGGGCCGGCCGCCAAGGCCCTGTTCGACGACGCCCAGGAGATGCTGGCCCAGATCGTCTCCGAGCGCTGGTTCAACCCGAAGGCGATCATCGGCTTCTGGCCGGCGAACAGCCTGGGCGACGACATCACGCTCTTCACCGGCGAGAGCCGCTCGGAGACCCTCGCGACCTTCTTCGGCCTGCGCCAGCAGCTGACGAAGCGCGACGGGCGCGCCAACACCTGCCTGTCCGACTTCGTCGCGCCGGCCGAGACGGGGATCGCCGACTATGTCGGCGGCTTCGTCGTCACGGCGGGCCTGGAGGAGGTGCGCATCGCCGAGCGCTTCGAGCGGGCCAACGACGATTATCGCTCGATCCTGGTCAAGGCGCTCGCCGACCGCATCGCCGAGGCGTTGGCCGAGCGCATGCACGAGCGGGTCCGCCGCGAGTTCTGGGGCTACGCCGCCGACGAGACCTTCACGCCGGCAGACCTCGTGCGCGAGGAATATGCCGGTATCCGTCCCGCGCCCGGCTATCCCTCGCAGCCCGACCACACCGAGAAGGTCACGCTGTTCGATCTCCTCAAGGCGGAATCGCGCATCGGCGTGAAGCTCACCGAGTCGTACGCCATGTGGCCGGGCTCCTCGGTCTCGGGCCTCTACATCGCCCATCCGGAGGCGCATTACTTCGGCGTCGCCAAGGTGGAGCGCGACCAGGTCGAGGACTATGCCGTCCGCAAGGACATGGATGTGCGCGAGGTCGAGCGCTGGCTCGGCCCCATCCTGAACTACGATCCAGGCCGCTACCTCGCGGCCGCTGCCGAGTAGGATGCGCGATCCCGTCCCGGAAGCCGGGGCGGGATCGAATCACACCGGGATGTGGCCGGCGGAGGCTTGACCGTGGGCGCGCCTGCGCTTCAATGCCGATCCGGACCGACCATGGCCCGAGACCAGCGAAGGGCGTCTGAATCGTGTACCGGCTCACCGGCTCCCTCGTCGCCACCGTCGCGCTCGGGCTGATCGCCTCGGGCTGCACCGGCTTCGCCTACATCTCCAAGACCTATGTCAGCCTGACGCCCCAGGTCGTCACCATCGGTTGCAAGGACCCCTACGAGGTCTACGACCAGCGCCGGGTCCGCAAGATGCTGATCGTCTCCAACGCCCTGCGCGAGACCACCGGCTGCGGCATCGACGATGCGTTCGCCGGTGGCGATCCGGCCCTGACCCGGGTCAAGCGCTTCCGCGAAGCGGCGCGCACCTACCTGAACGAGACGGGGCGCGAGGATTGCCGGGTCCGCGGCGAGACCGTGTTCACCGACCTGCAGACCGAGTTCACCTACACCTGCGCGGCGCCGATCGAGTCCCGCGACGCCAAGGTGCAGACCCTGCCGGGCCGCAGCAACCGCGTCGGTCTCTAGCGTTCGCCGGAGCCCGAGGCGCGGGGAAACGTCCGCTCCATCGCGTCGCCCGATGCCGCCAGCAGCGCCCGCGCCAGGGTTCGGGCCTCCTCGCGGTCGAGGGCGAGGATCGCCGTGACCGGGGCGCCGTTCGTACCGGGCAGGCCGATCTCGACCCGGACCCCGTCAGGCGCGGCCGCCACCGCGATGCTCCAGTCCCGTTCTCCGCTCATGGGCTTTGCGCCTCTCCCGTGCCCTCGACCCTCCCGGTCGCCGGCGGTCCTGCATAGCCGATCTTGCATAACCGATCCTGCATGACTGATCCTGCATGACCGATCCGATGGCGTGAGGCCAGGGGCCGGAAGATCCGCCCCGCGATTGACGCCGTGCCGCCCTCTGGTGTTTGTGCGCCCCGACCCATCCCGGCCCCCGGGCACGGCGATCATTCAGGGAAGGAAGACCCCATGTCCGAGATCTGGTTCCGTACCGGCGAGGCGACCGTGCTCGCGGCGGAAGGGCAGTACACCGACGCGATGCCGGAGGTGCTGATCGGTTCCACCCGCGGCCCGGTGGGCCAGGCCTTCGCCGGCATGATGGGCCAGGTCCAGGGCCACACCCGGATGTTCGTGGTGCGCGATCTCAACCAGCTCGTACGCCCGGCCACGATGATGACCACGAAGGTCACGATTCATACGGCCGAGTATGCCGAATTGCTCGGCGGTGTCGTCCAGGCCGCCACGGGGGACGCCATCATCGACTGCGTGATCGAGGGCGTCCTGCCCAAGGACGGGCTCGACGAGCTTTGCATGATCATCATGATCTGGCTGGACGAGCGCTGCGGATCCGACCCGGACGTCGACCGCAAGGATCTCTACCGGACGAATTACGAGGCGACGAAGCTCGCGATCAGCCGCGCCATGAAGGGCGAGCCGACCATCGACGAGCTCATCGCCAACCGGAAGACGGTGAAGCACTACGCCCTGGAAGACGTGATCGAGTACTGATCCTTTCGGAGCTGCGACGGGGCGCGGATCCAGGGTGATCCGCGCATCCGGAGAAGGAGCCTCCTAACCCGGCGGGATCCGTCCCACCGAGCACAGGGTGCGGATCGAGCCGCTGGCGTCGGTGTAGCAGCTCGCCGACCAGCCGTTCTGCTGGATGAAGGATTTGCGCCGCTCCTTCAGGGCGGTGGCGTGCGCCGTGGCGATGGCGGCCTGGACCGCACCGGCACCCTCGCCGACCACGATCTCGGCCGCCAGGGCGAGATCGGCGAAGTAGGCGGCCGAGGGCGTCGGGTCGGAGGAGGCGGCCTGCACGATGGGCTCCGCCCGGCAGGTCAGGTCGAGCTTCAGGCCGCCGGGGACCCGCAGGTCGATGCTGGGGCCGGTGCGCCGGCCGACCTTTCCACCCATGGCGCTGGCGATCCGGGCGGCGAGGTCGTCGCACGCGTCGGCCCATGCGAGGCCGGGTCCGAGCAGGCTCGCGCCGAGGAGGAGGGGGAGGAGGGCGCTGCGCAATCGCATGGTCGGGCTGTCCGGGGAGGTGAGGCCCCTCAGGGCGTGAAGGCGAGGCGGACCACCGTGCCGCCCTCGTTGCTGTAGGTGAGCTGGCCGCCGAGCTGTCCGGCGAGGCCCTGTGCGATGCGGAAGCCGAGGCTGCGCGTGGCGTCCGGGTCGAAATCCGCCGGCATGCCGCGCCCGTCATCGGCGATGACGAGCTGCAGGCGCTCCGCATCGAGCTGCTCGAGCTGGATCGTGATGGTGCCCCGCCGCCCGTCCGGGAAGGCGTGCTTCAGGGCGTTGGTCACCACCTCGACCACGAGGAGCGACAGGGTGGTGAGCTGGGTGAGATCGAACCGCAGGGGCGGCGTGTCGACGAGGCAGACGATGTTCTGGGCGCCCGTGGCGTCGAGGAGATCGGTGCAGAGCTCCTTGAGGTATTGCCCCACCGGGCGCTCGATGCTGCTCGGGTCGTACAGGCGCCGATGGATCCGCGAGATCGTCTCCAGCCGCACCCGGGCCTCGTCGAGGGCGGTGAGCGCCGCCTTCGGATCGTTGCCGACCTTGCGCTTCTGCAGGGTCAGCAGGGCGGCCACGAATTGCATGTTGTTGGCGACCCGGTGCTGCAGCTCTTGGAACATCGTGCGCTGCTGCTCGTAGAGCCCCGCCGAGACCTGCCGTTCGGTGCGCAGCCGCTCGCCCGCCCGGTGCATGACGTGGATCAGCGCGATGTCGACCGCGACGATGAACACGTAGAAGCACAAGGCCAGGGCGGTCGGCCCGTCGATGAGGAAGGTGCTGGCGGGCGGGATGAAGAAGTACCAGGCGGCGAAGCCGCTCAGGGCCGCGCAGGTGATGCCGGGCCGCAGGCCGAAGAAGAAGGTCGTGAGGATCACGGCCGGGAAGAACGTCAGGTAGGGAAAGCCCGGCGGCAGGATGTCGTCGAGGGCGAAGCGCAGGCCGAGGGCGAGGGCCGAAGCGGTCAGGGCGGCCCCCTCGCCCAGCCACGCGCGCGCGCGCAGGCGCTCGGTCGCATGCACGACCTGCCAGCCTTTCCACCAGGGGGCGTGTGTCGATGAGTGGGGCAGCGTCGTGGGTCTCGTCGAGGTTTGGAACAGCTCTAGTCTTGGGCAGGCCGAGTGGCCAGCGGGTTCGGCCCGTAGTCGCGATTCGGCCTCAATGAAAATCGCGGCTGCGGTAAATTCGTCGATCCTCCGGGGCGCCGAAATCGGTGGTCTCGGGCGGTAGCCGCAGGCCGCCGGCGCGCAGGTCGCGCAAGGCGGACGAGAGGTCGCGGAACTGTTCGGCCAGGAGGTGCACCACGAGGCCCTGGCGCTGCACCCGGCCGCGCACCGCCAGGAAGCGGGCACCCATGGCGGTCGCGCGGTTGGCCTCGAACACGTCGCGCCAGACGATGACGTTGGCGATCCCGGTCTCGTCCTCCAGGGTCAGGAACACCGTCCCGCGCGCCGTGCCCGGCCGCTGCCGGGTGAGGACGAGCCCCGCCACGGTGACGCGGGCATTGTTCGCCACGCGGGACCCGTCGTGGTGGTCGCGAGCCGGGATCGCGCCGATCCGGGCGAGCCGCGTCCGGAAGAACGCCACCGGGTGGCCCTTCAGGGAGAGGCCGGTGGCGGCGTAGTCCTCCGCCACGTGCTCCGAGGCCGCCAGGGCGGGCAGGGCCACGGCGGGTTCGGCCCGGAACAGCCCGTCATCGGCATGGAAGGCGAAGAGCGGCATCGGCGTGTCGAGGAGATGCGCCCGCCGGTCGCCGTCGGTCCGCAGGGCCGCCTTGCGGGCGGAGGTGCCCTCCAGGGTCCGCACCGCCCAGAGGGCGGCCCGCCGGTCGAGATCGAGGGAGCGGAACGCATCCGCCTCCGCCAGCCGCTCCAGGGCATTGCGGGGCAGGGCGAGGGCCGCCTGCAGGCCCTCGATGCTGGCATAGCCGTTGCCCCGCAAAGCCACGAGGCGGTGCATGGCGGCCTGCGGCACCCCGCTCACCTGGCGCAGGCCGAGGCGCACGGCGAAGCGCCGCGGGACGCCGAGGGGCGGGGGCTCCAGGGCCGGTTCGAGGGTGCAGTCCCAATCGCTCGCATTGACGTCGACGCCGCGCACCTCGACCCCGTGGGCGCGAGCGTCGCGCACGAGCTGCGCCGGCTGGTAGAAGCCCATCGGCTGGGAGTTGAGGATCGCGGCGAGGAAGACGTCGGGATGCCGGCACTTCATCCAGGCCGAGGCGTAGACCAGCAGGGCGAAGCTCGCCGCATGGCTCTCGGGGAAGCCGTAGGTGGAGAAGCCCTCGATCTGCTTGAAGCAGCGTTCGGTGAAGTCGCGCGGGTATCCGCGCGTCACCATGCCCTCGACGAACTTGGTGCGGAAGTTCACGATTTGGCCGTTGTGCCGGAAGGTGGCCATGGCTCGGCGCAGGCCGTCGGCCTCGTGCGGCTCGAAGCCGGCGGCGGTGATGGCGATCTGCATGGCGTGCTCTTGGAACAGGGGCACGCCATAGGTCCGCTTGAGCACGCTCTCGAGTTCGTTCGCCGGCCCGTGATCGGGATGGGGGGAGGGGTATTCGACCGGTTCGATCCCCTGGCGGCGGCGCAGGTACGGGTGGACCATGTCGCCCTGGATCGGCCCCGGCCGGACGATCGCCACCTGCACCACGAGGTCGTAGAATTCCCGCGGCTTCAGGCGCGGGAGCATCGACATCTGCGCCCGGCTCTCGACCTGGAACACGCCCACCGAATCGGCCCTGGCCAGCATCGCGTAGGTGGCTTCGTCCGCGCGCGGCAGGTCGGCCAGCGTCGGATAGTCGTGCCCGTAATCGCGTGCCAGGAAATCCACGCCCCGGCGCAGGCAGCTCAGCATGCCGAGCGCCAGCACGTCGACCTTCATCAGGCCGAGGACGTCGATGTCGTCCTTGTCCCATTCGATGAAGGTGCGGTCCGCCATGGCGGCGTTGCCCACCGGCACGGTCTCGTCGAGGCGTCCGCGCGTCAGTACGAAGCCGCCCACATGCTGCGACAGGTGGCGCGGGAAGCCGATCAGCGCGTGGGCGAGTTCCAGCGCCTGCCGGATACGCGGATTGTCCGGGTCGAGCCCGGCCTGCCGGATATGCGCGTCGGGCAGGTCCTTGCCCCAGGAGCCCCAGACCGTGTCGGCCATCACACCGGTGATGTCGGGGGGCAGCCCGAGGACCTTGCCGACCTCCCGGATGGCACTGCGCGGGCGGTAGTGGATCACCGTGGCGCAGATCGCAGCCCTGTCGCGGCCGTAGCGGTCGTAGAGGTACTGGATCACCTCCTCGCGACGCTCGTGCTCGAAGTCGACGTCGATGTCGGGGGGCTCGGCCCGGTTCTCCGAGATGAAGCGGGCGAACAGCAGCCGGATCTCGGTGGGGTCGACCGCCGTGATGCCGAGGCAGTAGCAGACCACGGAATTGGCCGCCGAGCCGCGCCCCTGGCACAGGATGCCCCGCTTGCGCGCGAACTCGACGATGTCGAACAGGGTGAGGAAGTAGCGCGCATAGTTCATCTTCTCGATGAGCCGCAGCTCATCCTGGATCGTGTTCACGATTTGTTCGGGAATGCCGTCGGGATAGCGCCATTGGGCGCGCTTCATCACCTGGTCGGTCAGATAGCCCTGTGCGGTGAAACCCGGCGGCACCGGCTCGTCGGGGTATTCGTAGGTCAGTTCGTCGAGGGAGAAGCTGCAGGTCTCCGCGATCTCGATCGTGCGGGCCAGGGCCTCGGGATGCTCGGCGAAGAGGCGCGCCATCTCGGCCGCCGGCCGCAGGTGGCGCTCCGCATTGGCCTCCAGGCGATAGCCCGCAGCCGCCAGGGTGCAGCCCTCGCGGATGCAGGCGACGATGTCCTGCAGGGGACGCCGGTCCGGGTGGTGGTAGAGCGCGTCCGAGACCGCCACCAGGGGGGCGCCCAGGCGTTCGCCCCAGGCGGCCAGGCGGCCGAGGCGGCGACGCTCGTCGCCGCGCCGGCGGTGGCTCCCCGCCAGGGTGACCCGGCCGGGGGCCTCGGCGGCGAGCTGGCGGACATGGCCGAGGAAGGGGTCGTCCTCGCCCAGCCGCTCCGGCGGAACCGCGATGAGCATCTGGCCTTCGCTGGCAGCCAGGAGCTCCGAAAAATCGAACCGGCACTGGCCCTTCTCGGAGCGGCGGTTGCCGAGGGTGAGGAGCCGGCACAGGCGGCCATAGGCGGCCCGGTCCATCGGGTAGGCCACGGCTTCGAAGCCCTCTCGCGTCACGAGGCGCACGCCGGGCAGGAAGCGGATGCCGGGCTCGCCGGCAGCGGCGCGCCGCTTCGCCTCGGCATGGCCCCGTACCACGCCCGCCAGGGTGTTGCGGTCGGCGATGCCGATGGCGTGGAGCCCGAGCTCGGCGGCCTGCCCCACCATCTCGCCGGGATGCGAGGCCCCGCGCAGGAAGGAGAAGTTCGTGGTGACGGCGAGCTCGGCATAGGCGGGCGGTTCGGATATCGACGCCATCTTCCTCCCGGCTCCGCTGCATCCGTCTGCAGTCGAGAACGAATCGTGATCGTTTCGGATCCCGGGGTGCCGGTTTCGCGTCGCGGAGTCAAAGTCTCGAGGGCGGCTGGCCAAGCTGTTCGCTGTGCGTTAGCCCGGTCCTCCCCTGACAGGATGTCCCATGCTCACTTGTGCGATCCTCGACGATTACCAGGGCGTCGGCCCCACCATGGCCGACTGGTCTGGGCTGTCGGACCGCCTAACCCTGCGCGACCTGCGGACCACCTTCGCGTCGCGGGAGGCGCTGGTCGACGCGATCCGGGACTGCGAGATCGTCGTGATGATGCGCGAGCGCACGCCGTTCCCGGCCGACCTCTTCGCGCAGCTGCCGAAGCTGAAGCTCCTCCTCACCAGCGGCATGCGCAACGCCTCGATCGATCTGGCCGCCGCGCGGGCGCACGGCGTCACGGTCTGCGGCACCGCCAGCCACCCCGAGCCGCCGGTGGAGCTGACCTGGGCGCTGATCCTCGGGCTCGCCCGCCACCTCGTGCCGGAGGTGCAGGCCCTGCGGACGGGCGGACCCTGGCAGTCGAGCGTCGGCAGCGACCTGGCCGGCCGCCGTCTCGGCCTCGTCGGTCTCGGCAAGACGGGTGCCCGGGTCGCCCGGATCGGCCAGGCCTTCGGCATGGAGGTCAGCGCCTGGAGTCCCCATCTCACGGCCGAGCGGGCCGCGGCCGAGGGCGTCGCCCTCGCGCCCTCGCTGGCGGCGCTGCTGGCGGCGAGCGACGTGGTCTCGATCCACCTCGTCCTCGGCGCGCGCACCCGCGGCCTCGTCGACGACGCGGCCCTGCGCCGGATGCGGCCCGAGGCGTTCCTGATCAACACCTCCCGCGCCGCGATCGTGGACGAGGCCGCCCTCCTGGCCGCCCTCACCGAGAACCGGATCGCCGGTGCCGGCCTCGACGTCTTCGAGACTGAACCGCTGCCGCCGGATTCGCCCTGGCGCACCCTGCCCAACGTGCTGGCGACGCCGCATCTCGGCTACGTGACCGAGCGGAACTACCGCACCTATTTCCCCGAGATCGTGGAGGACATCCGTGCTTTCCTCGATGGGGCGCCGATCCGCGTCCTGGGATGAGCCGGCCGGGGCGGGGCCTCAGGCCCGCCCTTCGACGAAGGCCCGCATCAAGAGGTTGGCGATCGCCAGGGGGGGCGGCGTGGTCAGGCCGTCGGGATGGCGGCCCTCGAGCATCGCCGCGACGGTGTCCCGCGAGAACCATTGCGCGTCGGCGAGTTCCTCCGGATCGAGGGTGATGGTCGCGTCGAGGCTCTCGGCCACGCAGCCGATCATCAGCGAGGACGGGAATGGCCAGGGCTGCGAGGCGTGGTAGCGCACCGCGCCGATGGTCAGGCCGACCTCCTCGAAGGTCTCGCGCCGCACGGCGTCCTCGACGGTCTCGCCGGGCTCCAGGAAGCCGGCGAGGCAGGAATACATGCCCTCATGGAAACGCGGCGAGCGCCCGAGCAGGCAGGCATCGCCCCGGGTGATCAGCATGATCACCACGGGGTCGGTGCGGGGAAAGTGATGCGTCCCGCAGGCCGTGCATTCGCGGCGGTAGCCGCCGGCCGCGAGGGTCGTCGGCGCTCCGCACTGGGCGCAGAAGCCGTGGCGCGCATGCCAGCCGAGCAGCGACTTCGCCGTGGCGAGGAGCCCGAGTTCATGGGGCGCGATCCGGCCCTCGCCGGCGAGGCTGCGCAGGTCGTTGGTCCGGAATCCCGGATCGGCCTCGAGGCCCTCGGCCAGCTCCGCCGGAACGGCGGCGGCGAAGACCGGGTCGCCGTCCAGGCGGCCGAGATAGAGCGTCAGGCTGCGCGGGCCCGTCCGGGCGGCCGCCTCCGGCGTCAGGAGTGCCGTGTCGCCGGCCAGTACGACGCGGTCGCCGGCCAGGACGAGGATCCGCGCGCCGGGCGCGTCGAGGTCGGGGATCGCGGACGCGCTCTCGGCGGAGTGGCGCACGAGGCGGCTGTGGACGTAGCCGAGCTGGCCCGAGGCATCGACCATCGCCTCAGGCCGCCGCGAACAGGGCGCCGATGCGCTCGATCATCTGGGCGCGGGCATGGTGCGGGTAGGGGGTCGCGGTGCCGATGCCCCAAATGGGCTTCGGCCAGGCCGGATCGGAGTGGAAGCGCCCGATCACGTGGACATGGAGCTGGGCCACCACGTTGCCGAGGGCCGCGACATTGACCTTGTCGGGCTTGGCCAGCGCCAGCATCACCCCGGTGGCGATCCGCATCTCATCCATCAGGCTTCGGGCATCCTCCGGCGCGAGGTCCGTGATCTCGCTGGCGCCGGCCCGGCGCGGCACCAGGATCAGCCAGGGGAAGCGGGCATCGTCCATGAGGAGGACGCTGCAGAGGGCGAGGTCGCCCACGTGCACGGTGTCGGCGGCGAGCTGCGGGTCGAGGGCGAAGTCGGGTTCCATGCCGCTGCGATGTAGCGCGCAACCGTGGCCGATGCGAGGGCCTGCTTCAGATCCCGCTGAACCAATTGTAGCCCTGGTCCTCCCAGTAGCCGCCTGGATAATCGTTGGTCACGAAGATCGCCGCGATGTGCTTCGGGCTCTTGAAGCCGAGCTTCGTCGGCACCCGTACGCGGAGCGGATAGCCGTACTCGGGCGAGAGAGGCTGGCCGGCAAAATCGAGGGCCAGGATCGTCTGGGGATGCAGGGCGCTCGGCATGTCGAGGCTGCCGTAATAGCGGTCGGCACATTTGAAGCCGACATACTTGGCGGTCAGGTCGGCGCCGCTCCGTTCCAGGAAGGTCCGCAGCGGCACGCCGCTCCACTGCCCGATCTGGCTCCAGCCCTCGATGCAGATGTGCCGGGTGATCTGGCTCTCCTGCGGCAGGGCGCGCAGCTTCGCCAGCGTCCAGGGCGTCTTGTCGGCGACCCGGCCGGAGACCTCGAGCGTCCAAGTCGACTCGTCGATCTCCGGGATGTTGTCCGGCGGGTAGAAGGCGTTGAAGCGGAACGGCGTATCGATCATCGAGGCCGGGTAGGTGGGGGCCAGGGTCGTGGGGTCGAACAGCCATTGCTGGACCTGGTCGTTGGCCCGCGACATCGCCCAGAGCACCCGGTCGGCCAGGGTGCCGTTGCTCCCCGTGGAGAGATCGCAGCCGGACAGGAGCGTCAGGGCGCCGACCGAGAGGCCGCCCCGCAGGAGCATGCGTCGTTCCAGGCTGGCGAGGTCCGGGGCGATGTCCCTGCGCAGGGCCTTCAGGCGGGCGGCGGTTTCGGGATCGCGGGACATCAGGCGGAGGTCTCCTCGGTGATGCGGGCACGCCCGGTGATCATCGCCAGCAGCGTGCTCGGCACGATGACCACGAGGGCGAGGTGCAGGAGGATGAAGCCGGCGAGACCCGCCATGGCGCCGAAATGGACCCGCCGCGCCCATTCATACCCACCGAACAGGTTGGCCAGGGTCTGCCACTGCACGGGCTTCCACAGGGCGCAGCCGGAGGCGACGAGGAGGAGGCCGAGCAGGATGGCGATCAGGTAGGCGAGGCGCTGGACGGCGTTGTAGCGCCCGATCCGGTGGCTCAGCCGCAGTCGCAAGGCCGCGCGGGCGTCGCGCCAGATCGCGCCCGGGCTCAGGGGCAGGAAGCTGGTGGCGAAGTGCCGGGCCAGGAGTCCGTAGGCGAGGTAGGCGAGGCCGTTGAGGGCGAAGAGCCACATCGCGGCGAAGTGCCAGGCGAGGGCGCCGCCGAGCCAGCCGCCGAGAGTGGCCCATTTGGGAAACACGAAGGGAAAGAGCGGCGAGGCATTGTAGATCGCCCAGCCGCTGAACAGCATGCAGAACACCGCGACGGCGTTGATCCAGTGGGTGATCCGCACCACGAGCGGGTGGATCACCACGAGGCGCGACGGTGTTTCGGGGACGATCGCCAACGGGACCTCGAGATTTGGGGATGGAAATCCCGGCCCCATCCGCGATCGCGGAGGGGCCGGGGAGGGGATCACATCGACGGGACGGTGCCGTTGCGGCCGACGATCAGGACGGCGGCGTTGAGCTTGCCGTCCGCGCCCGCCTTGGTGAAGGCCACCACCTTGGCGCCCGGAACCACGATGCTCTTCTCGCCCGGATCGACCAGGGTCACGGGCACGTCCTGCGGCACCACGACCTTCTTCTCGCCGCCCTGATACTTGACCAGCAGGGTCCGGCCCTCGGTGCCGGACAGGCTGCCGATGGCACCGTTTGTCATGGTGGAGTTGGAGCCGAGATCCCACGGATAGTGGCCGTCGGCGGTGCCGCGCAGGGAGGAGGCGAACACCGTCACCTGCAGGGCCTTCTGGGTGCCGTCGGGCTGGGGGATCGCGGCGGTGCCGATGTAGCTCTCGGACTTGATGTCGGAGAGCTGGCCCGTGCTGGCGGCCAGGATCTTGGTGTCGTCCCCGAAGACCACGGTCTTGGTCTCGCCCATGCGGGGCTTGATCGTGACGGTCGAACCATCGACCGACTCGATGGTGCCGCGGTAGCGCACCACGTCGGCGGCACGCGCCGGCGCGGTGGCGAGCGCGAGGCCGACGGTGAGGCCGGTGAGCAGCGTCTTCATCATGGCGTTCTCCCTGGGGTGTTGGGGGACGGGCGCGGAGCGGCCGCCCCACCCGGTGTTCCGGGCGTCTTCAGGCGATGGGGCTGGCTGCGCCTTCGCTCACATCGGCGGGACGGTGCCGTTCTCGCCCACGATCATCCGGTCGGCCACCGCGACGCCGCCGGCATCCGCCTTGGTGAAGGCGACCACGCGGGCGCCCGGCTTGATCTTGCTGGCGTCTCCGGGGGCGAGGGCCACGACCGGCACGCCCTCCGGCACCGTGATGGTCTTCTCGCCGCCCTTGTAGGTCACCCGGATCGTTCGGTCGGTGGTCCCCGAGAGGGCCCCCACCGCGCCGTTGGTCATGGTGTTTTCCTTCTCGAGATCCCACGGATAGTGGCCGTCGCCGGTCCCGCGCATGCTCGGCGCGAACACCGCGACCTCGAGAGCCTTCAGGGTTCCGTCCGGCTGCGGCGTGGCCGCGGTCCCGATGTAGCTGTCGGGCTGGATGTCGCTGATCTTGGCGCTGTTGGCGGTGGCGACCCGGACGGAGTCGCCCAGCTTCACCTGCACCGGGGCGCCGAGGCGCGGCTTGATGGTGACGCTGGTGCCGTCCACCGCCTCGATCGTGCCTCGGATGCGGACGACGGGGGAGTCGGCCATGGCCGGCAGGCCGAGAGCGAGGCCGGACAGGGCGAGGACAAGGGTCAGCGACTTCATGCAGAGGATTCCTGGCGACCGGTTCGAACCGGCCGCCGGAACGGTGCTCCCGATCTTCTACGTGCGCAAGTCAATTGCGCGCGATGCGGATCGATCAGTGGGCCATCAGCATCGGGATCGCCGCATGGGCGAGGAGGTGACTCGTCGGGCCGCCGAAGATCATCTGGCGCAGGCGGCTCTGGGTGTAGGCGCCCTTGATCAGGAGGTCGCACCCGAAGGTTTCGGCCTCGGCGAGGTAGACCTCTCCCGGGGTCCGCCGGCCGGCCGAATGGGCCCGGAAGTCGGCGCCGATGCCCTCGCAGGCCAGGGCGCGGGCCAGTTCCTCGGCGGTCGGGCCCGGCACCGTCCCACCCTCGACGCTGATGACGCGGATCCGTTTGGCTTGCCGCAGGAACGGCATTGCGAAGGCCACGGCGCGGGCGGTCTCGGTGGAGCCGTTCCAGGCGATCAGGATCGCCTCGCCCAGGGTGGCCGGGGCGATCGGCGGCGCCAACAGGATCGGACGGCCGCTCTCGAACAGGGCAGTCTCGAAGGTGGTCATACGCGGGGCGCCGTCCTCCGTGCCGGGCCGGCCCACCACCGTGGCGGTGAACAGGCGCGCGTACTGGCCCAGGAAGCCGTCGCCGGCCGGCACGTCGGCCCGCCAGCGGTAGCGCGGACCGGCGGCCAGGGCCTCCGGGTTGCACGGGCCCTCGGCCGCGAGCGGCAGGCCTGCCCGGGTCATGAAGTCGATGAACTGCCGCCCGGCGCGCTCGGCCTCGACCTTGTCGGCCTCCTCGTCACGGAGCCAGGTCATGCCGCCGACCATGTCGACGGGAACGTACTCGGCCAGGGCCGGCCGCAGGGAGACGCCCTCGATGAGGCTGCCGAACCGGCGGGCGGTGAGGATCGCGGTCTCGAAGACCGAGGGCAGGGCGTCGTGGGACGCGACGGGAACGAGCAGGGTCTTCATCGGGAGCCTTCCTCGCAGCGGCACGATGGGCCAAGCTAGTGCGAAACGCGGTCCCGGAAAACAGGATGGCCGAGGCCGCCTGAAGTTTTCCCGAGGCCTCTGCGTCGCCAAACCAAGAGGCACGGCACACCGACTAATCGATCGATAAGCTTGGCCATTTCAAAGGTCAGTCGCTTTCGGGAAAAGCTCAGAAAAGACTTTGTCCAAGTTGGGAACCCATTCGGAACTTTCTCGTTGGCCCCCCAACCGTGACAGGCGGGCTTCGCGTCGACAAGAAATAGCTTTGCGCGTTCGAGCTGCACTGTCTCGCCGGATTTGAGGAACACATGATCAAGAAAACTCTCGCTCTCACCGCCCTGATGACCGCCCTGTCCGCTCCCGCCTTCGCGCAGAGCATGGGCGATTTCCGCATGGACGCCATGCAGGCCAACGCCTTCGAGATTCAGTCGAGCCAGATTGCGATCAACAAGAGCCGCAACCCGCAGGTGCTGCGTTTCGCCCGCGATGCAATCCGTGACCACCGCGCCGCCAACGTCGCGCTGGCCGGTGGCGAGAACAACTACGCCGCGGTGCGCGGCAACGAGGGTCTCGGCGGCCTGATCACCGCCCCGCTCGCGGTCGCGGGAGGTGCGGTCGGTGCGGCCACGGGCGCCGCCGCCGGCGCAGTGGGCGGCACCCTGAGCGGCGGTCCCATCGGGGGCGTCGAGGGGATCGGTTCGGGCGCGGCCCGCGGCGCGGCGACGGGCAACCAGGCCCTGCGCGGCGACGTGGACACCACGGCCGGCACCACCATCATCCAGCCGAACCCGCAGCAGCAGGCCATGCTCGCTGAGCTGTCGCAGACGCCCGCCGGTCCGCGCTTCGACCGTCTCTACGGCCGCATGCAGGTCCAGTCGCACGAAATGACCATTGGCATGTTCCGCTCCTACGCCGCTTCGGGCCCGAACCCGGCCCTGCGCGCCCATGCGGAGCAGGCCCTGCCGGTCCTGCAGGCCCATTACCAGATGGCGCAGAGCCTTCCGGGCGCCCGCTGAACCGTACCAGTACCACGTCGGGCTTCATCGCCCGGCGTGGTGCAACGATCGAGAAGGACGCCAAGCCTCGGGGCTTGGCGTCCTTTTTCGTTCCAGGGCGGGCTTACGCCTCGGCGCAGCCGATCATTGAAGCCGGGCTCAGGCTGCGTCCCGCCTGGTCGATGGCGGGTTTGAACGCGCCGGTCTCGGGGTCGCGCAGGAGCAATTCACCGCGCGCGATGCCGAAGTGGGCCCCGTGCAGGGTCAGCTGCCCGCCTTCCACTCGCTTGCGCACGAACGGGAATGTCATCAGGTTCTCGAGGCTCTGCGCGACCATCGCGTATTCGAGGCGGGTCAGGTAGTCCGGGGCCTCCGTGTCGCCGGCCTTGCTGGCGGCGGGCTCGACCAGGGAGACCCACTTGCCGATGAAGTCACCCTTCGAGAGGGGCTTGGCGGGGTTGGCGTAGGCCTTGATGCCGCCGCAGGTGGCGTGCCCCAGCACCACGATGTGCTTGACCTCCAGGCCCTCCACCGCGAACTCGATCGCCGCCGAAGTGCCGTGATAATCGCCGCCGGTCTCGTGCGGGGGGACGATGTTGGCGACGTTGCGGATCACGAAGAGTTCACCCGGTCCGGTATCGAAGATCACCTCCGGCGAGACGCGGCTGTCGCAGCAGCTGATCATCAGGACCTCGGGGCTCTGGCCCTCGGCGAGCTTGGCGTAGCGCTTGGCCTCGTCGGTCAGGCGTCCGTCGATGAAGGAGCGGTAGCCGGCCTTCAGCGTCTCTGGAAACATGGGTTGATCCTCGCTCATGGGTGTCGTGGAAGGCGCGCCAACGCGTGGCGCGCCGGATGGCTACGGTTGCTCCCGCCAGTTTAGGACGACTGGCGCCGCCGGTATCGTCCCGGCAACGATGTCGCGGGCGACCTCGACCAGCCCCCTCGGCTCGATGCGCTCGGAGGTGGACGCGAGTTCGGCCAGCGTCCACCAGCGGGTGCCGAGGACGGGGTTGTCCTCGGTCTCGGCCAGGCGGCTCGTGTCCACGGTCGCGTTGGGCAGGCGGACGACGAAGTAGCGCTCGCGGGCGTAGCGGGAGGTCCGGAACAGGTGGAAGGGGCCGTCGCAGGACGCGACCTGCGGCCCGATTTCGGCATCCGCCACGCCGATTTCCTCGGACAGTTCGCGCCGGCAGGCCTCCACATGCGTCTCGCCGGCCTCCAGCCCGCCCCCGGGCATGAACCAGAAGGTGCGGTCTTCCGGCTTGTTCGGATCGATCGGGCGCACGGACTCGTAGGCGATGAGCAACAGGCGGTGATCGGGATCGAACACCAGCGCCCGGGCGATGTCGCGAACGGTCAGATCCTGCCTCATGTCCATTCCCGCCGCCCCGCTTCAGCTCCCCGATCTAGCAGGGATTTCGCTGGCGGCCAGGGGGTGGCCCGGCGGATCGGCCGGCATCCAGATCGCGACGGGAAGGCCCTCGCCGTCCCGGTCGGGCGGATCGGGCAGGGGGCGGGCACGGCCCTCGGCGAGATCGCGGGCGACCACGAGGGCGGCCAGCGCATCGAGGTGGTCGTCGGCACCGACCCCGGATGGCCGTCCCGTGATCAGGCCCTCGGGCAGGCCGGCGCGTCCGAGCAGGGCGCGGCGTTCGGAAAGGCCCGCCTGGCGTGCCGGGCCCTTCTTGCCCGCCGCCAGGGGACGTCCGCCGTTGAGGCAGCGGAACACGATCTCGGGATGGACCTCGTGAAGGCGCGCCATGAGATCCGGGCGGGCGCGCAGCAGCCCATCGACCGCCCGGATGGCAGGCAGGATGTTCCAGCACTGGATCGAGGGCGCGAAGGGCGGCGTGCTGCGCGCCCGCGACAGCGCCTTCGCGTCCTCGTAGGTCGCCGCATAGACCGCTGCGCGAGCCGGCACCGGAAACACGCTGGCCCGTCCGGCACCCAGGACGGCGCGTGCTGCCCGATCGGCACTTCGTCCACCGCCGGTCACGTGTGCCTCCAGACCGATGGGACAGTCGATCCCCACGCGGATCGGCGCCTCGGGACCGTCGAGGAGGTCGACCGGCCGAGCGACGCGTACGGCGCGGAAGCGGGCGGGGTCGTCGAGGTCGAGAAGGACCCCGGCCCAGGCCCCACGGCACCCGTCGAGACCCCCGATCCAGCGCGTCATCGGTGTCGGCCGGACGCGGTCGGCGCGAACCGGATCGGGCTTGGCCCGTTGTCGCTGCTCAGGACCGCCGCTGCCGGCGGCCGCCGAAGCGGGAATGCGTTCATGGACATCGCCGTCGACAAGGTCACCGAGATCATCCTGCGCGTGCGCGCCGTCGATGTGAAGGAAGGGGCGACCGACCCCGATTCCGGCTCCAACCCCACCGATGACGGGGCCACCGACGTGCTCGTCTCGGGCACGGACGACGCCACTGAGGAAGAATTGCGGTCGATGATCGGCGCCCTCAACGACGACGAGCGCGCCGACCTCCTGGCGCTCCTCTATATCGGGCGCGGCGACATGGAGCCCGAGGAATGGTCCGAGGCGGTACGCTTCGCCCGCGAGCGCGAGGCGGTCGGCGAAGGGGCCGCCCACGAGATCCTCGGCATCCCCAATGCGGGCGACCTTCTCGAAGAGGGCCTGTCCAACCTCGGCATCACGCCGGACCTGCCCCAGGCCTAAGGCCAACAGGAACCCGAGGCGGGCGGTGCGCCTCGGGGCATGGCGTCAGCGGCAGGGCAGGGCGAGGGCGGTGTCGGCGACGAAGCCGGCCGTGTCGCGCAGGCCCTGCGGCTGACGCGAATCCGCCGACACCGCCTCGGCCTCCGCGTGCAGGCGGTCGTTGCAGGCACAGGTGGCAATCTGCCCACGTGGTGGCGAGCAGATGTCATGATGCATGCAGGCGAGGTCGAGGGCATCGATGGGCGGGCGCGGGCTGCGATTGCCCGGTCCGCAGTAATTGCCATGGATCAGGAACGTCCCGCTCTCCGGGTTCACGTAGGGCATCTCCTGCGCCCGAGCGGCGGGGATCATCACGGCCGCCAGGGCTGCGGCGAGCGCCAGCCGCGCCGTGGCCAGCCGGGCGGTCCGGAAGGGTCGATCTGCCTCAATCATCGAAGTCTCGTCGTCTCGGTCTGATTGCGCCCTCGCGGGTGGAAATGGGGCCTCCTCATCCGGTGACAAGCGTCCCTCCGCCCGACCCCGGGACAGTTGAGGCGTGCGAGACCAGCCGAGACTCCGTCGCATGCAGATCGACCAGAGATTGTTCGGCGTCCGGAAAAACAATCCTCGACCGCAACACGGACACGCGATGAAATTCAGTCCGGCAATGCTGCGCGGCCGTACGGGGACGGCGTCGTTCCCGCCGCCGATCTCGGGCGTGTCGCGGTGGATCGGTGCGTCGACCGAACGCCATGACGACGAACCGAAGCGCCGCCATCCACACCGTTAACCTTTTCTTAACCCGCCGATTGTGGTGCAACGCCGGCCGTGGGACATTCGTTAACAGAAGCTTAACGGGGCCAAGGGCGGTCATGCGGTACGGGTTTTCCCAGCGGTTCTCGGCTCTGACGACCCGCTTCGCCGCCTTCGGCGCCGCGACGCTGTTCGCGGGCCTCGCCGCCCTGTCGGGGGCGGAGGCGCAGACCTTGGCAGCCCTGCCCACCGTCCCGAGCGCCATCAGCGCCGGCGCCCAGACCCGCCCGATCGCCGCCTGGGTCGATTTCTGCGCCGCCTACGCGACGGAGTGTGCGGTGAACGGCGCCGAGCCGGCTCAGATCACCCTGACGCCGACGATCTGGAACACCATCGTCTCGGTCAACCGCCGGGTAAACAAGTCCCTCGTCGCCGTCACCGACATGGACCACCTGCGCGTCGCGGACCGCTGGGACCTCGCCGAGGACGGCTCGGGCGATTGCGAGGATTTCCAGCTCCTAAAGCGCAAGCTCCTGGCCGAGGCCGGGCTGCCGCGCCGCGCGATGCGGATGACGGTCGTGATCGACGAGAAGGGCGAGGGACACGCCGTTCTGACCCTGATCACGGATCGCGGCGACCTCATCCTCGACAACAAGACCAGCACGATCCTGCCCTGGCGTCAGACCGGCTACACCTTCATCAAGCGCGAGAGCCAGGATGCCGTCGCCTGGGTGTCCCTGGGCCGGGCCGCCTCGCCCGTCACCACCGCCAACCGCTGACGCTGTCCCCGTGTGGGATCGTGGACAATCCGATCCTTTAAGGGGCGGTTAAGCGTGGCGGCGCAAGGGTGATCCCGCTCCGGGATACCCCGCCATGACGTTCCACCATCACCTCCGCACCGCCGCTGCGCCCGCTTTGCTGATGCTGCTCGTCGCGTCCGCGGCGGCGCAGGAGGCTCCGAGCGTGGCCGAGCGCCACGCCTCCTGGCGCGCCTGCCTCAACCGCAACTTCGCCCTTGAGGTCGTCCTCTCCAGCCGGGTCATCGCCGCCGACGCGGCCCTGCGCACCTGCCGGCCCAGCGAACAGGCCTACCTCACCGCCCTCGCGGCCTCCCCCCTTGTCGATGGCGACGACGTCGCCCGGGTCCGGCCGGCCCTGCTCCTCCGTGCCAGGGGCTGGCTGCTCGACGGCGGTCGCCAGCGCCCGCTCTGAAGAGCTCTCTCAGGCTCCCCGCCGCGGCGGCAAACGGCTGTCAGGCGAAGGATTTTCGCGGGTCGAAGGCATCGCGCACGGCCTCGCCGGCGAAGACCAGCAGGCTCAGCATCACCGCCACCACGAAGAAGCCGCTCAGTCCGAGCCAGGGGGCCTGGATGTTGTCCTTGCCCTGGGCCAGCAATTCGCCCAGCGAGGCCGAGCCGGGGGGCAGGCCGAAGCCGAGGAAGTCGAGGGAGGTCAGCGTCCCGATCGATCCGTTGAGGATGAAGGGCAGGAAGGTCAGCGTCGCCACCATCGCGTTGGGCAGGAGGTGGCGGCTCATGATGCGGATGTTCGAGAGGCCCAGCGCCCGGGCGGCGCGCACGTACTCGAAGTTGCGGGCCCGCAGGAACTCCGCGCGCACGACTCCGACGAGGGACACCCACGAGAACAGCAGCAGGATGCCCAGCAGCACGAAGAAGCCCGGCTCGATGAAGGCCGAGATGATGATGATCAGGTAGAGGGTCGGGATGCCGCTCCAGACCTCGATGAAGCGCTGCAGGGCGAGGTCGACCCAGCCACCGAAATAGCCCTGCACCGCCCCGGCGATCACCCCGATCACCGAGGAGATCAGGGCGAGGATCAGCCCGAACAGCACCGAGATGCGGAAGCCGTAGATGATGCGCGCCAGCACGTCGCGGGTGGTGTTGTCGGTCCCGAGCCAGTGCGTCTCGAGTTCGGAGCAGGACTTGCCGACGTTCTGGCACTGGGCCTCCGTCAGCATCCAGGTCGGGGGCGAGGGGGAGGGGGTCGGCAGGCCATCGATGATCGTGTCGTAGGAATAGGGGATCGGCGGCCAGATCGCCCAGCCGTTGTCGGCGATCTCCTTGCGCGTCTCCGCCGAGCGGTAGTTGGGCCGGGCATAGAAGCCGCCGAACTTCTCGTCCGGGTAGTCGATGACCACCGGGAACAGGATCTCGCCCTTGTACGAGACCACCAGCGGCCGGTCGTTGGCGATGAACTCGGCGAACAGGCTCGTGACGAACAGGGCCGTGAAGATCAGGAACGACCAGTAGCCCAGTCGATTGCGCCGGAAATTGGCGAGCCGCCGCCGGTTCAAGGGCGAGAGGCCCCGACCCGGCTGGGGCAGGGCGACTGCCCGGGCGCTGTCGGGACGCGCGACCTCGTTCATCGGGCGCCCCCCTGTGCGTCGGATCTCAGCCGTCGATGTGCGTCGCCGTGCCTTCGATCTCGTTCGGGCGCAAGCCGCCATGCCGCTCGAGGTGACGCCGCAGCAGGCGCACGTTGCGGCGGTTGGCCTTGAACGCCGCATCGAACAGGTCGCCTGCCAGGGGCACGGCACCGAGCGCCCCGTCGGCCGCGATGTTCAAGGCCATCCGGGCGATGAGCCAGCGCGGCGCCCCGAGCCGGCGCGCCTCCACCACGATGTAGGAGGCCAGCAGCATGCCGGCGACGTCGCCCACCACCGGGACGAGACCCACCAGGGCGTCGAGGCCCACCCGCCGGTTGATGCCGGGGATCACGAAGGCCGAATCCATGAGGTGTGCGAACGCCTCCAGGCGCAGCAGCGTCGCCTCGCGGTCGTCCGCCTTGGGTCGGAAGCGGGTCGTGGCACCGGCGGTCTGGGTGAAGTCCATGGTCGGGCTCCGGGGCAAGTCCAGCCTGGGGGAAGGGCGCGGCGTGGTCATGCGTCGGGATGTGGCCCCGGTCCCGTGCGCCCGCAAGCGCCGCCCCTGCGAACCCGCCCATCAGGCCGCCTGCCGCGCGACGGTGGAGAGCCGGTCGAGGGCCCGGTCGAGGACGTCGTCGGCCTTGGCGAAACAGAGCCGCACGAGGTGGCGCACGGACGCATCCGGATAGAAGGCGCTGATCGGAATCGCGGCGACGCCGTGCCGGCGCACCAGGTCGTCGCAGAACGCGACGTCGTCGTCGCAGCCGAGGGGCGCGAGGTCGACGGTAAGGAAGTAGGTGCCGTGGGAAGGCAGCACCCGGAAGCCGCGTTCGGCGAGGCCCGCCGACAGGCGGTCGCGGGAGGCGGCGAAGCGCGCGCGCATGCCGGTGAAGTAGGCGTCGTCCTTGGCGAGCCCGTAGGCCACCGCCTCCTGCAGGGCGGGCGGCGTCGTGAAGGTGAGGAACTGGTGGGCGTTGGCCACCACCCGCAGCAGGGCCGGCGCCGCCATCACGAAGCCGACCTTCCAGCCGGTCAGGCCGAAGATCTTGCCGGCCGAGCCGATCTTCACGGTCCGGTCGCGCATGCCCGGGAGCGCCATCAGCGGGCAATGTCGTGCGCCGTCGAAGACGATATGCTCCCAGACCTCGTCGCAGACCGCCACCACGTCGTGCCGAGTGCAGAAGGAGGCGAGGAGCGCCAGATCCTCCCGTCCGAAGACCGTGGCGCTGGGATTGAGCGGATTGTTCAGGACGACGAGCTTCGTCCGATCCGAGAAGGCGTCCGCCAGGGCGTCCGCGTCGAGGCGGAACTGCGGGGGCTGGAGCGGCACGATACGCGCGACGCCGCCGGCCCGGCGCACCAGCGGCAGGTAGGCGTCGTAGAGGGGGGCGAACAGCACGACCTCGTCACCCGGCGCGATCAGGGCGAACAGGGCGGCGGCGATGGCCTCGGTGGCCCCCGACGTTACCATCACCTCCGCCATCGGCTCGAGATCCAGCCCCTGGTGGTGCGCGTAATGCGCCGCGATCGCCCGGCGCAGGTTGGGCAAGCCCATCATCGGCGGGTATTGATTGTCGCCGTGCAGCACGGCCTCGGCGGCCCTGCGCCGGACATCCTCCGGTCCCGGATCGTCCGGGAAGCCCTGACCCAGATTGATCGCGCCGAGGTCGCGGGCGAGGCCCGACATCACCGTGAAGATGGTCGTCGGCAGATCGGCGAGGACGGGATTCATGGAGAGCGGGGGTTCGGGGAAGGGGAACGGCGCGGCAAGCCGTGGCGTAGCACGCCCCTTCGCCCCGGTGAAATGTGCGTCCTCGCACGCGGCCCGAACCACCTCCGGGCGGGTGGCCTGACGATTGTTGACTTTCATCAGCCATCACGTAACTCTCGACTCACGGCTGGAGCGGTGATTGCCAGCGCGGGACTTCGCCCCCTCGTTCCGTGCACGTGTCGTCGCCGCTCCGGTCCTTCCCAAGAAGAGGTCGTCGCTTCCCCCAGCGGCGGCCTTTTCTCGTCTGTCGGAGGGCTGGCCGCGTAACCGGGCGCGTCTCGGCAGGGATTTCCGGGTGCCGGCGTGACAGCAATACGGTGGAAACGCGAAGGCCGCACTGGAGTCGCATTGGTTCCCTAGAGCGTCTTCCATGCCGTGCCGCGACCGCCTTCGAGACCTGGGACCGGCCGGGGTCGAGTTTCGCTTGGAGCAGATCCAGGGTCGGGCGAGACCCGCCGATGCGGGGCGCAGGGTGCGGCGTCGCTCGATCCTGTCCCGGAGCGCCCATGGACCTTATGTCCTCCCCATCGGCAGCTCCTGCCGATCCGGCCAAGCATCGACTGGCCGAGCACCGGCTGGCCAAGCGTCGATCGGACATGCGCCGACCGGGCATGGGGACCGGGATTGCGTTGCGCCGGCGGCCGTTGGTCTCGTGAGAGCCTGCCGGTTCTTCCGCTCGCAACGCCGTCCGCAACACGCCATGATCGTCAGGCCATGAACGAAACCTCTCCCATCCGCACCGAGACAGCGCGCGAATACCCCGGGACGCTCCGGGACGACGCGCGCCCGGGCGATGTGCTGCCGCGCGAGTCGCGCACCGCACCACCGGCCCGTCGCAGCCGGGCGGGGCTCTGGTTCGTCCTTCTCCTGATCCTGGCGGGGGGCGGATACGCCGGATACCGCTTCTACCTCGCGCCGAAAACGGAGACCCAGGTCGCCGCCACGTCCGGGCGCGGCAAGGGAGCGGGTGGACGCGGCGGCCATGGCGAGCCGGCTCAGGCGGTGGGCATCGCCACGGTCGCGGCGGGCGACGTCCCGATCGTGCTGGCCGGCCTCGGCACGGTCACGCCCCTCGCCACCGTCACGGTGCGCTCGCAGATCAGCGGCTACCTCACGGAGATCGGCTTTCGCGAGGGCCAGACCGTGAAGAAAGGCGATTTCCTCGCCCAGATCGATTCGCGCCCCTACGAGGCCCAGCTCGCCCAGTATCAGGGCCAGTTGATGCGCGATCAGGCCCTGCTGCAGAACTCGAAGCTCGATCTCGCCCGTTTTCAGCGGCTTTCCCAGCAGGATTCGATTTCGAAGCAGAACGTCGACACGCAAGGGGCCCTCGTGAAGCAGAACGAGGGCACGGTGGCGGCCGACCAGGCCCTGGTCGACCAGCAGAAGCTCAACATCACCTACACCCGCATCGTCTCGCCGGTGGAAGGCCGCGTCGGCCTGCGGCAGATCGACCAGGGCAACTACATCACGGCGGCCTCGACCAGCATCGTGGTTGTGACCCAACTGCATCCGATCTCGGTGGTCTTCACCCTGCCGGAGGACGACGTCGCGCGGGTGATGCGCCGCGTGCGGTCGGGCGCCAAGCTCATCGTCACGGCCTACGACCGGGGCGACACCAACGTGATCGCCACCGGCGTCCTCGACACGGTGGACAACCAGATCGACACCACCACCGGAACGGTGAAGCTGCGCGCGATCTTCGAGAACCAGGACGACGCCCTGTTTCCGAACCAGTTCGTCAACGCCAAGCTCGTCGTCGATACCGTGCGCGACGCCCCGATCGTCCCCACGGCGGCGATCCTGCGCGGGACGCCGGGCACCTACGTCTACCTGCTGCAGGGCGACGACAAGGTCGTCGTCCGCCCGATCAAGCTCGGCGAGGCGGATGGCCCCCGTACGGTGGTGACCGAGGGACTGAACATCGGCGACCGCGTGGTCGTGGACGGGACCGACCGCCTGCGCGACGGCGCACCGGTGCGCATCACCGAGGAGGCCGGCAAGGCCCGGAGCGCCCCGCACCGCGATCATGCGGCCGATGTGCAGGGCAAGCCGGCCGGTGGTCGGGGCGCGCCGGCGGAGGCTCAGAGCACGCCGGCCGCCGCGCCGGTGACGGAGGGGGCCAAGCCCGACGCCGCCAAGGCGGATGCCGTCGCGCCCGAGAGCCAGAAGCGCGAGCGCCGCCGGCAGCGGCCGGCCGAGGCGCAATGAGCCGATGAATCCGTCCCGCCTCTTCATCCTGCGGCCCGTCGCCACCACGCTGTTCATGCTGGCGATCCTGCTCGTCGGGATGGTGTCGTACCTGAACCTGCCGGTCTCGGCCCTGCCGTCGGTCGACTACCCGACGATCCAGATCCAGACCTTCTATCCGGGCGCCAGCCCCGAGGTGATGACCTCGGCGGTGACGGCGCCGCTGGAGCGGCAGTTCGGACAACTCGCCAACCTCAACCAGATGACGTCGCAGAGCTCGGCCGGCGCCTCCGTCATCACCCTGCAGTTCAGCCTGGATCTCGCCCTCGACATCGCCGAGCAGCAGGTCCAGGCCGCGATCAACGCGGCGGGCAACCTCTTGCCCTCGGACCTGCCGGCGCCGCCGATCTATGCCAAGGTGAACCCGGCCGATGCGCCGATCCTGACCCTGGCTCTGACGTCGAAGACCCTGCCGCTCACCGAAGTGCGCGATCTGGCCGAGACGCGACTGGCCCAGAAGATCTCCCAGGTGGCCGGCGTCGGCCTCGTCAGCACCGGCGGCGGACAGCGCCCCGCCGTGCGCATCCGCTTCAACGCCCGCGCCCTGGCCGCCTACGGCCTCAACATCGACGACCTGCGCACCACGGTCACCAACCTCAACGTCAACACGCCGAAGGGCACCATCGACGGGCCGACGCAGTCCTATTCCATCAACGCCAACGATCAGATCCGCGACCCGAAGGCCTATGACGACGCGATCATCGCCTACAAGAACGGCGCGCCGGTCCGGCTCTCGGACGTGGCCGACGTGGTCAACGGTCCCGAGAACACCAAGCTCGGCGCCTGGATGGACGAGACGCCCGCCGTCATCCTGAACATCCAGCGCCAGCCCGGCGCCAACGTCATCAGCACCGTCGACAAGATCAAGGCGCTGCTGCCCCAGCTCCAGGCGACCCTGCCCGCCGCCATCGGCGTCACCGTGCTCACCGACCGCACCACCACCATCCGCGCCTCGGTGCACGACGTGCAGGTGGAGCTGGCGCTGGCCATCGGCCTCGTGGTGCTGGTGATCTTCCTGTTCCTGCGCAGCGTCTCCGCGACCCTGATCCCGAGCCTGTCGGTGCCGCTCTCCCTGATCGGCGCCCTGGCGGTCATGGACCTCTACGGCTTCTCCCTCGACAACCTGTCGCTGATGGCGCTCACCATCGCCACCGGCTTCGTGGTCGACGATGCCATCGTGGTGATCGAGAACATCGCCCGCCACGTGGAGGAGGGCGATTCCCCCCTCGAGGCCGCGCTGAAGGGCAGCCGCGAGATCGGCTTCACCATCATCTCGCTCACCGTCTCGCTGATCGCCGTGCTGATCCCGCTGCTGTTCATGGGGGACGTGGTGGGGCGCCTGTTCCACGAATTCGCGATCACGCTGGCGGCCACCATCATCATCTCGGCGGTGGTCTCGCTCACCCTCGTGCCGATGCTGTGCGCCCGCCTGCTGAAGGCGCACGTGCCCGGTGCCCCGGACCGGCGCGAGGGGATCGTCGCCCGCACCGCGCGCCGGGGCATGGACGGCATCATCGCCGGCTACGGCCGCATGCTGCGGGTGGTGCTTCGCCACCAGACGCTGACCCTGATCGTGACCCTCGGCACGATCGCGCTCACCGCCTACCTGTTCGTGGTGATCCCGAAGGGGTTCTTCCCGGTGCAGGATACCGGCGTCATCCAGGGCGTCACCCAGGCCGACCAGACCGTCTCCTACGCCGCCATGGCCGAGCGCCAGCAGAAGCTCGCCGCCGTCGTGCTCAAGGACCCGGACGTGCAGAGCCTGTCCTCCTTCATCGGGGTCGACGGCCAGAACGTCACCCTGAATTCCGGCCGCTTCCTCATCAACCTGAAGCCGCAGGATCAGCGCATCGCCCGCGCGCCCGAGATCATCGAACGGCTCAAAGCGGCCACCACCGATGTCGCGGGCATCCGCCTCTACCTGCAGTCGGTGCAGGACCTCACCATCGATACGGCGGTGGGCGCGACCCAGTACCAGGTCATCCTGGAGAACCCGAACCTGACCGAGTTCGAGACCTGGGTGCCGCGCTTCGTGCGGGCGCTGCAGGCCTCTCCGCTGCTGATGGACGTGGCGAGCGACCTTCAGGCGAGCGGTCTGGCCGCCTACATCACCATCGACCGTCCGACCGCCGGGCGCTACGGCATCACGCCGGCCACCGTCGACAACGCCCTCTACGACGCCTTCGGTCAGCGCATCATCTCGACGATCTTCACCCAGTCGAACCAGTACCGGGTCATCCTCGAGGCCGACCCGGACCTGCACAAGACCATCGAGAGCCTGGACCACATCTACCTGCCGTCCTCCACCGTCGCCTCCGGCCAGGTTCCGCTCTCGGCCGTGGCCCAGGTGAGCGAGCGGCGGGCGCCGCTGCTGATCAGCCATCTCGGTCAGTTCCCCGCCACCACCGTGTCGTTCAATCTCGCGCCCGGCGTGGCGCTCGGCGATGCGGTGGGGGCGGTGGAGGCGGCACGCCGGTCGATCGATCTGCCGCCGAGCTTCCGCGTGGTGCCGCAGGGCTCGGTCTTCGCCTTCCAGTCGGCGCTCTCGAACCAGCTCTTCCTGGTGCTGGCCGCCATCGTCACCGTCTACATCGTCCTCGGCGTGCTCTACGAAAGCTTCATCCACCCGATCACCATCCTGTCGACGCTGCCCTCGGCCGGCATCGGGGCGCTGATCGGGCTGATGCTGTTCGGGCTCTCCCTCGACATCATCGCGATCATCGGCATCGTGCTGCTCATCGGCATCGTGAAGAAGAACGCGATCATGATGATCGACTTCGCGCTCCAGGCGGAGCGCGAGGAGGGCATGAGCCCGCGCGACGCGATCTACGAGGCCTGCATCCTGCGCTTCCGGCCGATCCTGATGACCACGCTGGCGGCCCTGTTCGCGGCGGTGCCGCTCATCGTCGGCACCGGCGTCGGCTCCGAACTGCGCCAGCCGCTTGGCATCGTCATCGCGGGCGGCCTCATCGTCAGCCAGGTGCTGACCCTGTTCACCACCCCGGTGATCTACCTCGCCTTCGATCGCCTGGAGCGCCGCCTCTCCGGCCGCCGCGCCGGCGGCGCCGACAGCGTCGAGGCGCTGCCGTGAACGTCTCCGAGCCGTTCATCCGGCGGCCCGTCGCCACCACGCTGCTGACCATCGGCGTGCTGCTCGCGGGCATCTTCGCCTTCCTGAAGCTGCCGGTGGCGCCGCTGCCGCAGGTGGATTTCCCCGTCATCCTGGTTCAGGCGCAGATGGCCGGCGCCTCGCCGGAGACCATGGCCACCACGGTGGCGGCGCCCCTGGAGCGCCGCCTCGGCGCCATCGCGGACGTCACCGAGATGACCTCGACGAGTTCGCTCGGCTCGGTCCGCCTCGTGCTGATGTTCGGGCTCAACCGCGACATCGACGGTGCGGCCCGCGACGTCCAGGCCGCGATCAACGCCGCCCGGGCCGATCTGCCGACGGCCCTCCGGTCGAATCCCACCTACCGGAAGTTCAACCCGGCCGACGCGCCGATCCTCATCCTGGGCCTCACCTCGAACACCCTGACGCCGGGCCAGCTCTACGATTCCGCCGCCACGGTGGTGCAGCAGAAGATGTCCCAGCTCCCCGGGGTCGGGAACGTCGACATCGGCGGCTCGTCGCTGCCGGCCGTGCGGGTCGAACTCGATCCCACGGCGCTCTTCAACTACGGCATCGGCCTCGAGGGCATCCGTGCGGCGCTCGCGTCGGCCAACGCCAACTCGCCGAAGGGCGCCATCGAGACGGAGACGCGCCACTACCAGCTCTACGCCAACGACCAGGGCCGGGTGGCGGCCGATTACCGCGACCTCGTGGTGGCCTATCGCAACGGCGCCGCCGTACGCCTGACCGATGTGGGCGCGATCGAGGATTCGGTGGAGGACCGGCGCAACCTCGGCCTGGTGAACGGCAAGCCGGGCGTGATCCTGTTCATCTACAAGCAGCCCGGCTCCAACGTCGTCGACACGATCCGGGGGCTGAAGGCGGCGATTCCGCAGGTGACGGCGGCGCTCCCGGGCGACATCGACCTCATGGTCACGGGCGACCGCAGCGCCACCATCCGGGCCTCCCTGGCCGAGACCGAGGAGACGCTGCTCATCGCCGTCGTGCTCGTCGTCTTCGTGGTGTTCCTGTTCCTGCGCTCGGGGCGGGCCACGCTGATCCCGGCCGTCGCGGTGCCGATCTCCATCGTCGGGACCTACTCGGCGATGTACCTGCTCGATTACAGCCTCAACATCCTGTCGCTGATGGCGCTCATCATCGCCACGGGCTTCGTCGTGGACGACGCCATCGTGGTCCTGGAGAACATCCAGCGCCACATTGAGAAGGGCAGGCCCCGGGTCGAGGCGGCGCTCCTCGGCTCGCGCGAGGTCGGCTTCACCGTCATCTCCATGAGCCTGTCGCTCGTGGCGGTGTTCCTGCCGATCCTCCTGATGGGCGGCATCGTCGGGCGCCTGTTCCAGGAATTCGCCGTCACGCTCTCGCTGGCGATCCTGATCTCGCTGGTGCTCTCGCTCACCACCACGCCGATGATGTGCGCACTGCTCCTGCGGCGCGAGGCCCCCCACGAGACCGTGCGGCCGAACGGGTTCGTGCGCGTCCTGGAGGCCGGGTTCGACGGGATGCTGAGGGGCTACGAGCGCACCCTGCGCATCGCCCTGCGCCATCGTCGGCTGGTCGCCCTCTCGCTGCTCGCAACCGTGGGCCTGAACGTCTACCTCTACGTCATCGTGCCGAAGGGCTTCTTTCCCGAGCAGGATACGGGACAGATGATGGGCGGCATCCAGGCCGACCAGCGCATCTCGTTCCAGTCGATGAAGCAGAAGCTGGAACAGGCCACCGCCATCGTGCAGGCCGACCCCGCCGTCGACAGCGTCGTGGGCTTCACGGGCGGGCGCGGCACCAACTCGGCCAACGTCTTCGTGGGCCTCAAGCCCCGGGGCGAGCGTGAGTCGATCACCGCCGTGATGGCACGCCTGCGCCCGAAGCTGTCGCAGGTCGCCGGCGCCCGCCTCTACCTGTTCCCGCGCCAGGACCTGCGCATGGGCGGCCGCCAGAGCTTTGCCCAGTATCAGTACACCCTCCAGGGCGACACGGCGGAGGAACTCTACGCCGCCGCGCCGAAGCTGGTGCAGGCGCTGCAGAAGAACCCGATCTTCGCCGACGTCACCTCCGACCAGCAGGAGGGCGGCCTCGAGAGCCGCCTCGTGATCGACCGGGCCAGCGCCTTCCGCTACGGCCTGACCCCGGACAAGATCGACAACACGCTCTACGACGCCTTCGGCCAGCGCCAGGTCTCGACAATCTACAACCCTCTGAATCAGTATCACGTCGTGATGGAGATCGCGCCGCGCTACCTCCAGAGCCCCGACACCCTGAAGATGCTCTACGTCTCGACCTCGGGCGGCAAGGCGCGGGGCTCGGCCACCACCAACGCGGTGGCCGGCACGGTGGCGGGCGCCCCGACCGGAGCCGCGGCGACCGGAGCCGTCGGCGCGACGGCGGCCGCCGACGCCAGTGCCGCCTCCATCGCCACCGATTCTGCCCGCAACGCCGCCGCCAACGCCATCGCGGGCGGCAAGGGCGGCGCCTCGTCGAGCGCGCCGGTGTCGAGCGCCAAGGAGACGATGATTCCGCTCTCGGCCTTCGCCCGCCTGGAGACCGGCAACGCGCCCGTGCAGGTGAGTCACCAGGGCCTGTTCGTCGCCACCACGATCTCGTTCAATCTCGTGCCCGGCAAGAGCCTGTCCGATGCCACCGCCGCCATCGAACAAGCCATCACCGACCTGCGCCTGCCCGCCACCATCCACGGTGAATTCGCGGGTTCGGCCAAGAGTTTCCAGGAATCGTCCTCACGCCAGCCCTTGCTGATCCTGGCCGCGCTGCTGGCGGTCTACACGATCCTCGGCATCCTCTACGAGAGCTTCATCCACCCCGTCACGATCCTCTCGACGCTGCCCTCGGCCGGCATCGGCGCGCTGCTGGCGCTTCTCGTGTCCGGCACCGAATTCACCGTCATCGCGCTGATCGCGGTCTTCCTGCTCATCGGCATCGTCAAGAAGAACGCCATCATGATGATCGACTTCGCCCTGGATGCCGAGCGCACGCGCGGAGCCTCCCCGAAGGAGGCGATCTTCGAGGCCTGCCTCTTGCGCTTCCGCCCGATCATGATGACAACGCTCGCCGCGATGCTCGGCGCCTTGCCCCTCATCCTCGCCGGCGGGGAGGGCTCCGAACTGCGGCGGCCCCTCGGCATCGCCATCGTCGGCGGCCTGATCGTGAGCCAGATCCTGACCCTCTACACCACCCCCGTCGTGTACCTGTATCTCGACCGGCTGCGCCGCCGCGCGCCGGCGGCCGGCGCGGCCCTGAGCCCGGCCGAATGAGGCTGCGCCCCGGACTCTTCGCCCTCTTGGGCCTGCCCGGGCTCGTGTCCGGCTGCATGGTCGGGCCGGACTACGCGCGTCCTTCGGCGGAGACGCCCCTGGCGTTCAAGCAGGGGGGCACCCGCGAGGACAGCGCCGCCTACGTGGCGAGCCGCAAGGGCTGGCGTCCGGCCGCGCCCAATGACGGGGCCGAGCGCGGCGACTGGTGGCGGGTGTTCCGCGACCCCACCCTCGACCGCCTGATCCGCCTCGTGGATGTCGACAACCAGAGCCTTCGGGTCCAGGTGGCCGCCTACGAGCAGGCGCGCGCCTTCGTCGCCCAGGCCCGCGCCGCCCTGTTCCCCACGGTCACCGGCGCCCCCAGTGTCTCGCGGTCCCGCTCCCTCGGGATCGAGCGCACCAACGTCTCGCTCCAGGGTCAGGCCAGCTGGGAACTCGACCTGTTCGGCCGCATCCGCCGCAACATCGAGAGCGAGGTCGCCACGGCCCAGGCCAGCGCCGCCGAACTCGCCCTGGTGCGCCTGACGCTCCAGTCCGAAGTTGCGACCAATTACCTGACGCTGCGCTACCAGGATTCGCTCCAGCGCGTGCTCAACGAGAACATCGAAGGCTACAAGAAGAGCCTCGCGATCACCGAGAACCAGTACAATGCCGGCGTCGCCGCACGCTCGGACGTGATCACGGCCCAGACGCAGCTCCAGACCACGCAGGCCCAGGCCATCGCCATCGGCCTGCAGCGCGCCACCTTCGAACACGCCATCGCGCTCCTCGTGGGTCGGCCGCCGTCGGAGCTGAGCCTGCCGGTGGCGCCGCTCGCCGCGCGCCCGCCCGCCGTGCCGGTCGGCATTCCCTCGACGCTTCTCGAGCGGCGCCCCGACGTCGCGCAGGCCGAGCGCAACGTCCAGGCCCAGAGCGAGCAGATCGGCGTCGCCGTGGCGGCTTTCTACCCCACCGTGACGCTCTCGGCCTCCGGCGGCATCTCGGGCAACCCGGCCAACGGCCTGCTCTCCGCCGTCAACCAGGTCTGGTCGGTGGCGGCCGCCGGCACGGAGGTGTTCTACGACGGGGGCGCCCGCGCGGCGGCCCTGCGCATCACCCGCGCGGCCTATGACGCCAGCGTGGCCAATTACCGCCAGACCGTGCTCACCGCCTTCTCGGAGGTCGAGAACGGCCTTGCCGGCGTGCGCATCCTTGCCCGGCAGCAGGTGGCCCAGGACGAGGCCGTGGCCTCGGCTCGCCGCGCCGTGGAGATCACCCTGAACGAGTACCGGGCCGGAACGCAGAACTTCACCACCGTGGTCACGGCCCAGGCGCTCGCCCTGAACAACGAGGTCGCCGCCCTGCAGATCCGCCTCAACCGTTTCACCACCGCGGTCTCGCTGATCCGCGCGCTGGGCGGCGGCTGGGACGTGCGCAGCCTGCCGAGCGGGGAGGACCTCAAGGAAGCCCGCCTGCCGGTGGATTCGGGCCAGGCCGTCCGCACCGACGAATAGGGACCGGCCCCGCGTCCCGGTCGGGTCAGCCCATGCGATCCGGCACGACCTTGGCCGGAACGTCGCCGGGCGCCGCAGGTTGACGAGCGGATTTTGCCGGCGCGCCGCGCCGCAACCGTGAGTGGAGGCCGTGGGCCATGGACCAGACACCCCCCGCCAAAGCACCCGCCGCGACACCCGAGCATCAGCCCGTTCCGGCGGCCCCCCCCTGCACGCTGGTGATCTTCGGGGCCGCCGGCGACCTCACGAAGCGGCTGCTGATGCCGGCGCTCTACAACCTCGCGGCCGGCGGCCTGCTCGACCCGGCGTTCCGCATCCTCGGTGTCGACCACAACGCCAACACCGACGAGGGTTGGCGCGATGCCCTCTCCGAGACGATGCAGTCCTTCACTACGGACCGGACGTCGGAATTCCACCCCGACCACATCGATCCCAAGGCCTGGGGCTTCGTCAGCGAACGCCTCAGCTTCCGCCAAGGGGACTTCACCGCCGCCGAGACCTTCACGGGCCTCGCTCAGGCGCTGTCCGGCAACGTCATCTTCTATCTCGCGGTCTCGGCCCGCTTCTTCGGCCCGATCGTCGATGCCCTGGGGGAGGCGGGCCTGCTGAAGGAGCAGGCGGGCGTCTTCCGCCGCGTCGTCATCGAGAAGCCGTTCGGCAGCGACCTTGAATCGGCCCGCGCCCTGAACGCACGCATCCTTGAGCAGGGCACCGAAAGCCAGTTCTTCCGCATCGACCACTTCCTCGGAAAGGAGACGGTTCAGAGCATCCTGGCGATCCGGTTCGGCAATGGCCTGCTGGGGCCGGTCTGGCATCGCGACCACGTCGATCACGTGGAGATCACCGCGGCGGAGACCATCGGGGTCGAGGCGCGCGGCGCCTTCTACGAGCCCACGGGCGCCTTGCGCGACATGGTGCCGAACCACCTGTTCCAGCTGCTCTGCATGGTCGCGATGGAGCCGCCCAGGAGTCTCGACGCCGAGGATGTCCGCGACGAGAAGGCCCGGCTCATCCAGGCGGTGCAACCGGTCCAGCCCGCGCAGGCGGTTCGCGGCCAATACGGGGCGGGTCAGGAGCACGGGCACGCGGTGCCGGCCTATCGCAATGAGCCCGACGTCGCCCGCGATTCCCACACCGAGACCTACGTCGCCCTGAAGCTCGCCATCGACAACCCGCGCTGGAAGGACGTTCCGTTCTACCTGCGCACCGGCAAGCGGATGACCGACCGCGTCACCGAGATCGCCCTTCATTTCCGGCCGCCGGCGCACTCGCCCTTCGCGACGCCGGATGCGCCCGTAACCCCCGACGTCCTGCGCTTTCGCATCGACCCCGAGCAGGGGATGGACATCGAGATGAACGCGAAGCGGCCCGGGCCACGCCTGGATCTCGGCCGGGTCACCGCCGCCTTCGACTACGGGGATTTCTTCCGCGAGACGCCGAGCGTCGGTTACGAGACGCTGCTCTACGATTGCCTCATCGGCGACGCGACCCTGTTCCAGCGGGCCGACAGCATCGAGGCAGCCTGGGCGGTGGTGGATCCGCTGCTCAAGGCCTGGACCGATGCGCCGGTGGAGCCCTACGCCGCCGGAAGCGACGGGCCGGAGGGCGCCACCGCGCTCCTGGCCGCGCAGGGCCATCGCTGGCTACCGCTCGGCGAGGGATGATCGCGGGGGACGAACCGCGCGCCGCTTGGCGCCGGGCGGCGGGGCGACCGGCGGCGCGGGCTGCAATTCGGCGAGGGCGTCGTGGTGCAGCAGCCGGACGCCGGTGGCGGCGGCGAGCTTGCGCGCCGCTGGGGTGAACCCGGCATTCGAGACGACCGCCGCCATGTCGGCGGACCAGTAGCGCATCGCCGCAGCGATCTCCTGCACGGCGCCGTTGCCCACCGGACGCCCGTAGCGCTTGCACTGGACCACGAGACGCGTCCCGGCCTGCTCCGCGACGATGTCTGCGCCCTGATCGCCGCTGGCCTGGGTGGCGCGCGCGTTCCAGCCTGCCTCGCGCAGACGTCCCGCGCAGTAACGCTCGTAGGCGATGCCCTCCTCGGGCGCCTCGCTCTCGTCCGGCAATTGCACTCCATCCGCCACCCGTTCGATGATGGCGAGGATGTCGTCCCAGGCTCCGTCGATCTCGTCGCCGCGGCCATGGGCCTCCAACTGCGGCACCACCGTGCGCTCGGCGAAGTAGGTTCGCTCGCGCTCCCAGCCGTCGCTGATCAGGTTGCCGTAGGCATCGACGAAGCATTCCTGTCGCCGCCGCAGGGCCAGGGTCGGCGCATGGGGGCGTGCGATCCTCCGGATCAGCCGGCGCAGGCGCCGCGGCCGGTCGAGATGGTGAAGGACGACACCGGCCCATGCCAGTCCGGCTCCGATGGCGCCGGGCTGCCCGAACCAGAGGGCGCAGCCCCCTCCGAGCACGGACGTCCAGAACAGGCGCGCCACGAGCTGTGATCGACCCGACATGTGGTGGTCCCAACCGGAAGAGGGCCGGGATCGTTCGACCCTCGACCGCGGTGGACCCGACCGTGGCAGCGGAGGGTTGCGCGTTCTCTAACGCCGTCCGGGTCGCGGAGGGGAGAAAGTGCTCCGGATGCCCGGAGATCTTGCGGGTTAGCGCGCCGGATCGACCTTCACGCGGCATCGTGCCGGTTCGAATACCGACCCGATCTGTAAAACGCGTCGTTTCACCGGATCTGCCAAGATCAGTGCAGGAGCAGTCGACAAGCTGTGGACAAGACGAACGAGGCCGAGGCGATGCGCCTCGGCCTCGTTCGTCATCCCTCCGGCGTCAATCGCGTTCCGGCGCCAAGCCTGCGCGTCCTGGCGTCAGGCCTGTGCCGCCACCTTGGGCCGACGCCCGCGCGGAGCCGACTCCGCCTTGGCCTCGGTCTCGACGGCCACGCTCTCCTGCTTCCGACGCTGCTGGCCGAGACCCATGTTCTTGGCCAGCTCCGAACGGGCGGCCGCGTAGTTCGGGGCGACCATCGGATAGTCGCTCGGGAGGTTCCACTTGGTGCGATACTGCTCGGGCGTCATCTCGTAGCGCGTCCGCAGGTGACGCTTGAGAGACTTGAACTTCTTTCCATCCTCGAGGCAGACGACGTAGTCCGGCGTGATCGAGCGCTTGATGGACACGGCCGGAGTCAGAGGCTCCGCCTTCTCCTCGGTCCCGACCTGGTTGAGCTTGCTCAGGGTGGCGTGCACCGAGCCGATCAGCGCCGGCAGGTCAGCGATCGGAACCGAGTTGTTGCTCACGAATGCGGACACGATGTCGGCCGCGAGTTCGATGTAGTCCGGCAGGATTCCGTTCTCGGTGCTCATTCTGAATCTCTCGTTGCGTTCTGAATACCACCCACCCCGAGGGCGTCGTGCCGGTTGGGAGGTTTGGCTGCCGCGTCATGGTTGTGACTTGCTGCTTGCTATGATGAAGCAAAGCAAAAGGCAAGAGCCTCATCAGGTCTCGTATAGGTCGCATCCGGTCGATGTCTGGTGAACTGGAATAGACCAGCAACCACTGCCATTCCGACGAACTGGACTAAATTTGCGCGATTTTGCCTGTTCCTGCACGGACTGGGCGACGGGGCGCCCTAATGCCTCACGGTTCAGATCGGGGAACCGGAAAAATAATTTTCTACGGGAGGAAATATGATCCCTTACAGACCAGGTCTGCATCGAAATTTGAGCTAAAGCGGACCTCTAGGGCCGATTACCGGCAGAGTCGGCCGGAGCGCTAAAATGGCTCTTGAATACAAAATCTAGACGCGAACCGGCTCTTACAGACTGTGGAGGCCGCGTGTTTTTATCCGCGGCCACGCACGGACCTGCGTAAAAATTTACGCAGGTCCGCCCGAAAAGGTCCGGAACGGACGATTTCGACACCTGTCCCGGGCCGTGCGAGACCTGATCACCCGTCCGTTCGGCTGCGCGGACCGTAAGATTTGAACCGTTCCACCGTTCTCCAGATCTCGTCGTCTGGCAGCACCACGGGATTTCCGACCTGAAGCGCCACCGCATATTGGCGGCAGAGCGCTTCCACCTCCACCGCGAGCCAGAGGGCCTTTCGAAGATCGGTTCCGACGGCAATCATGCCGTGATTGGCCAGGAGGCAGGCCATCCGTCCCTCCAGGGCGTTGAGGGCCGCCGCCGACAGGGCTTCGGTGCCGTAGGGCGCGTAGGGGGCACAGCGCACGGTCGGTCCGCCGGCCGCCGCGATCATGTAGTGCACCGCCGGAATGTCCTGCCCGCAGATCGCGAAGGCGGTGCAGTGGGTCGGATGCGCGTGGACCACCGCGTTCACCTCCGGACGTGCCGCGAGGATGTCGCGGTGGAAGCGCCACTCGGAGGAGGGGGCGAGCGGGTGCGCGAAACCGCCGTCGAACCGCATCGCCACGAGATCCTCCGGCCGCAGCGTCTCGGCCGGAATGCCGGACGGCGTGACGAGGAAGCCGTCGCCCGCCCGCACCGACACGTTGCCGGAAGTGCCCTGGCTCAGACCGAGCGTGAGAAGGTCGCGCATCGCGGCGACGATGTCGGCACGGATCGCTCCGTCCGTCGATTCGGTGGCGGGAGAGGGAGGCTGGGACGGCATGCGGGTCTCCGGACGCGAACGCCCTACCGGTCGGGCGCAGGCGGTCTATAACACCGCCTGCCGGACGCGTTCGCGATCCGACCCGGTTACCAAGCCGGCGACGCTCCTGCTGCCGGGACGGTTCAGGAGCGACCGCCCCGTCACCCGAGCAGAGGCAGGTCGGCCGATGAGTACGTACCGCTTCGAGGCGTTGGTTGCCCCGCGCGCGATCGCCCTGGTCGGCCTCCAGGCCGGGCCGGATGGGCTGGCCGAGGCGGCCCTGGCCAATCTCCGTCGCGGCGGCTTTCCGGGGCCGATCCATTGCCTCGGCTCCGATGCGGCCGCCGGTCAGATTCCACGCTTCGCCGACCTTCCCGTTGCGCCGGACCTCGTCATCCTGGCGACCCCGGCCGAAGCGATTCCCGAGCAGATCGCGGAGGCCGGGCTGCGCGGTGCGGCCGGTGCCGTCATCCTGACGCCGGATGTCGGCGATGCGATCTGCGAGGCGGCTCGCGCGGAGGCGCGCCGCCACGGCCTGCGCCTCCTCGGGCCCGGCAGCATCGGCCTCTCCGTTCCCGGCGCCCACCTCGATGCGAGTCTCCTGGCCCGGCCCCCCAAGGCCGGCGACCTGGCGCTGGTCTCGCAGTCGGGCACCGTCGCCGCCGGCATCGTCGAATGGGCGGCGCGCCGGGACGTGGGCTTCTCGGCGGTGCTGTCCCTCGGCATCGCCTGCGATATCGACGTCGCGGATTGCCTCGACCACTTCGCGGCCGACATCCGCACCCGGGCGATCCTGCTCTCCCTCGATGCGGTCGTGGATGCGCGCAAGTTTATGTCGGCGGCGCGGGCGGCCGCGCGCGCCAAGCCGGTCGTGGTGCTCCGAGCGGGGCGCCACCGGGCTCCGGCCCGGCACGCCGCAACCCATACGGGCGCGCTCGCCCGGCCCGACACCGTCTACGAGGCGGCCTTCCGCCGCGCCGGACTGCTCGCGGTGGAGAGCCTGGATGCGATGTTCTCCGCGGTGGAGACGCTCGGGCGTCAGCGCCCCTTCCCGGGGCATCGCCTCGCGATCCTGGGCAACGGACGCGGGATCGGTGCCCTGGCGGCTGACCGGCTCGCGGATCGCGGCGGCACCCTGGCGGCGGCCGGGACGCTCGGCAATCCCGTCGATCTCGGCGTCGCCGCCGGACCGGAGGCCTATGCCGACGCCCTCGCGCCGCTGCTGGCGGATCCGGGCAACGACGCGGTGCTCGCCGTCCACGTGCCCACGGCCCGCTCGGACGGCACGGAGGTCGCCGGAGCGATCGCCGACACCGTGACCCGGATTCGTCGGAACGGTGCACGCAAGAAGCCGGTCTTCGCCGTGACGATCGGTGAGGAGGCCGAGGCGGTCGGACGCCTCGCCGCCGCGGGCATTCCACGCTTCTCCACCGAGGACGCCGCCGTCGAGGGTTTCCTGCACCTCGTGCGCTATCGCGAGGCGCAGGACGACCTGATGCGCACGCCGGATTCGCTGCCGCGCGACTTCTCGCCGGACGTCGAGGCGGCCCGCGCCGTCGTCGCACGCGCTGTGGCCCAGGGGCAGACCTGGCTCGACCCCGTCGCCGTGGCCGACCTCCTCGCCGCCTACCGCATCGACAGTGTGCCGCTGGCGCTGGCGCCCGACATCGATGCGGCCGCGACGGCCGCATGGCCCATCATCGCGCAGGGCGACGCCGTGGCGCTCAAGGTCGTCTCGCCCGACATCGTGCACAAGTCCGACGTCGGCGGCGTGCGCCTCGATCTCACCAGCGAGGCCGACGTGCGGGCGGCCGCCGCCGACATCCTCGCCCGGGCCCGGCGGCTGGCGCCGGAGGCGCGGATCACCGGTTTCGCGGTCCAGCCGATGATCCGGCGCGGCAAGCAGCGCGAGTTGATCGCCGGGCTCGCCGAGGACCCGACCTTCGGGCCGGTGGTGGTGTTCGGGCGGGGCGGCACGGCGGTGGAGGTCATCGACGACCGGGCCCTCGGCCTGCCCCCCCTCGACCTGCGCCTCGCCTCGGAGCTGATCGACCGGACCCGCGTCGCCCGGCGTCTCGCCGCCTATCGCGACGTGCCGGCGGTGAACCGCCACGCGGTGGCGCTGGTCCTGGTGAAGCTGGCGCAACTGGCGGCCGACTGTCCCGAGGTGCGCGAGCTCGACATCAATCCGCTCCTCGCCGATGAGACCGGCGCCCTCGCCCTCGATGCCCGCGTGATGGTGGCGGCCGAGACCGCGGCCGGCCGCCGCGCTCGGGGCGCCTACCATCCGCGCTTCGCGATCCGACCCTATCCGGTGGAGTGGGAGCGCACCCTCCACCTCCGGGGCGAGACCGTCACGGTGCGGCCGGTGCGGCCGGAGGACGAGGCGCTGTTCCTCACCTTCTTCCAGTCGGTCAGCGCCGAGGACCTGCGCTTGCGCTTCTTCGCACCGGTGCGGGACTTCAACCACGCCTTCCTCGCCAAGCTCACGCAGCTCGACTACGCCCGCGCCATCGCCTTCGTGGCGATCGACGCGGCCACCGGAATGATGCTCGGCGCCGTCCGTCTCCACGCCGATGCCAACCATGAGAGCGGCGAATACGCCATCCTGATCCACGGCGACCGGAAGGGAACAGGCCTCGGCCACGCCCTGATGAGCCTGATGATCGACTGGGCCCGGGTCGAGGGGCTCTCCCGGGTCGAGGGGACGGTCCTGCGCGAGAACCGACCCATGCTCGCGGTCTGTCGCCAGCTCGGCTTCACGGTCCGGCCCGATACGGAGGATGGCGCCGTGGTCAAGGTCGCCCTCGCCTTGTAGCGCGTCCGCCGATCCGCTTCACGCCCGCTCGCTGATCCGCCGGACGCCGCCGGGATCGGCCCTGGCGCTGAACTGCGACGGCGTCATCCCGTAATGCTGCCGGAACAGCCGGCTGAGCTGGGCCGAGCTGCGAAACCCGACCGCCTCGGCCAGCACGGCGATGGGGTGCGGTTGCGCCGGCGCGCTGAGCGCCGCCTTGATGCGCTCCAGCCGGGCGGAGCGGATGAAGCGCTCGACGCCGCCGACGGGCTGGAACATCGCGAAGAGCCTGGAGCGCGAGGCGCCGATGCTGCGCGCGACCTCCGCGGCGCTCAGGTCGGGATTGCCCAGATTCGCCTCGATATAGAGACGGGCCTTCTGGTGCAGCCGCGCCGGATCGCTGAGGGACGTGCCGTGACCCAGGGCGGCGGTGATGGCCTGGGCCATCAGGGTCGCGGTCTGGGCGACGGCCTCGGCGTCGAGGGCGGTCCAGTGCGGCAGGCGGTCGCGCAAGCGCAGGAGATGGGCGGTGTAAGGCGCGGCGATGTCCGGCGGAATGACGAGGCCGTGGATCGCATCCAGGGGGCCGAACCAGCGGCGGGCGAAGGCGCGCGGCATACCGACGAAATTGCGGCGTTGCCGGGGGATGTCCGGAGCGTCGCGGATGAGCACGGGCCGGGAGAAGTCGATGGCGTAGACGGACCCGGCGCCGGTGCGCACGTCACGGCCATCGAAGTTGGCAACGATATCGCCGGTCTCGACATGTTGGAGAACGATCGCGTCGAGGCCATCGAAGCCGAGCTTCTGCGCCGTCCGGTGAAAGAGGAACGGAACGCCATCCATGAAATGAAACCGCAGGTGTTCCGACCAGAAACTGGTGATTTCCACGTGGAAGGGCGTCGCCAGGGGCGTCACCAGCGCAGAGCTGGCAAACATCAATTGATAGATCTGAGCGGCGTCTTCCTGAGGGTAATCGCCGCTTGAGAACTGCACGCTCCGGAGTGGGAAAGTCCCGTCTGGAGGGTGTTGGACGGATGGCGAAGCGTGCAAGGCCGGGTCACGACTGTTGGGCGCGGGATCGATGTCGTTAATAGGAATGGCGTCATCTGGTTCCGCCCCGGCGACCGGATCGTACGGCGGGCCGCGGCCCTGCCGGAGGCGCTGCGGTCGGCACGACCCGCGCCCACGGATCTGGACCGCACGGACCCCATGCGAACGATGCCCCGGGACCAGAATCTCGAGGGGATATTCCGCGAAGAAAGCGAGAGATACACCCGGCCGACACAGATATTTCGGCCGCGGGATTTGCGTCCCGTGCCGCGGGATTTGAAATTCGATTTGCTAATCGGCCGCGAAGCGCGTAGAGATTAACGATCAATTCAACGGCTGAACCTCGATGGCGCGGTTTCGTTACGAAATCGTGTGCCAGAGAGCTCTGTCTTGAACTGATGACGGAGACGGCCGCGCATGATCGCGTGGACCTCCGGTAGATGAAGCCCGCAAGGGCGAAGGAATACGATGGCTGTCGGTACTGTTAAGTGGTTCAACGAGACAAAGGGTTTCGGTTTCATCCAGCCGGATAACGGCGGAAGCGACGTGTTCGTGCACATCTCGGCCGTCGAGCGTGCCGGCATGCGCGGCCTCGCGGAAGGCCAGAAGGTCTCCTACGAGATGGAAACCGACAAGCGCAGCGGCAAGCAGTCCGCCGGCAGCCTCCAGACCGTCTGATCACGGCCGGCTCCCGTGTGGAGCCCAACCTGTTTCGAGAGCCGCTTCCCGGATGGGAGGCGGCTTGCTTGTGTTCTGAGACCCGATTCCAGGGGAGCGCGCCGTCGGCGGCCTCCCGCATGACAGGATCCTGTGTGAGCCAATTCAACCCGAACTCGATGACCGACCGCCTCAAGGCCGCGACCGAAGCCCGTGCTGCGGCGCTGGCCCGCTTCCGTGACCGCCCGGCCGCGGATGATCCGGTCGTGGTCGCCCGCAAGGCCGAGCGGGCTCAGATCGCCCGGGAGCGCGAGATTCGCGTCGCGGCCCGCGAGCAGGCCCGGCTCGAGGCCGAGGCGCAGCGCGCCGCGGAGGCCGAGGCCGAGCGCGAGCGTCAGGCCGCCGAAGAAATTCGCGCCGCCGAGGAGAAGGTGGCGCAGGCCGCTGCCGCACGCCTGGAGCAGAAGGCTCAGCGCGATGCGCGCTACGCCGCCCGCAAGGCCAAGGCGCGCCGCTGACGGTTTCCGTCGCCGGGATCGTTCGATCCCGCGACCCCAAGGCGGATTCGGCGCGGATCCGCCCGACGGTTCCGTCCCTCGGGACGAGACCGCATCACCGGGGCCGCCGCGACGGGCGGGCCCACCTCAGGCGCGACGTCAGTCCGCCGAACCTCCACCGAGGAGACAAGCGCCATGTCCCACAAGTTCAAGATCGGCCAGCGCGTGCGTCGCGCCCAGATCGGCTACACCGCCCCGAAGAGCGATATCTCCGACGTCTTCGAGATCGTCCGCCTCGTCCCCGAGGATCAGACCGGCGAGCCGTTCTACCGGATCAAGTCCGGGAGCAGCGAGCGCGCGGTGCGCGAAGGCGAGATCACCGAGGCCTGAGCGGCCCGCCTCCGCGCCCGGCGCGGAGCCCGCACCGTCAGGGCGAATATGCAGGCCGCGGCCTCCCCTTCACGACGTGAGGGGGAGGCCGTTTTCCGTCAGCTCAGCACCACCACGCGTGAGCCGATCTCGACGCGGCCGTAGAGATCGATGACGTCCTGGTTGATCATCCGGATGCAACCCGACGACACGCTCTTGCCGATCGACTCCGGCTCCAGCGTCCCGTGAATGCGGTAGAGCGTGTCCTTGTTGCCCTGCCACAGGTAATGGGCCCGGGCCCCGAGGGGATTGTGCGCACCGCCGGGCACGCCGAGACCGCTCTGAAGCTGGGAGACGGAGCGCGCCAGCTTCGGCGTGCGGGCGATCATCTCCTTGGGCGGATACCAGTCCGGCCACATCTGCTTGGAGTTCACCGTCGAGGCGCCGGCCCACGAGAAGCCCTGCTTGCCGACGCCCACGCCGTAGCGACGCGCCCGGCCATTGGGCTGGACGAGGAAGAGGTGATGGGCCCGCGGGTCGACCACGATCGTGCCCGGGGTTTCCGAACCCGTATAGGCGACCTCCTGGCGCAGGAAGGACGGGTTCGCCTTACGCCAGTTGAAGGCATAGACGGGGAAGGGCTCGTCGGTGACCGCCGCGTAGGCGCGGTTGAAGTCGATGGGACCATCGTCGACGGGCTTGGCCGGAGCGGCCTGCTGCACCGAGGCGGGCGGCACCTGCCGCGGGGCGTAGAGATCCGCATCCGGATCGTCCGCCACGGCGCGGCCGCGCTGGCTGCGCGCCGGTTCGAATCCGCGGTCCGATCCACGCTCCGAATAGGGCACGTACTGGCCGCCCCGGCGACGGTAGAGCCGTCCCTCCTCGTCGCGATAGAGGCGCTCATCGTCGTAGGGGCCATTCCCATCGATGGCGCCGCCGAAGAGGCCGCGCCCCTGCGCGAGGGCGGACCCGACGGGCGTGAGAAGCGCGAGGCTCGTCGTCGCCCCGGTGAGAAGCGTGCGGCGGGTCGTCTGAGGCATGGAGGTTGCTCGGGAAGTCGTCGGAGATGGGTCGTTCGAGCCCGGGCCTAGCAAGTCGACGCAGAGCCGTCACGTCATCTGAACGACGGGCAGCCCTGCAGGGGCACCAAAGTTCGGGGGCGATGCAGTGCGGGCACAATCATAGGGTCTGGAAACCATCCGGAAAACCTTCCGAAGACCCGCGCGAATACGCCGGCATCGTGCTTTCACCATGTCTATGAAAAAGCGGTGATCAGCCCCCGGCCGGGATGGGCGATCGATTGCAATGTGCCGCGTCGTGCCGACATAGGTGGTCCTCCGCCAAGCCCCCTCTCGAATACATGGAACGCGACCCGTGCCGGTCCCCCCGCGTCCCCGTCACCGCGCGCGCCCTGCGGCGCTCGCGGTCCTCCTGCTCGTCTTCCTCGTGCCCACGGACGGGCAGGCGGCCCGCAGCCGAACCGCGCGCGTCGCGGAGCCCGCCGCTCCGGTGACGAGTTGGACCTCCAGCGAGCCGGAGAACCCCACCTGCCAGCGCACCCGGCGCAAGCTCTGGCAGGCCGACGAGGGCTGGGTGGTGCGCAGCATCACGGTCTGCCGGTAAGGCGTCCCGCGCACCGCCCGAATGCATCCGTGCAAAATTCATTTGCGCGAAATTGATGATCCGCCGGCGGTTGAACGTAGGACAATCGCCCGCGCTTCGCTAAAGCTTGCGGGGCACGCGTCGGATCGACCGTCGTCGGTCCTGTGCGAGGATCAAGGGTGCAGGATCGTCCGAGCCGAAGGGCATCGGGGGGAGCGTGGCCGGAGGGACGATTGAGTAGGACCGGCGATGCGCCCGAGACGGGGCCCGAGGCTCTGGCGCGCTACGACATCCTGGATACCGCGCCCGAGGACGCGTTCGAGGACATCGTGACGCTCGCATCCCGTCTGCTGGAGATGCCGGTCTCGCTGGTCTCCCTGATGGATACCGATCGCCAATGGTTCAAGGCCCGGGTCGGCTTCGCGCGCCCCGAGACCGCGCTCACGGAGTCGATCTGCGCTCACGCGGTGCGGCAGGACGGGCTCTTCGTCATCCCCGACACGACGCGGGATTCGCGCACCGCGGAAAACCCCCTCGTCACCGGCGAACCGCACGTCCGGTTCTACGCCGGCATGCCCCTGCGCACGCCGGAGGGGACGGCCCTGGGGACCCTCTGCGTCCTCGACACGCGGCCGCGCGAGCTCTCCGAGGCGCAGGGCTTCATCCTGCGCACCCTCGCCGGCCAGGTGATGACGGAGCTCAACCTGCGGCGCGCCCTGAAGGAGCGCCGCGCGAGCGACCGACACAATGCGGCGATCATCGGGAGCGCCATCGATTACGGCATCGTCACCCTGGATCTCGCCGGCCGTGTCACGAGCTGGAATCCAGGCGCCGAATGCGTCCTCGGCTGGAGCGAGGCCGAGATTCTGGGCCAGCCCGCCGACTTCTTCTTCACGCCGGAGGACCGGACGCGCGGAATACCCGATCACGAGATGCGCGTCGCCCGCGATCTCGGCCGGGCCAACGACGAGCGCTGGCACATCCGCAAGGACGGCTCGCGCTTCTGGGGCATGGGCGAGATGATGCCCCTCATGGATGAGGCGGACCGGCAGGTCGGCTATCTCAAGATCCTGCGCGACCGCACGGCCCAGCGCCAGGCGGACGAGGCCCTGCGCAAGCAGACGGCCCTCCTGCAGACCGTCACCGATCACCTCAGCGAGGCGGTGTTCCGCCTGAACGAGGACGACGTCGTCATTTTCGCCAATCCGGCCGCCGAGGCGATGCTCGGCTGGCCCCGCGGCAGCCTGATCGGCCGCAACCTCCACGACACGGCCCATCACCACCATCCCGACGGGCGGCCGTTCCCGCGCGAGGACTGCGAGGTCGTCCGCTCCCTTCGCAGCGGCGTCGCCCTGCGCGACCGCGAGGCGACGTTCTTCCGTCAGGACGGATCACCCATCGACGTCATCACCAGCAACGCCCCCATCGTCGAGGACGGGGTGGTGCAGGGCGCCGTCCTGACCCTGACGGACATCACCGAACGGAAAACGGCCAATGCCCGGCTGCGCCGGAGCGAGGAGCGCCTGAGCCTCGCCCTCAACGCGTCCGGCATGATCGGCACCTGGGACTGGGACCTGCGCGACGACGTGGTCTACGCCGATCCGAACTTCGCGCGGATCTACACCGTGGATCCGGAGCGCGCCGCCCTGGGCGCGCCCCTGGCGGACTACATCCGGAACTTCCACCCGGACGACCTGCCGCGATTCCAGGAGGAGCTCGACCGCCTCTTCGCGGGGGCCAAGGAATTTGCCTGCGAGTATCGGATCCTCCAGCCGGATGGCTCCCATCGCTGGGTGATCGCCCGCGGAAGCCTCGTGCGCGCCGCCGACGGGACGCCGCTGCGGTTTCCGGGGGCGTCGGTGGACATCACCGAGCGCAAGCGCGCCGAGGAGCGTCAGGCGGCCCTGGTCGAGCTCGGTGAGCGCCTGCGGGAGTTGCAGGATCCCGGCGAAATCGCGTTCGTGGCCGCCGAGATCGCGGGTCGGACCCTCGGCTTGACCCGCGCCGCCTACGGTGTCCTGGACGATTCGGGCGTCTATCTCGACATCATCCGGGACTGGACCGTGCCGGGGGCGAGCACCCTCGTCGGACGCCACCGCTACGCCGATTACGGCTCCTACCTGTCGGAGCTGCGCCAGGGGCGCGACGTCGTCATCGCGGACGTGGAGACCGACCCCCGCACCGCCGACCGATTCGAGGCTTTCCGCGCCCTCGACGTGCGCACCGTCATCAACCTGCCGCTGATGGAGCGCGGGCAGCTCGTGGCGGTGTTCTGCCTGCACGATTCGAAGCGGCGGGACTGGACGCCGGACATCCTCGATTTCGTGCGCAACGTCGTCGACCGCACCCGCGCCGCCGTGGCCCGCCTGCGGGCCGAGGAGCAGCAGGAGCTGGTCAACCGCGAACTCAGCCATCGGATGAAGAACCTGCTGGCGATGGTGCAGTCGATCGCGACCCAGACCATGCGCAGCGCCATCGATGTGGACACGGCCAAGGAGGTGCTCGCCGGCCGCCTCATCGCCCTGGGCCAAGCCCATGACCTGTTGATGGGCGGCGCCCTCGGCAGCACCCTGATCGGCCCGGTGGTGCGTGGCGCTTTGAAGCTGCACGAGGATCGCGCGGGCCGTTTCCGCCTCGACGGGCCGGACCTGGAGATCGGTGCCAAGCCGGCCCTGTCCCTGGCGCTGATGCTGCACGAGCTCGCCACCAACGCGGCCAAGTACGGGGCGCTCTCGGATGAGGATGGCCACGTGGCGATCCGCTGGGAGGTCCGCGACGAGGCCGGCGAGCCGACCCTCGCCTTCTCCTGGGCCGAGATCGGCGGCCCCCCGGTGACGCGGCCGACCCGCAAGGGGTTCGGCTCGCGCTTCATCGAGCGTGGGCTCGCCGGCCAGGTCGGCGGCACCATCGCCCTCGATTTCCCCGCCGACGGCGTCACCTGCGCCATCGCCGCGCCCCTGGCGGCCTTCCAGGCCGACGGCTGAGACGGGCTGCGCTCGATCGAAGCGGTCCCCGGATCGGCACGCCTGCGCGGCGCTCGAGCCAAGCCCGGATCCGCCCTCCGGAAGGGATCGAACGACTTTCGTATGAGTCGCCGCATGCCTGCGCCTCGACCCTGGACATTTCCTGGGCAGTGCCGTCTCGCGCGGCAATCCGGCGCCGTGGACCGCCGCAGGCGAAGGCCTGCGCATCGGGTCGGCGTGGCGAGGAACGGCATTCCGAAAAACTGGCACGTTCGGTGCTTGGCTCGATCCGTCGCCGGTCGGCGACGCGCGGAGCAAAGGCGCTCCGCATGCGGACGGCGTGAGTCCGGATCCCTTGGCATGAGCGGCCGCCCTGCGGCCGCGAACCTCGAGACGCACTCCATGGCCAGCTTCAAGACCGTGATGAAATCCGGTCATCCTCCGACCCTGTTCGCCGCCTTCCTCTACTTCGATTTCTGCTTCGCGATCTGGGTGCTCAACGGCGCCATGGGTCCGTTCATCACCGAGACCTACAAGCTGACCCCGGCCCAGACCGGATTCATGATCTCGCTGCCGATCCTGGCCGGTGCGATCATGCGCTTCCCGCTCGGGGTGCTGGCCCAGTATATCGGCCGCAAGAACGCCGCCATCACCGAAATGACGGTGATCATGTTCGCGATGGCCTTCGGCTTCTTCTACGTGAACACCTACGACGAGGTGCTCGCCATGGGCGTGCTCCTCGGCATCGCCGGGGCCTCCTTCGGCGTCGCCCTGTCCCTCGGCTCGGGCTGGTTCCCCAAGGAGCACAAGGGCCTCGCCATGGGCATCGCCGGGGCGGGCAATTCCGGCACCGTGCTGGCCGTGCTGTTCGCGCCGCCCCTGGCCCAGGCCTATGGCTGGCAGACCGTCTACGGCTTCGCCGGCTGCGTCATGGCGATCCCGCTCATCGTCATGATCGTCTTCGCCAAGGAGCCGCCGGACGCCGAGCACCAGTCCTTCCGGGAGCACGTCTCCTGCCTGTTCCAGAAGGACGGCTGGGCCTTCAACCTGATCTACATCATCACCTTCGGCGGCTTCATCGGCCTGTCGAACTTCCTGCCGACCTTCTTCTACGAGCAGTTCGCCGTGACCAAGGTCGAGGCCGGCCGGTTGACCATGCTGGCGGCGCTGATGGGATCCGGCATCCGCGTCGCCGGCGGCTACTTCGCCGACCGCCTCGGGGGCATCCTGGTGCTGTCCGTCGTGCTGATCGCCGCGGTGGGCTCGTTCCTGCTCCTGACCGCGTCGCCCTCCCTGGCGCTGACCACGGCCCTGTTCATGCTGTGCTTCGCCGCCCTCGGGGCCGGCAACGGCGCCCTGTTCCAGCTCGTGCCCCTGCGCTGGCCCGCCAACACGGCGGTGGCCGGCTCGATGATCGGCGAGGTCGGAGCCCTCGGCGGCGCCATCCTGCCCAACGTGATGGGCCTGTCGAAGCAGTATACCGGCTCCTTCGCCCTCGGCTTCGTCGGCTACGCCGTCTTCGCCGCGCTCGTGCTGGTCTGCCTGTTGGTGTGGCAGCGCAAATGGGTCGGCACCTGGGTCGGCCCGCGCGGCAAGGTGCTGACGCCGGGCACGCCGGAGCCCGCCGAGGCCGGCCGTCTCGGCCCGCTGACGGCCTGAACCGCGCCCCTCAGCCGATCTCCTCCGCCACCAGCGCGAAGGTCAGGACATCCACCGCCGCCGCGCCGCCGCGCAGGAGCACCCGCGCGGCGGCGTTGGCCGTCGCGCCGGTGGTCATCACGTCGTCGATCAGGAGAATGCGCCGCCCCTGCAGCCGGGGGCGCATCGACTCCGGCACCCGGAAGGCGCCCTGGAGGTTCGTCGCCCGGGCCACCCGGCTCAAGCCGACCTGCGGGCGCGTCGCCTTCACGCGCGCGAGGGCGCCCGGCTCGAAAGGCCGCCCGGCGATCCGGCCGATCCGGCGCGCCAGGAGCGCGGCCTGATTGAAGCGGCGGCGCCACAGGCGCCAGCGGTGGAGCGGCACCGGCACGAGGCAATCCGCGCGGGCGAGGAGCGCCGCGCCGGCCCCCGCCATCATTCCGGCGAGGACGGGGCCGAGATCCAGGCGGTCCTCATATTTCAGCCGGTGCACGAGGTCGCGGGCGACGCCCTCGTAGAGCGCCACCGCCCGCGCCTGTGCGAAGACCGGGGGATCGGCGATCGCGCGGGGGGACAGCAGGGCGCCGGTTCCGTGATCGACGGCGAAGGGGGTCCCGAAGCGATCGCAGCAAGGCGGCGCGATCAGGCGCAGCCCCGACCAGCAGCGGGCGCAGAGGGCGTGCGGGTCGGCAATGGCGCCGCCGCAGCCGGGGCAGGTCGGCGGATAGACGAGGGCGAGGCCGCCGCGGAGGGCGGCCCGCAATCCCGTGGTGACGGCGCGGGCGGCAGGAGCCATGACGGCCATCCTACCACCCGCGCCAAGCGGATGCGACCCCTGGTTGTTCTCAGCGGGCCTGCGGCTGCGGCTGGGCCGCGTTCTGCTCGCGGTCGCGCTTGTTGGCCTGGTGGCGGCCGACGGCGCAGCCGGCCGCGGCGCCGAGGACGCCATGACCCGCCACGTGGCCGGCGACGCCGCCCACGAGGGCGCCCTTGATGCAACCCTTGGCCTCGGCTCCGGTGGTGGCAAGGCTGATGCCCGCGAGGGTGAGGGCCGCGCCGAACAGGATGGACTTCATGGCGTCTGATCTCCTCGATTCGTCGTCGAATCGCTGGGCCTCAACAGCGAGGGACGGAGACACGTTCCGTCCCGGTAGCGGCTGGCGCCCGCGCCGTCGGCGCTCCATCTAGATCGTGATGACCGCGCCTCCGCTGTTCGATACGGGCCTCGCCCGCCGCCGCCTCGCCCGTGCCCACCGGGCCGGCTATGCCGACTTCCTGCTGCGCCGGGTCGTCGACGATCTCGACGACCGCCTCGGCGCGGTGCTGCGGACCTTCACGGAGGCCGTCGACCTCGGCACCCCCGCGTCCCTCGCCGCCGAGCGCCTGCGCGCCTCCGGCCGGGTCGGGCACGTCACCCGTCTGGCACCCCGGGCGGAGGCCGGCGCGGTGCTGGCCGACCCCGAAGCCCTGCCGCTGGCCCCCGCCCGGTTCGACCTCGCCGTCTCGCTCCTCGCCCTGCAGCACGTCAACGACCTGCCGGGTGCCCTGGCGCAGTTGCGCCGGGCTCTGCGCCCCGACGGGCTGTTCATCGGCTGCCTCCTCGGCGGCCGGACCCTGACCGAGCTGCGCCAGGTGTTCGGGCAGGCGGAGAGCGAGGTGGAGGGCGGCGTCAGCCCGCGCGTGGCCCCCTTCGCCGAGGTCCGCGAGATGGGCAGCCTGCTTCAGCGGGCCGGTTTCGCCCTGCCGGTCACCGACGTCGAGACCGTCACGGTGCGCTACCGCGATCCGATCGCGCTCATGCACGACCTGCGTGCCATGGGGCTGACCAACGTCCTGGTCGACCGCCGCCGGACCCCCCTGCGCCGCGAAACGCTTCTGCGGGCCGCCGCGCTCTACGCCGAGCGCTTCGCCGATCCGGACGGGCGCCTGCGTGCCAGCTTCGAGATCCTGTGGCTTTCCGGCTGGGCTCCGCACGAGAGCCAGCAGAAACCCCTGAAGCCGGGCACCGCCCAGACGCGCCTCGCCGAGGCCCTGGGCACCACCGAACGCAAGACCGAGGGACAGGAATCATGAGAGAGCCCGGACCCGACCATCCGATCACCGTCGCGCCGCATCCGGGGAAGTTGCGTCTCCGGCTCGCGGGGACGCTCATCGCGGAGACCGAGTCCGCTCTCGTGCTCACCGAGGCGAACTATCCGCCGGTCTTCTACATTCCGCGGGCCGATGCCCGATGGGCGCACTTCACCCCGAGCGCCCGCCACAGCCATTGCCCCTGCAAGGGTGACGCCCGCTACTTCACGCTGACGACGCCGGACGCCACCCGGCCGGACGCGGTCTGGAGCTACGAGGCACCCTATCCGGCGGTGGCCGCCATCGCCGGGCATCTCGCGTTCTATCCGGACAAGATCGACCCGATCGAGCAGGACTGAGCAGGCCCGGCCCTCAGTCCCGGACCTGGGACCAGAACGCGGCCTTGCGCCCGTGCAGCCGGCGCAGCGTGCCGCGGTAGGCCTCCGGATCCTCCGTCAGGCCGTCGAGGGCCTGGAGGTAGCGGGCGGCGTGGCCGTAGGCGGCGCTGCGCCCGTGCTCGAGGATGGAATCGATGAGCAGGCGGTAGAGCTCGGCCGCCGCCTCCGGCTGCGTCCGCTCCAGGGCCTCGGCGGCGGGCGCCAGGATCTCGTAGCGGCTCCCGTCCCAGCTGCCGCGATGGGCCATGACCAGGCGAGCGGCGCGGGTCGAATTCGGCCAGTGGGTTAGGAAGGCGAGCGCCCGGTAGCGATCGGGATGAGCCTGCGCCTGATCGAAGGCCCGATCTAGCGCCGCGTCGTCCTCGAAGTCGGGCAGCTTGGCGAGGTAGGCCCGCAGCATCGCGGGGTCGAGGTTGCGCCCGAAGGCATCCCAACGCAGGGCCTGCGCGGCCTGCGTCTGGCCGAGGCTGTCCAGAATGCGGATCTCCACGGCCTGTCGCGCGCGTTCCGGGGCATCGGGGTCGAAATGCCCGGTGAGCAGTGCCTCCCGGGTGACCACCACCGGTCCCCGCTTCTGCGGACGGCGAATCCAGTCCAGGGCCTCCGGGGCCCGGCCCGCCGCCAGCAGACGCTCGGCGATCCGCACCCGGTCCGGCTGTTCGGGCGACACCGCCTGCTCGAAGGCGATGAAGGCATCGACGTCGCCGGCCCGGTCGGCGAGGGCTTGGCGCATGCGCACGAGGCGGCTGCGGGCGAGCTGAGACGCCCACGCCTTCTCGCCGCCGGTCCGGGCTTCCGAAGCCGGGGGCGTGGCGTCCGCGAGGGCCGCGTCGAGGGGGGGCAGGGCTGCCTCCGGCAGCCGCGGGATCAGGTCCTGCAGCAGGGTCTCCACGAAGCCGTACCCGTCGGCGCCGAGGCGGATCACCAGCCCCGTGGCGACCCCGGCCGCCGCCTCCGCGGGGAGATCGACGATGAGGGAAGCGGCCGCGTCGACCGCCCGTTCGTAGACCCCGTGGATGCGCCCGCTCGAATCCTCCGCGCGTCCAAGGACGTCGTTGGCCCCGCCGAGGAAGCGGATCAGCCGGTCGAGGGCCGCCCGCGGGTCCAGGGCGGCGAGCTCGGTCACCACCGTGGTGAGCATGGCGTCGAGATCGGCGGCGAAGGCCCGCTGCTTCTGCCAGTCGATGTAGCCCTGGCCCCGCTCCAGGGCGGTGAGCCGCCGGTCGATCAGCGCCGCGATGGCGTCCGGCCCCTGCAGGCTCGCCACCGCCGCGGTCACCAGCTTTTTGAAGGTCGGGTTCCGCGCCGTCTCCGACAGGACGAGGCCGATCAAGCGCTCCAGCCCGAGCGCGGTCAGGGTCTCGGGGCTCGGCGTGGTCTTTCGCGAGGCGCGCTTAGGCTTGCTCGCGGCGCGCTTGGGCTCGCTCGCGGCGCGCTCGGGCTTGCTCGCGGGGGACGTGTCCGCAACGGGCGGCCGAACGGCCGCCGCCTTCGTCGCCGGTTTCGCCGCTGCCCTGCGTGCCATACACCGTTCTCCCTCTCCCGACGGGACGAGTCGTTTCCCGACAGGGCAGATCGCGCCGGACGGGATCTGCCCGTCAGAACTGGATCAGGGTCCGAGCAGATCCAGCAGGAAGGGAATCAGCGGCGCATCGGCCGGCGGCATCGGCTGGTCCTTGAGGTCGCGCGGACGCACCCACTTCAGCGCCTGCCCCTCCATGGAGCGCGGCAACCCGTCCCAGCGCCGGCAGATGTAGAGCGGCATCAGGAGGTGGAAGTCCGGATAGGCGTGGCTCGCGAAGGTGAGGGGGGCGAGGCAGGCCTCCTGCACGGTGATGCCGAGTTCCTCGGCGAGCTCGCGGATCAGGGTCTCCTCCGGCCGCTCGCCCGGGTCGACCTTGCCGCCGGGAAATTCCCAGAGGCCGGCGAGCTGCTTGCCGGGCGGGCGCTGGGCGAGGAGCACGCGTCCATCGGTGTCGACCAGCGCGACGGCGACGACGAGGAGGATGCGCAGGGGCGCGGGCGTCGCCGGGGTCATGGGGCGATCGCGAAGGTCGCGGCGACATCGGCGGCGGTCTCGATGGTGCCGGCGACGAGGGGCACCGGCGTGCCGCCGCGCTTGGCGCGCATCGGCGCGGGCGCCGCGAAGGCGATCGGCGGCCCCGAGGCCGTCGCCGGGGACTGGATCGACACCACCCGCCCGAGGGTGACGCCGGCCGCCTCGGCCAGCCGTTCGGCCTGGGTCCGCGCATCCTTCATCGCCGCGCTGCGCACGGCGCTTTCGGCCGCGTCGGGATCGCGCAGGCCGAAGCCGACGCCGTCGATGCGGTTCGCCCCCCCGTCGAGGGCCCGCCGCATCAGGTCGCCGAGGCGCCCCATATCGGCGAGGCGCACCCGCACCGTGTTGGCGGCGCGGTAGCCGTCCGGCTTCTCGGCGAAGGACCCGTCCGCCTGTCGGACTGAGCGGGTGACCGGCTGCAGCGTCACCGCGGAGGTGCCGAGATCCGCCTCCGGCACCTTGAAGTCGGCGGCCAGCGCCAGGATCGCCTTCGCGGCGGTGCTGGCGCCGTCGAGGGCGGCGGCCGGGGTCGCGCCCCTGGCCTCGACGCCGATCTCCACCGAGGCGAAGTCCGGTGCCACTTCGGAGCGGGCGCGTCCGACGACGCTGATCCGGCCCTCGGCGAGCCCCGGCCTGTCCTCGGCCCGCGCCGCGCCCGGGACGTCGAGTAGGGCGAGCGCCAGGAAGGCGGAGACGGCGACCGCCTGGGTGCGCCTCATGAGCGGTAATCCCCGTTGATCTCGATGTAGAGCTTGGTCAGGTCGCAGGTCCAGACGCGTGCGCTGCCCTCGCCGAGACCGAGATCGACCCGCACGGTGACGTCGGACTCGCGCATCACGGCGCTCGCCGCCGCTTCGCTGTAATCGGGATCGCGGGCGCCCGCGCGCGCCACGCGCACGTCGCCGAACCAGATCGCGAGGCGGTCGCGGTCGGCCGGCTCGCCGGCCTTGCCCACCGCCATCACCACCCGGCCCCAGTTGGCATCCTCGCCCGCGATGGCGGTCTTCACCAGGGGCGAGTTGGCGATCGACATCGCGATGCGGTGGGCCGAGGCGTCGCTGGTCGCCCCCGTGACCCGCACGGTGACGAATTTGCGGGCCCCCTCGCCATCCCGGGCGACGAGCTGGGCCAGATCGACTAGGAGGTCGTCGAGGGCGGCGCGGAACCCGGAGAGGCGCGGATCGCCGGCGTCGGACATCGCGGCGTTGCCGGCCGCGCCCGTCGCGAACAGCATCAGGGTGTCGGAGGTGGAGGTGTCGCCGTCGACGGTCACGCAGTTGAAGCTGGTGGCCGTGCCGGCGGAGAGGAGCGCCTGGAGCACCCCCTGGGGCAGGGCGGCATCGGTGAAGACGAAGCTCAGCATCGTCGCCATGTCGGGGGCGATCATGCCCGCGCCCTTGGCGATGCCGTTGAGGGTGACGGTGACGCCGTCGATGGTGGCCCGGCGCGTGGCGAGCTTGGGGAAGGTGTCGGTGGTCATGATGGCCTGGGCGGCCGCGGCCCAAGCCTCGGCGCCGTCCCGGGTCCGCCCGGCGCAGTCGGCCAGCACGCCCTCGAACTTGGTGGCGTCGAGGGGCTCGCCGATCACGCCGGTGGAAGCGATGAAGATCTCCTCCGGCCGGCACTGTGCCGCCTCGGCGGCGATCCGGGCCGTCAGTGCAACGGCCTCGCGCCCGCGCAGGCCCGTGAAGGCATTGGCGTTGCCGGAATTCACCACGAGGGCTCGGGCACCCGCACTGCCCAGCGCCTCGCGGCACCAATCCACCGGAGCGGAGGGGCATTTCGAGCGGGTGAACACGCCGGCCGCCTGCGTGCCCGCGGCGAGCGCCACGTAGAGCACGTCGGTCCGCCCGGAATAGCGGATGCCCGCCTGCGCGGTCGCGAGCCCGACGCCGCGAATCGCCGGGAGCTGCGGTTGTGTGTGGGGCGCCAGCGGCGAGACGGGGGGGCTCTTGGCAGACGACATGGGCGAGGGCTCCGGATCTCTGCGGCCGTCTCGGGCGCGCGGCGAGGCCGGTGTTGCCCCGCGCGCGCCGTCCGCGTCAACCGCGACCACCGTCATCCCCCTGTCGCATCGGACGCGCCGGCCACGAGTCCTGTCAGACCAGGGACTTGTCCAGGGGATCCGCTTGCAGACCTGAGCCAGTGCTGCGGTGCAGCATCGTGTCGTGCGGGAGTTCTCCGGGTCGACGGTCCGGGACATCAGACGAAGGCGGGCCCGAAAGACACTCGCCTCGGCAGGATGGGGGGCTTGTCTGTACGAGCGAACGTGACATAGCATGCTGCGACGCACAGTTTCCGAGGTGATCGGCACGGATGTCCAGGCGCGAGGGGGGAGTCTCGACTATGGAACGACCGACTTCGCCAGGTGGCGCCTACGGCGTTCAGGTTCTGATCGCCGGTCGCCAGAAGCATTGGCGCGATGAGGTGACGTCGCAGATTCGACGAGCGGGCTTCGCGGCCACCACGGTGGATTGCGGCGTCGACGCGATGACGGTCCTGGCCCTCGGCCTTCCCGTCGATGTTCTCGTGACGGACGTCAGCCTGCAGGGCAAGCTCTGCTGCCAGAAGCTGGCCTTGGAAGCCCGTGCTCTACGCCCGGACCTTCGCATCGTCTTTGCCAGCGACCTGGAATCGCTGGCGAGCGAAGACGATCCGACGCCGTGGCTCGAGGAGCTGTTCGACGCCCAATTCCCCGACGACCGCGACGGCCTGATCGCGGTCCGGCGCATCGACAACGTCGCCAGCACGGTGCGGGACGCTCTGCGCAGCCCTGCCTGATCTCATCCGCCTTCGCTGCACGCGACCGGCTCTTCGAAACCGTCCCCTTCGGGATCGACCGGCGGTGCCGTTGGCCTCCGATTGGCGAGCCGAATACCCCAACGACGTGACAGTTTTCTGACGGTCCGTTGCGGGTCAGACCTGCGATGCCCGGAAACGAAAAACGCCCTCGCAGGGATGCGAAGGCGTCCGTTCAACCCATCCGGGCCGGATCACTGCGCCTTGGGGGCGTCCGCCGGCTTCGGATTGGCATCCGTGTTCGTCTTGGTGGCATCCGCATTGGGCTTGGCCTTGCCGAGGTAGACGTATTCCGGCGCGGCGCGGAGCTGGTCCTTGTTGGTGTCGATGGTCGCCTTCAGGGTGGTGTCGTCGACGCGGACGAGCTTCATGGCGCTCGGGTCGATGGCCACGTACTTCGTGCCGATCCCGAGGAAGCCGCCGACGCCGACCACCCACGACTTGACCGTATTCTTCTCGTCGAGCACGACGTCGGCGATCTCGCCGATGGTCTCGTTGGCGGCGTTCTGGATGGTCAGGCCAACCAGCTTCGACGTGACCATGTCGCTCTTGTTCTGCACCACGAAGGTGGGGCGCAGATCGTTGGCGAGGGTCGCGGGGGCGGCCTGGACCGGTGCCGGCGAGGCGGCGGGCGCGGTGGCATCCGGCGACTGAGCGAGAGCGAGGGTGGCGCTGGCAGCGAGGAGAGTCGTGCCGAGCAACAGGCTGCGCATGGACGAAGTCTTTCGAAAGGTCGGGCCGAAGGGCGAACGAGGGGGGCCGTGGTGCCACAGCTCAAGTTCAAGCTTCCGCCAAAGGTTCCCGCGATCCGGCATGGTGAATGGACGAACGCCGGTCGGGCCTTAGATTTCTCGGTCCAAGGGGCGGCGGAACCGGTCCGCGCGCCCGTAACGGGGTGCCGCACCATGTCGAACGTCCTGCTGCCCAACGCCCGGCCCGCCAACGCCCGGCTCGCGCGGTTGCCGCGCCGTCACGCCCTCGCGTTGCTCGGTGGGGCCCTCGTCTGCGGAGTCCGCCCGGCCGTGGCCGACGCCAGGAAGGCGGGCGACTTCGCCTTCGAGACGCCGGAGGGCGGAACCCTGCCGCTCTCGGCCTATGCCGGTCGGCCCATCCTCGTGGTCAATACGGCTACGGCCTGCGGCTATGCCGGGCAATTCACGGGGCTGCAGGGCCTCTGGACCCGCTTCGGTGACCGGGGCCTCACCGTCATCGCAGTGCCGTCGCCCGATTTCGGCAACCAGGAACCCCTGGACGGCGTCGCCATCGCGGAGGCCGCCCGCAAGAACCATGGCGTGACCTTCCCTGTCACCGCCAAGACCCATGTCCGGGGTCCCGCCGCGCATCCGTTCTATCGCTGGGCGGCCGCCGAGAAGCCCGGCAGCACGCCCGGCTGGAACTTCCATAAGTATCTGGTCGACCGCGACGGCAGCCTGATCGGCGCCTTCCCGTCCTCGGTCGAGCCCAACGATCCGCGCATCGTCACCGCGATCGCCAACGCGCTGCCCGCCGCCTGAGCGTTCAGCGCGGGATGTCCCGGGGCGGGCGCAGGGACCCCGGTGGAGGCGGTGCGCGGCGGGGGCGCCGGGCCCGCTCCGACGTCCCGCGCACCGGCGGCGAGGCGTAGTTCGAGGCGAAGGGATTGGCCGGGGTGCGATCGGCGCTGCCGAATAGGCTGAACTCCGCCCGGGCGCCCTGGTCCGCGCCCAGCAGCGTCAGGAGGAGAGCGAGGCAAAGGCGGCGCATGCGTGTTCCCGGGGTCGGCTGACTGCCTTGTCCCGATATCGCAAACCCCCACATCCCGCGAGAGGCCGCCCCGGAATCACCCTGAGATCCGGGCTGGCGCGGGACGGGTCGAGGAACGGGATGATGAAGCCGCACCGGTTCGAGCAGGCGGGTATCGTCTTCGAGATCGCCTTCGAGCGGGCGCCGGAGGGCTGGGTCGCCCATATCCGCCGCTCCGATAGCGAAACCACCCACGCGATCGGGTTTCCCGATGGGCCGGGCTACGACCCCGCCGATGTGCGCGGTTCGCTGATCGCGGGCTGCGCGGCGGCGCTTCCCAACCTGTCCTGGGCGAGCCCGACCCGACACTGAGCGGAACCTCCCGAACCGCCCCGTGTTCGCCCTCCCGGATGCTGCGCTCGCAGACGCGCGGGTGCGTGAAACGGGAAGGAACAGCCGATGTCCGAGATCACCTATCGCATCGTCGAGCACGATGGCGGCTTCGCCTACAAGGTCGGCGACGTGTTCTCAGAGACCTATCCGAGCCATGACGAGGCCCTGCAGGCGGCCCAGGCCGCTGCGGCCGAGCAGCAGGTTCCGGGTTCGACGGAGGGCATCCGCTACCAGGACAGCCAGGGCGCCTGGCACGACGAGACCGCCCAGGGCAACGATCGTCCGACGGCGCGCGTGGTCGATTGACGTCCGGTCCCGGTCCGGCGGCGCTCAGGCTGAGCGTCGCCGGGGCGGGGTCCCACCAGCCGGCCAGGCGGCCAGGGCCGGCTCGACCTCGAGGCCCGGTCCGGTCCCCGCGCGAGGGGGCGCACCCTCGCATTTGGTGCGGTTGCGCCCCGCCGACTTCGCCCGGTAGAGCGCCGCATCGGCGGCCTCCACCAGGGCGGCCGGGGTCTCCGCGCCGTCCGGGCTCGCCGCGACGCCGACGCTGACGGTGACGTGGTCCAGGCCGTCGCCGCGCCCGGCATGGGGCAGGGCGAGGGCATTGAGCGACTGGCGGACCCGCTCCGCCAGGACGATGGCCGCCGCGCTGTCGAGGCCCGGCAGCAACAGGGCGAATTCCTCGCCGCCGTAGCGCGACACGAGGTCGGCGGTCCCGCTGACCCGGGCGGTCAGCAGCCGCGAGATCTCGCACAGGCAAGCGTCGCCCGCCCCGTGTCCGTAATGGTCATTGAAGCGCTTGAAGTGGTCGACATCCACCAGCATCAGGGCGAACGGATCGCCGTCGCGGGAGGCCTGCCACAGGGCTTCGAGACGCTGCGAGAAGGCCCTCCGATTGGCGAGGCCCGTGAGCGGGTCCGTGGTCGAGAGACGGGTCAGCCGGGCGTTGGCGACCACGAGCTGCTGCGCCCGCAAGGATTCCCGCAGCGTGTAGAGGTAGTTGCGTCGGTTGGCGCTCTCGATCTCATGCGCGGCCCCCAGACTGAAGGCGATGCCGATCAGCATGTCGAGCCGGACCAGGCCTGCCAGATCCGGGGCAATCTCCGGGTGGGCGGCGATGGCGAGGCCACCGGCGAGCGCGGTCGTGCCGGAGACGATGCAGGCCCAGGTGAACCGGAGTGCCAGGGAGATGTTGGCGAAGATCACCGTCAGCCAGATCGCCGTGGTCGCGTGGGCGACGTTGGGTCCGTGGCCGAGCCAGAGCGTGAGCACCGGGATCGTCACCGCTGCCAGGACGCCGAGGCCGCACAGGGCCTCCCGAATGGGGGCGCTCACCCGGCTCAGGCCCACGAAGATCCCGATGGCCAGCGGCGTCATCACGGCGAACCGCAGGACCAGGTTCAGCATCGCGACGTCGGGCGTGGTGACGAAGGCGGCCCCGGCATAGAGGTGGAAGACCGCGAGGCCGATGAGGGTGGTGCGCCGCAGGTGCCGAACCCGCCGGCGTCCGGTCTCCGCCTCGAACCGGCTTTCGAGTTCGGCCGGGAAGACGAGGCGCCAGCGCGTCGCCTGCAGCGTCCGTTCGATGAGCGCCAGCAGACGGTCGCTGGCGCGAAACGACAGGGAGCCCGGATCGTCGGACGATCGGGCAGCAGACGAAGCGATCACGCGCGGAAAAATCCATGGGCAAGCGGGCGGCGGGCAGGCGGGCGGCGGGCAGGCGAGCCACTTCGGCTCCCGGGCGAAGAGTTCGGTTCCCGGGCGAAGAGTTCGGCCCCCGGGCCAAGAGTTCGGCTTCCGGGCCAAGCGTTCGGCTCCCGGGCCAAGCGTTCGGCCCCACGGGCAAGAGTGACCGCAACTCCTGTCGGCATGCTTGCCCCGATCGCTAAAATCCGAGCGATCGATGGCACAGAATGACCAGGACGTGCAAAAATGTATCTCACAATCTTGGGATGTGACGGTGCCCGACCGAATGGACGATTGCCTCCCGGGGGCCACCTCGTGCATGCCTCGTCCAGATCCGGGCGCGCGCCGCCGCGGACCGCGTTCGGGGCTGCCCGTCGCCACCCCTCGACCCGGATCTCTACGCCTTCTGGAGCCTGCCCGTGACCCTCTCGAACCCACGCCAGCCCGACCACGACATCGATCCGCTCTTCCTCGAGCGCTGGTCCCCGCGCGCCTTCACGGGTGAGGCCGTGCCGGAATCCGAGCTTCTGCGGATGATCGAGGCCGCCCGCTGGGCGCCGTCCTCCTACAACTCCCAGCCCTGGCGCTTCGTCTACGCCCTGCGCGGAACCCCCGCCTGGGAGACCTTCCTCGACCTGCTGGTGCCGGGAAACCGCAAGTGGGCGGAGGGGGCCGGCGCCCTCGTCATCCTGGTCTCGAGCAAGCTGATGAAGACCGGTGACGGCCTGACGCCCTCGGCGAGCCATTCCCTCGACACCGGGGCCGCCTCGGCGAACTTCCAGCTCCAGGCGATCCGCCAGGGCTGGCACGTGCACGGCATGGGCGGGTTCGACAAGGCGCGCTCCGTCACCGTGCTCAACGTGCCGCCGGATCATCAGGTCGAGGCGGCCTACGCCGTCGGGCGCGCGGCGAACCCGGCCGATCTCACCGAGGAGCAGCGGGCCAAGGAGGTGCCGAACGGCCGGCGGCCGATCAGCGACTTCGCCTTCGCCGGTGCCTTCAAGGCCCGCGAAGCCTGAGTCGTCCGCCGTGCTGAGATCCGCCCCCGATTATGCCGGGCTCGTCGCCGGGTTCGCCTGGGACATCCCGGAGCGGTTCAACATCGGCGTCGATGTCTGCGACCGCTGGGCTCTGCGCGCGCCCGATCGGGTCGCGATCCAGGAGCTCGTCGGGGCGCGGGTCTCGGACGTCACCTTCGGCCACCTGAAGGATCGCTCCGATCGTCTGGCGGCCGGGTTGCGGGCCCGGGGCGTGGTGCCCGGCGACCGCGTCGGGGTCCTGCTCCCGCAATCGGCCGCCGTGGTGATCGCCCATGCGGCCGCCTACAAGCTCGGGGCGATCGCGCTGCCGCTCGCGGGCCTGTTCGGGCCGGACGCCCTGCGCTACCGCCTGGCCGATGCCGGGGCCCGCGTCCTGATCACCGACGCGGCGGGCCTCTCCAAGATCGAGGCCCTCCGCGCCGACCTGCCGGACCTCGACCTCGTCGTCTGCGTGGACGGCGCGCGGGGCGAGGCCCTCGGCTGCGATGCCCTGCTCGCCGAGGCGCCGGGCGGGTTCGTGCCGGTCGACACCCGGGCCGACGATCCCGCCCTGATGATCTACACCTCCGGTACGACCGGGCCGGCCAAGGGCGCGCTGCACGCCCACCGGGTGCTCCTGGGGCATCTGCCGGGCTTCTGCATGATGCACGATTTTCCGCCGCAGGCCGGCGACCGGATGTGGACGCCGTCCGACTGGGCCTGGGCCGGCGGCCTCCTCAACGCGACGCTGCCGAGCCTGCATTTCGGCGTGCCGGTGCTGGCCTGCCCGAATTTCCGGTTCGAGCCGGAGGCCGCGTTCCGGCTGATCGCCGAGCGGGCGATCAGCCTCGCGTTCCTGCCGCCGACGGCCCTGCGCATGCTGCGCGGCGTCGCCGATCCGCGCGGGCGCTTCGACCTGTCCCGCCTGCGCAACATCGCCTCCGCCGGCGAGGCCCTGGGTCCGGAAACCTTCGACTGGGCGCGGCGCGAACTGGGGCTCACCATCGGCGAGGCCTACGGCCAGACCGAGTGCAACCTCGTCCTGGCCGCCTGCCGGGCGGCCGGGGTGGCGCGGGCCGGCTCCACCGGACGCCCGGTCCCTGGGCACCGGGTCGCGATCCTGCGGCCGGACGGCAGCGAGGCCGCCGCCGACGAGCCCGGCGAGATCGCCGTCGCCCGGCCCGACCCCGTGATGTTCCTGCGCTACTGGAACCAGCCCGAGGCGACGGCGAAGAAGTTCTTCGGTGACTGGATGCTCACCGGAGACACCGCCCGGCGCGACGCCGACGGCTACGTCCACTTCGTCGGGCGCGAGGACGATCTCATCACCTCGGCCGCCTATCGCATCGGTCCCACCGAGATCGAGGATTGCCTCGGCGCGCACCCGGCCGTGGCCCTCGCCGCCGCGGTGGGCAAGCCGGATCCCCTGCGAACCGAGATCGTGAAGGCCTACGTCGTCCTGCGCCCGGGCTACGAGGCCTCGGATGCCCTGGCCGCCGAGATCCAGGCCTTCGTGCGCACCCGCCTCTCGGCCCACGAATACCCGCGCGCGATCGCGTTTCGCGATCATCTGCCCATGACCACCACGGGCAAGATCATCCGCCGGCAGCTGCGCGACGAGGGGTGAGGCTCACCGTACCGTCACGCGGTAGCGGACGCGGCTGACGTTTCCACCGGATCGACCAGTTCGAGAACAAACGCGTCGCGGCCGGTATAGCCGGGCGCCGCAATGTAGAACACGAAGGTCGCGGGCCGCTTGCGGGCATTGCAGTGCGCCCGCGCATTGAACATCGGGAAGCTCGGAAAATCCTGTCCCTGCGCGATCTGCACGCGGCCGTCATGCGGCGCTTCGATCAGGCTGATCGTCATCGGGCCGAGAGACTTGCAAGTCGGATCGAGCGAGGAGAACGAGGCGGCCGTGAGCCGGCTGCTTCCGAACACGACCTTCTCGAACGTGGCCACGCGCATCGGGCTCGCCTGGGCGGTCACGCCCGAAGCGAGACCGATGGCGCTGGCCAGGACGACGTGCCGGATCATGGGGGCTGCCCCGCTCTTGGGAACACTGCGCCGGAGCATGCCCGAGTCGCAGGCCCGGCGCAGACACAACCGATCCCTAAAAGACACGTTCTGCGGGATTTATAACGCGCGGGCGACCGACCGGCCCAGGCGGGACCGACTGGAATCATTCGCATAAAGACATCTTTATATCTTGATTGCCTCTGGCCCGGCGCCCTGCTATAGGCCTCGCCGAGACGCAACGAGAGACGGAGCAGTTACGAAATGGCCCAGATTTCCCCGGCCCAGGATTACATCGTCAAGGACATCGGTCTGGCCGAGTACGGCCGCAAGGAGATCTCGATCGCCGAGACCGAGATGCCGGGTCTGATGGCCACGCGCGAGGAATTCGGTCCGTCGCAGCCCCTGAAGGGCGCGAAGATCGCCGGCTCGCTGCACATGACGATCCAGACGGCCGTGCTGATCGAGACCCTGAAGGCGCTGGGCGCCGACATCCGCTGGGTCTCCTGCAACATCTACTCGACCCAGGACCACGCCGCCGCCGCCATCGCGGCCGCCGGCATCCCGGTCTTCGCCATCAAGGGCGAGACCCTGGAGGAGTATTGGGACTACACCTCGAAGCTGTTCGACTGGCATGACGGCGGCCTGCCGAACATGATCCTCGACGACGGCGGCGACGCCACCATGTTCGTGCACCTGGGCCTGCGCGCCGAGAACGGCGACACCGCCTTCCTCGACAAGCCGGAATCCGAGGAGGAGGAGATCTTCTTCGCGCTCCTGAAGAAGAAGCTCAGCGAGAAGCCGAAGGGCTGGTTCGCGGGCCTCGCCGACTCGATCAAGGGCGTCTCCGAGGAGACCACCACCGGCGTGCACCGCCTCTACAACCTCGCCAAGGAGGGCAAGCTCCTCTTCCCGGCGATCAACGTGAACGACGCCGTCACCAAGTCGAAGTTCGACAACCTTTACGGCTGCCGCGAGTCGCTGGTCGACGGCATCCGCCGCGGCACCGACGTGATGATGGCCGGCAAGGTCGCCATGGTCGCGGGCTTCGGCGACGTGGGCAAGGGCTCGGCCTCGTCGCTGCGCCACGCCGGCTGCCGCGTCCTCGTCTCCGAGGTCGATCCGATCTGCGCGCTCCAGGCCGCGATGGAAGGTTACGAGGTCGTGACGATGGAGGACGCCGCGCCGCGCGCCGACATCTTCGTCACCGCGACGGGCAACAAGGACATCATCACCATCGAGCACATGCGGGCGATGAAGGACCGCGCCATCGTGTGCAACATCGGCCACTTCGACAACGAGATCCAGGTCGCCGGCCTGAAGAACATGCAGTGGTCGAACATCAAGCCGCAGGTGGACGAGATCACCTTCCCCGACGGCCACCGCATCATCCTCCTGTCGGAGGGACGCCTGGTGAACCTCGGCAACGCCACCGGCCACCCGTCCTTCGTGATGTCGGCCTCCTTCACCAACCAGACCCTGGCCCAGATCGAGCTCTGGACCAACCCGGGCAAGTACGAGAAGCAGGTCTACACCCTGCCGAAGGCCCTCGACGAGAAGGTGGCGCTCCTCCACCTCGAGAAGATCGGCGTGAAGCTCTCCAAGCTCCGTCCCGACCAGGCCGCCTATATCGGCGTCTCCGAGAACGGCCCGTTCAAGCCCGACCACTACCGCTACTGAAGACCGCTCCGGCGCCCCTCGCGGGGCGCCGCGACGACCTCCAATCGGCCCCAGCGAAGCCCGGCCCCGTGCCGGGCTTTCGCGCGTCCGGTCCCTGCTGGACGCGCCGTCGCAGTGTGGCTTTTCTGCGCTCCTGCGCGGCCATCGCCTCCGAAGCCTCTAAAGTTAAGCTTAAGCCTCTTCCGGGACGATTCCGCCTCGCGCTAGTGTGGGCTGATTCCTCAGATGGAGTGGCTCGCAGCCGGCCTCCGGCCGGTTGCGGGATGGGCGCCTTTCGGCGTCTCATCGAAGATTCGTGGAGGCGGGACGGATCATGAGGGTCGAACGAACGGCGCGCGCCCTGCTGTGCGCCGGCTCTCTCGCCGTCGCCGTGGCCGGTCCCCCGGCGCGGGCGGCCGGGACGGGGCTGGATGCCGGCGCTGCCGTCTCGGGGTTCGGGCAACACACGCACAACGCGGCCGGTCTCGCCATCCTGATCGGCCTGACGGTGTTCGCCACCATCGTGGCCCTGCTGCACATGCGCGAGCGCAGCCGCTGGACCCGGCGCGAGCGCGACCTCGTCACCGAGCTGTCGGCCCTGCGCGAGTCCCACGACCGCGCCGAAATGCTCCTGAACGCCGAGCGCCAGGTCCTCATCACCTGGTCGGGCCGCGGCGCGCCGACCATCGAGGGCGATCTCGGCCTCATCGATGGCCGGCGCGCGCCCGGCGACGCCGATCCCGGCCTGCCCGGCTTCGAGACCTGGCTGCATGCGGTCGACGCCGACGCCCTGAACACGGCCGTCGAGGCGCTGCGCGCCCGCGGCGCCGGCTTCCGCCTGAGCCTGCGCACCCAGTCGGGCCGCTTCATCGACGCGCACGGGCAGGCCCTGTCCGGCCGCGCGATCCTGCGCCTGCGCGAGACGACCGACGAGAAGCGCGAACTCATCGACCTGCGCCTCACCCTGTACGAGGCCAAGCGCGGCCTCTCGGCGCTCGGCAGTCTCCTGGACGCGATCCCGCAGCCGGTCTGGCGCCGCAACCGCGACGGGGCGCTCGCCTGGGTCAACCTCGCCTACGTCGCGGCGGTGGAGGGGGGCACCCGGGAGCACGCCCTCGAGGCCGGCGTCGAGCTCCTCGACCGGCAGGCCCGGGACCTCATCGCCCGCGACGAATCCGGCCGCCTGGCCACCGGGGGGCGCGTCCCGCATCGTCTCTCCGCCGTGGTGGCGGGCGGCCGGCGGACCCTTGACGTCACCGAGAGCGCCATCGAGACCGGCCGCGTCGGCATCGCCGTCGACGTCTCGGAGCTCGAGAGCGTCCGCGCCGACCTGCAGCGGCAGATGGATGCCAACGTCCGCACCCTCGACCAGCTGCCCACCGCCGTGGCGATGTTCGACGCCCGCCAGCGCCTGATCTTCCACAACGCCGCCTACCGCCAGCTCTGGGACCTCGACCCGGCCTTCCTCGACGGCCGCCCCCTCGACGGCGAGATCCTCGACCGGCTGCGCGCCGCCCGGAAACTGCCCGAGCAGGCCGACTTCAAGTCCTGGAAGGCCGACGTGCTCGCCGCCTACCGCGCCGTGGAGGCCAACGAGGCCTGGTGGTACCTGCCCGACGGGCGCTCGCTGCGCGTCGTCGCCGATCCCAACCCCCAGGGCGGCCTGACCTACCTGTTCGACGACGTCTCGGAGAACATGAAGCTCGAATCCCGCTACAACGCGCTGATGCGGGTCCAGGCCGAGACCCTCGACACCCTGAAGGAGCCCGTGGCGGTGTTCGGCGCCGACGGCCGGCTGACCTTCGCCAACCGTGCCTTCGCGACCCTGTGGCGCCTCGATCCCGAGACCCTGCGCGAGCGCCCCCGGGTCGATGCCGTCATCGCCGCCTGCCAGACCCTCTCGCCCGACGAAGACCCGTGGATCGACATCCGCGGCGCCATCACCGGCCTGGAAAGCCGCGCCGGCCTGACCTGCCGCCTGGAGATCGTCGACGGCACCGTGCTCGACTGCGCCGCCCAACCGCTGCCCGAGGGCGCGACGCTGCTCACCCTCATCGACGTTACCGCCAGCGTGAACGTGGAGCGCGCGCTCACCGACAAGAACGACGCCCTGGAGCGGACCTCGCAGCTGCGCGACACCTTCGTGAACCACGTCTCCTACGAGCTGCGCTCGCCGCTCACCAACATCATCGGCTTCACCCAGCTCCTCGGCGACGAGACGGTGGGCGCCCTGAACGAGCGCCAGCGCGAGTATTCCGGCCACATCATGCGCTCGTCGGGCGCGCTGCTCGTGATGATCAACGACATCCTCGACCTCGCCTCCATCGATGCGGGCTCCCTCGAGCTCACCCGCGAGGTGGTCGACGTGCGCGCCACCGTCGATGCCGCCGTGCGCGGGCTGGAGGACAGGCTCGCCGATTCCGCCATCGCCCTCGATCTCGACGTGCCCGACGACGTCGGCACCTTCGTGGCCGACGGCAAGCGCGTCCGCCAGATCCTGTTCAACCTCCTGTCGAACGCCGTCGGCTTCTCGGCGCCGGGCCAGCAGGTCCGCGTGGAGGTGCGCCGCAACGCCTCGGAACTGACCCTGGCGGTGGCCGACCAGGGGCAGGGCATGCCGCCCGACGTCGCCGCGCGGGTCTTCGACCGCTTCGAGAGCCACACCCTCGGCACCCGCCATCGCGGCGTCGGCCTCGGCCTGTCGATCGTGCGCTCCTTCGTGGAACTGCATGGCGGACGCGTCGGCCTGGACTCGGCCCCCGGCGCCGGAACCCGCGTCACCTGCACCTTCCCGATCACCGAGCCGACCGCGCGGCGGGATGCCGCCGAGTAGGGGCGCCGGACGGGGGCGTCCCCATGGAGCCTTCGGTCCGTCCGCGATTTGGTTAAGGATGCTCCGGTATGACAGCGGGGCTCCGCGCGATCCGGGTCCGGCCGGGGCGGCGCACGGCCATGGAGGAGTTGGGCGTTGAACGAGGATGGTGCCGACACGCCCCAGCGTGAGGTGAAATCGGCCTGGGAGATCATGCTGCCGGAGGAGAGCGCCACCGAGGATCTCGGCCGCTTCCTCGCGGGGCTCCTCGTGCCGGGGGACATCGTCGCCCTGTCCGGCGGCCTCGGCGGCGGCAAGACCACCCTCGCGCGCGCGCTAATCCGGGAACTCGTGGGCGACCCGGACCTCGACGTGCCGAGCCCGACCTTCACGCTGATCCAGCCCTACGAGGCCGCCGACGGGCGGGCCATCGTGCATGCCGACCTCTACCGCCTGCGCAGCCCCGACGAACTCGTCGAGCTCGGCTTCGACGAGATGGCCGAGACCGCCATCACCCTGGTGGAGTGGCCCGAGCGCCTGGGACACCGCGACGCGCCGATGCTGACCGTCGACCTGTCCCTGCGGGCCGAGTTCGGGGACGGGGCGCGCTTCGCCCGCATCGACGGCAGCGGCGGCATGGCCGCCCGGCTCAAGCGGGCGCGCGCGCTGCGCCTCCTCCTCGTCCGCAGCGGCTGGGACGAGGCCGCCCGCGTCAACATGCAGGGCGACGCCTCCTCGCGGGCCTACGAGCGGCTCGTGAAGCCGGACGGCAAGACCGCCGTGCTGATGATCTCGCCGCCCCGCGCCGACGGCCCCCCGGTCCGCAACGGCCGCCCCTACAGCGCCATCGTCAAGCTCGCCGAGAGCGTGCACGCCTTCGTCGGCATGGATCGCGGCCTGCGCGCCCTCGGTTTCTCGGCGCCCCGCATCTACGGCGAGGACCTCGCCGAGGGTCTGTTGATCCTGGAGGATCTCGGCACCGAACCGGTGGTCGACGCCAACGGGCCGCGCCCGGAACGTTACGCCGAGGCGGTGCGCCTCCTGGCCAAGCTCCATGCCACCGAGCTGCCGGGCGTCCTCCCCGTGGCCGACGGCATCGACCACGTGCTGCCGCCCTACGACCTCGAAGCCCTGGTGTTCGAGACCGAACTGCTGCCCGACTGGTACTGCCCGGCGATCCGCGGGGGCGAGCTGCCCCACGCGGCCCGGTCCGAATTCGTGGCCCTGTGGGCGGAGGTGCTCGACAGCATCAAGCCCGACCGCCCGACCTGGACCCTGCGGGACTACCACTCGCCGAACCTGATCTGGCTGCCCGAGCGCGAGGGGCTGGAGCGCATCGGCGTCATCGACTTTCAGGATGCGGTTCTCGGCCATCCGGCCTACGACGTCGCCTCGCTCCTCCAGGACGCTCGGGTGGACGCGACCGCCGAGTTCGAGCTGCGCCTCCTCGGCCTCTACGTGCGCGAGCGCCGGGCCCGCGAGCCCGACTTCGACATGCAGGCCTTCGCCCGGGCCTACGCGGTGCTGGCCGCCCAGCGCGCCACCAAGATCCTCGGCATCTTCGCCCGCCTCGACCGGCGCGACGGCAAGCCGGCCTACCTCGCGCACCTGCCGCGCATCGAGGGCTACCTCGCGCGCAACCTCAACCACCCGGCCCTGACCCATCTGCGCCTCTGGCACGAGGCGCACCTGCCGCACCTCGTGCCGAAGGCCGGGGGCGAGCCGGCCGAGGGCGGCTGAAGACCCGCGATGCCCGCGGGGAGGCTGCCGGAGGGCGGCCGCGCCCGCCCGAGACCTCTCCGACGAGACGAACGCCATGTCCGACACAGCCCCCATCACCCGCGCCTTCGTCCTCGCGGCGGGCCTCGGCAAGCGCATGCGCCCGATCACCGCGACGGTGCCCAAGCCCCTGGTGGAGGTGGCCGGCCGGGCGCTCCTCGACCACGCCCTCGACCGGGCGGCGGAGGGCGGCATCACCGAGGCGGTGGTCAACGTCCACTACCTCGCCGACCTGATCGAGGGGCACGTGGGCAAGCGCCGGACCGCCCCGGCGATCGTGCTCTCGGACGAGCGCGACGCCCTGCTGGAGACCGGTGGCGGCGTGAAGAAGGCCCTGCCGCTCCTCGGCGAGGACCCGTTCGTGGTCTTCAACGCCGACTCGTTCTGGCTGGAGGGCCCGGAGTCGAATCTCGGCCGCCTGATCGCCGCCTGGGACCCGGCGGCGATGGACATCCTCCTCCTCCTCGCCCCGACCGCGACGAGCCTCGGCTACGAGGGCAACGGCGACTTCGCGATGGATTCGTCCGGGGCCCTGGAGCGACGGGGCGAGCGCGAGGTGGCGCCGTTCATCTATGCCGGCGTCGCCATCCTGAAGCCCGGCCTGTTCGCCGGGACCCCGGAAGGGGCCTTCTCCCTCAACCTCCTGTTCGACCGGGCCATCGCGGCCGGCCGCCTGCATGGCCTGCGCCTCGACGGGCAATGGCTCCACGTCGGCACGCCGGAGGCGATCACGGCCGCCGAGGCCCGGGTGAAGTCCACGGCGCCGACGCTCTGAGCGCAGGTCGGCGATTCCGCGGGGCATCGCATTCCCGGGCCGGGGATTTGGTGGCATGGAGGGTGGGATGCCGACCTCAGACGTCCCGACCGCCCACGTCTTCTCGATCCCGCCCGGCGCGCCCTTCCTGCCGACCCTCGCCGACGCCCTGATTTCGGGGCGCCTCGTGGGCGCGATCGGCGACGACCCCTTCGCGCTCGCCTCCGTCACCCTCTACCTGCCGACCCAGAGGGCGGTGCGGGCGCTGGCCGCGATCCTCGCCGCGCGCCTCGGTCACGCCGCCCTGCTGCCCCGGATGGTCCCCCTCGGCGAGGCCGACGAGGCGGAGCTGGATCTCGCCGCCAACCCGCTCCTCGAGAACGGTCCCGACCGTCTCGCCCCGGCGATGCCGCCTCTGGAGCGCCGCCTCATCCTCGCCCGCCTCGTCCAGGGCTGGGCCGAGGCGGTGGACCGCACGCTGCTGCCCATCGACGACGACGTGCCCTTCCTGGTGCCGTCCTCCCCCGCCGACGCGATCGGGCTCGCCGCGGACCTCGAACGCCTCATGGACGCGCTCACCGTCGAGGGGCTGCCCTGGGACGAGATCGGCGGCGCCGTGGAGGCCGAGTACTCGCGCTATTTCGGCCTGACCCTGGATTTCGTGAGGATCGCCGCCGAGGCCTGGCCCGGGATCCTCGCCGAGCGCGGGATGAGCGACCCGGTCTCGCGCTCGCGCCGCCTCGTCCTGGCCGAAGCCGACCGGCTGATGCGGGATCGGCCCGCCGACCCGGTGATCGTGGCGGGCTCCACCGGCTCCGTGCCGGCCACCGCGAAGCTGATCGCCGCGGTGGCCGGGTTGCCCCGCGGCGCCGTGGTTCTGCCGGGCCTCGACTCCGAGCTCGACGGCGATGGCTGGGACGCCATCGAGACCGGCGAGGGCTTTTCGCGCGAGATCGCCCACGGCCATCCGCAGGCGGTCCTGCATCGCCTCCTCGGTCCGGCCGGTCTCGACCGCGACCGGGCGCAGGTGGCGACCCTCGGAGAGACCTCTGCCGAGTCCCACGCCCGCTTCGGGCTGCTGTCGCAGGCCCTGCGCCCGGCCGAGACCACCGAGGCCTGGGCCGCCCTGGACCCTGCCGACCGCGCGCGGCTGGCGGAGGAGGGCCTGCGGGGCCTCGCCGTGGTCGAGGCCAGCGACGAGCGGGAAGAGGCGCTGATCATCGCCATCGCCCTGCGCGAGACCCTGGAAACGCCGGGCGCGACCGCGGCCCTGGTGACCCCGGACCGCGCCCTGGCCCTGCGCGTCGCGGCCGAACTCGCCCGTTGGGGCATCGTCGCGGAGGATTCCGGCGGCGAGGCCCTGTCGCGCAGCCGGGCCGGGCGCCTGGCGCGGCTCGCCGCCGAGGTCGCGGCCGATCTCCAGCCGGCCCGGCTGATCACGCTCCTGTCCCATCCCTATGTCCGCCTCGGCCTGCCGCGCAGGGACGTGGTCCGGGCCGCCGCCGCCCTGGAGATCGGCACCCTGCGCGGGCCCGCCCCGGCGCCGGGCTTCGCCGGGTTGCGGCAGGCCCTGGCCGACCAGCGCAGCGCCACCGGGCGACGGCCCCGCGCCAAGCGCCGCCTGACCGAGCGCGACTGGGACCTCGCCGCCGGACTCCTGGACCGGCTGCAGGTGGCCTTCGACGGCTTCCTCGACGCCGATCACCGCGGCGTCGGCAACCTCGTCGCCTACGCCGCCTGCCACCGCGCCACCTTCGACCGGCTGATCGACGCGGCCGAGGGCGAGGCCGTCGACGACGCGTCGCTCGGCGTGCTCGACACCCTCTTCGACGACCTCGAGATGGCCGAACCCGGCCTGCTGCCCGGCCGCTTCGGCGACTACCCCGCCTTCTTCACGGCGCTCGCCCGCGAGCGACTGGTGGCCTGCAGCGACGGGCGCCCGCATCCGCGCCTGCGCATCCTCGGTTTGCTGGAGGCGCGGCTGATGAGCGTCGACCGGGTCGTGCTCGGCGGCCTCGACGAGGGCGTCTGGCCGATGAAGACGACCACCGACGCCTTCCTCAACCGGCCCATGCGCGAGCGCATCGGCCTCAACCCGCCCGAGCGCCGGATCGGCCAGAGCGCCCACGACTTCGTCCAGGCCCTCGGCCACCACGACGCCCTCATCACCCGGGCGGCCAAGCGCGAAGGCGCACCGACCGTGCCGTCGCGCTTCCTGCAGCGCCTGCGCGCCTTCACGGGCGACGCCGGCTGGAACTGGGCGTTGGCCGCCGGGCGCCGCTTCTCGGCCTACGCCGCCGCCCTCGACCAGGGTACCGGCCCGGCGCAGGCCCGTCTCAAGCAGCCCCGTCCGAAGCCGGATCCGGCCCTGTTCCCGCGGTCCCTGAGCGTCACCGAGGTCGAGACCCTGGTGCGCGACCCCTACGTGATCTTCGCCCGGCACGTCCTCGGCCTCGATCCGCTGGATCCGGTGGCGGCCGAGCCTGGGGCCGCCGACCGCGGCACGCTGATCCACGAGATTCTCGGAGATTTCGCCGAGCGCTACCCGGATTCCCTTCCGGACGGCACCTTGGCAGCAGAGGTCTTGGCCGGCATGGCGGCGAACGCCTTTGCGTCGATCAACGATACCTACCCTTCGCTGTACGCGGAATGGTGGCCCCGCTTCGTGAGGTTGTCGGAAGAATATCTCGCCTGGGAGGGTGAGCGCCGGACGCAGCTGGGCCGGGTGCACCCGGAAATCTCCGGCAAATGGGTGATCCCGATGGGCACCGAGACCTTCACCCTGCGGGCGCGGGCCGACCGGATCGAGCGGCGCCGCGACGGCGGGGCCTGCATCGTCGACTTCAAGACCGGGCTGCCGCCGAGCAACAAGGAGGTCTTCGCCGGATTCTCGCCCCAGCTCACCCTGGAGGCGGCGATGCTCATGGCCGGGGCCTTCGACGGCTTCCCCGCCACCACGCTGACGCCGGACCTCCTCTACGTCCACGCCTCGGGCGGCCGCAAACCCTTCGAGCCCCTGGCGGTGAAGCCGCCGCGGGGCGACGAGCGCGAGGTCGCCGCCATCGTGGCCGAGCACGTCGCCCGCTTCCGCGGCCTCGTCGCCCGCTTCCTCACGGGCGAGGCCGCCTACACCTCCCGACCCTACCCGAAATACGCCAAGTCCTACGGCGACTACGACCACCTCGCCCGGGTGCTCGAATGGTCGCTCGGCGGCGAGGGGGAGGGCTGAAGGACCGCGCGGGACAAGCCTGATTTCGCTCTTGACCGATATCGCCCGCAATATCATTTTGAGAAGATGGTCGTCGTCGATGCCAACGTCGTGCTCGGCGCGCTGCGATCCCGCAACGGCGCATCCCACGCCGTGCTGCGGGGGCTGCTCACCCGTCGGTTTTCGTTCGCGCTCTCGCCTGCGATGGTGTTCGAGTACGAGGATGTCCTCAAACGTCCGGGGCTCCTGGGGCCTACGCCCTGGATCGAAGAGGCCGGGATCGACGCGATCCTGGACGCCCTATGCGCGACCGCGGTCCTGACCCTGTCCTGGTTCCGCTTCAGGCCGTTCCTGGATGATCCGATGGATGATCTCTACGTCGAATGCGCCCTGGCCGCCGGAGCCGAATTGATCCTGACCCACGATCGCCACTTCCGAAAGCCGGTCCTGTCGGCTTTCGGTCTTCGGGCGATGACCCCGCAAGCCTACCTGACCCGCTGACAGATACGAGGATGGGCCATGCCGAACTTCGCACTCCGCCTGCCCGACCACGTCATGTCCCAGGCCAAGACGGCCGCTGACGAGGACAACGTCTCCATCAACCAGTTGCTCGTCGCCTTCATCGCGGAGGGCCTCGGGCATCGTCGCGGCCTGAAGGCGCTCCAGGCGCGGGCCGAGCGCGCCGACGTGCAGGCGGCCCTGGCCCTGCTCGACGGGACCCCCGACGCCCCCCCCGAGGCGAAGGACCGGATGAGGTCGGATCGATGAGCGCCGCGACCGTCCGAGAAACCTTCGTCGTCGACGACCTCACCAAGGCGGCGCAGCGCCAGGCCGCCGATCCGCGCGCCTCGGCCTGGGTCTCGGCCAATGCCGGCGCGGGCAAGACCAAGGTCCTCACCGACCGGGTGGTGCGCCTGCTTCTCGACGGGGCGCCGCCCGCCCGCATCCTCTGCCTCACCTTCACCAAGGCGGCGGCGGCCAACATGTCGATCCGGGTGTTCCGGGTCCTCGGCCGCTGGGTGACGCTGGACGACGCCGCCCTCTCGGCCGAACTCACGGAACTCACGGGGGAGCGCCCCGCCCGCAAGACCCTGCAGGTCGCCCGTCGGCTGTTCGCCCGCGCGGTGGAGACGCCGGGGGGTCTGAAGATCGAGACCCTGCACGCCCTCTGCGAGCGCCTGCTGCACATGTTCCCCTTCGAGGCGAACGTGCCGGCACGCTTCGTGGTGCTGGACGAGACCCAGGCCGCGGAGGCCTTCCGGATCGAGACCGGCAACGTGCTCGCCGATGCCATCGGCGGCGGGCATCGGCCTCTCGGCGAGGCCCTCGCCGTCGTCGGCCCCGAGGCGACGGGGGACGCCCTGCGCAAGGCGATCCGCAGCGCCATGCGGGCCCGCGACGTGCTCGACAGCCGCGTCGGCCTCGACGGCCCCTTCGCCGCGCTGGCCGACACCCTCGGCGTCCGGCCCGGCGACAGCGCGGCGGCGATCGAGGCACGGATGCTGGACGGGGGCTTGGGCGATCTCACCGCGTTCGCCGGCCGCCTGCGCACCGGCAAGGCCACCGACGACGGCATCGCCGACAGGCTGCTCGCGGTGGCGGCGGCCGCGCCCGCCGAGGCCCTGGAGACTTACCTCGGGGTCTTCTTCACCAAGGAGGGCGCCCCGAAGGCCGACAGGAGCCTCGGCACCAAGGCTGTGCCGGAGGATGCCAAGCAGGCCCTGTGCGACGAGCGCGACCGCCTGGAGCCGCTGCGGGACGCCCTGCGCGGCGTGCGCGCCCTGGAACGCACCCGCGCGCTCTTCACCCTCGCGGGCGAGATCCACCGCCGGGTCGAAGCCCAGAAGGCCCGCCTCGGCGCCCTCGACTTCGACGACCTGATCCACAAGACCCTGGACCTCCTCGGCCGGGTGGATTCCACCTGGGTGCTGTACAAGCTCGACCGCGGCGTCGACCACGTGCTCATCGACGAGGCGCAGGACACCAACCCGCACCAGTGGGAGATCCTGCGCCGCATCACCGCCGAGTTCGCCTCCGGCGAGGGCGCCCGCGAGGTCGCCCGGACCCGCTTCGCCGTCGGCGACCCCAAGCAGTCGATCTACAGCTTCCAGGGGGCCGAGCCCCGCGAGTTCGAGACCACCCGGCGCGCCTGGCAGCGGGCGGCGGCCGGCGCCGACCTCGCTTTCGAGGACGTCCACCTGAACCTGTCGTTCCGCTCGGCCGGCGGGGTCCTGCGGGCCGTGGACGCCACCTTCGCGATCCCCGAGCACTACGAGGGCCTGTCCTTCGAGGACGCGGCCGTCGGCACCACACACAGCACCGCCCGGGTCACGGCGCCCGGCACCGTCGAACTCTGGCCCATCGAGGAGCCGGCGGACGAGCCCGAGCCCGATGCCTGGGCCGCCCCCGTCGACGCGCCGGAGACCAACGCACCGGCCATCGTCACCGCACGCCGGGTCGCCCGGGCGGCCCTGACCTGGATCACCGCCGGCGACGAGACCGGCCGGGTCTGGCGCCCCGGCGACATCCTGATCCTGGTGCGCAAGCGCTCGGCGGCCTTCGAGGAGGTCATCCGCGCCATGAAGGCCCTCGGGGTGCCCGTCGCCGGCCAGGACCGCCTCGACATCGCCGCCCACATCGCCGTCAACGACCTCGTGGCGGTGGGCCGCGCCGGCCTCCTGCCGGCCGACGACCTGACCCTCGCCGGCGCGTTGAAGACGCCCCTGGTCGGACTCGACGACGACGACCTCGTGCGCATCGCCGGACGGCGCGACCTCGACGAAACCCTCGAGGATTCCCTCGCGCGCCATGCGGCGGCCGGCGACCCCGCGGCGATCCGCGGCCACGCGGCCCTCACGTCCTGGATCACCCTCGCGGCCTGCGAGGGCCCGTTCGGATTCTACGCCGCGCTGCTCGGGGCTCGCGGCGGCCGCCGCGCCCTGGTCTCCCGCCTCGGCGGCGAGGCCGGCGACGCCATCGACGTCTTCCTGATGACGGCGGCCCAGGCCGAGCAGGCGCCCGACGCGCCCTCGCTCGGCGGGTTCCTCGCCCGCTACGACACCGTTCCGGGGCGCGGAGAGGGCGGCCACACGGTCAAGCGCGATCTCGATTCCGGCCGCGACGAGGTCCGGGTGATGACGGTGCACGGGGCGAAGGGGCTGGAGGCCCCGGTGGTCGTCGTCATCGACGGCTGCGAGGCCCTGGGGCGCAACGACCCGCCGCTCCTGCCGCTCGTGCCGGGGGTACAGCGGTTCGGCCACGGCGCCGCGCTGCTGCCGCCGGTCTGGGCCGGGGCCAAGGCCGGCGACTGCGAGGCCGTGACCCAGGCCCGCGCCACCCTGCAATCCCGGGCCCGCGAAGAGCACAACCGCCTCCTCTATGTGGCGATGACCCGTGCCGCCGACCGCCTCGTCATCGCGCCCTATCGCGGGCACGAGGCCCCGAGCGAGGCCGCCTGGTGCGAGATGGTCCGCACCGGCCTGGAACGGTCCTTCGGTCTCGGGGAGGTCTTGGAGACCCCCCACGGCCCCGCCACCCTGTGGCGCGACGGCGGCGCGGCGGAGCCGGCGGCCCCGTCCCCCTCCGCGGCGGAGGGGCCGCCGGACCTGCCGGCTTGGCTGGAGGCCCCCGTCCCGGCCGAGGTCGAGGCCGCCCCTCCGGTGACGCCGTCCGGCGCCCTCGGGGCCGCCGACACCCGCCGCCAGCCGGGCCAGCGGCAGGCCGACAGCGAGGCGCGCCGGCGCGGGACCCTGATCCATTCCCTGGTGGAGCACCTGCCGCGGATCGACCCGGCCCAGCGGGAGGCCGCCGCGACCGCCTTCGTGCGCGCCCGTGCACCCGGATTCGACCGTGCCAAGCAGGACGGCATCGTGGCCGCGACCCTGCACCTGTTCGCGGAGCCCGACCTGGCGCCGCTCTTCGCACCGGAGGCACGGGCCGAGGTGACGCTGTCGGGGCGGGTCGTGGTCGGTGGCGTCTCGCGCCCGGTCTTCGGTCGTGTCGACCGCCTGGCCATCGCCCCGGACACGGTCTGGGTCGCGGACTTCAAGACGGGCCGGCCCCCGCGGGACGGGGCGCCTCTGCCGCGCGCGGAAGCCGGGCAGATCGCTCTCTATGCCGCGCTTCTGGCGGAGATCTACCCGCGCCACCGCGTGGTGCCGATGCTGGTCTGGACCTCGGGGCCCGTCATCCGCCGGCTCGATGCCGAGGCCGTCGCGGCCGCCCTCGACGCGCTGGCGCAGAGGGCAGCGTGAGCCCAAGAGTCTGTCCGGTTCATCCTGAACCGGACAGACTCCCTAATCCTTTCTCAGCGTAAGTCTTTTCCGGGTAACCGGTTCCCCCTTATCCCTGACACACGCTACCGCCGCCCGCCGGCGACCCGCTTCTGCGGCGCCGACGTGCCCGAATCCTCCTCGAAGAGTTCGGCGAGCTTTTCCGTCATGGCGCCGCCCAGTTCCTCGGCGTCGATGATCGTCACGGCGCGGCGGTAGTAGCGCGTCACGTCGTGGCCGATGCCGATGGCCAGCAGTTCCACCGGCGAACGGGTCTCGATGTCCTCGATCATCCAGCGCAGGTGGCGCTCGAGGTAGTTGCCGGGATTGACCGACAGGGTCGAGTCGTCGACCGGCGCGCCATCCGAGATCACCATCAGGATCTTGCGCTGCTCGGGCCGGGCCAGCAGGCGCTTGTGCGCCCAGTCCAGCGCCTCGCCGTCGATGTTCTCCTTGAGCAGGCCCTCGCGCATCATGAGCCCGAGGTTCTTGCGCGCGCGGCGCCAGGGCGCGTCGGCGCTCTTGTAGACGATGTGGCGCAGGTCGTTGAGGCGCCCCGGCGTGTTCGGTTTGCCGCCGGCGAGCCACGCCTCGCGCGACTGTCCGCCCTTCCAGGCGCGCGTGGTGAAGCCCAGGATCTCGACCTTGACGCCGCAGCGCTCGAGGGTCCGCGCCAGGATGTCGGCGCAGGTCGCCGCCACCGTGATCGGGCGCCCGCGCATCGAGCCGGAATTGTCCAGCAGGAGCGTCACCACGGTATCGCGGAAATTCGTGTCCTTCTCGCGCTTGAACGAGAGCGGCTGGAACGGGTCGGTGACCACGCGCACGAGGCGGGCAGGATCGAGCTGGCCCTCTTCGAGGTCGAAGTCCCAGGCCCGGTTCTGCTGGGCCAGGAGCCGGCGCTGCAGCCGATTGGCGAGGCGCCCGACCACGCCCTGGAGATGGGCGAGCTGCTTGTCGAGATAGGTCCGCAGGCGCGCCAGCTCCTCGGCGTCGCAAAGGTCCTCGGCGTGGATGATCTCGTCGAAGCGCGGGTTGAAGACCTTGTATTCCGGCCCGCGCGGCTCGTTCGCCCGCTGCGACGGCGGCCGCCAGGCCTCCGACGCTTCCTCGGATTCGGCGTTCTCGGCCTCGTCGGGCAATTCGCCCGAGGGCGCATCGGCGGCCTCGGTGGCGCCCTCCTGCAACTCGTCGGAGGCCTCCTGCGAGGTCTCCATCTCGGAGCGGTCGCCCTGGGACTGCTCCTCGGCTTCGCCCTCGCTCGGGGTCTGCTCGTCGTCCTGGGCCTCGTTGTCGTCCTCGTTCTCGTCGTCCTCGGGATCGAACGGCGTCTCGTCCGCCATGTCGAGGGAACTGAGGAGGTCGCGCACCGAGCGGGCGAAGGCGCGCTGGTTCTCGATCGAGCCGATCAGCCCGTCGAGGTTGGGGCCGGCCTTCTCCTCGATGTGGGTGCGCCAGAGGTCGACGATCTTGCGGGCCGCCTCCGGGGGCGCCGCACCGGTCAGGCGCTCGCGCACCATCAGGGCGACGGCATCCTCCATCGGTGCGTCGGCCCGGTCGGTGATGTCCTCGTACTTGCCGCCGCGATGGTAGCGGTCCTCCAGCATCGCCGAGAGGTTCGCGGCGACGCCGGACATGCGGCGCGAGCCGATCGCCTCCACGCGGGCCTGCTCGACCGCGTCGAAGACCGCCCGGGCGCCAGCATTCTCCGGCGCCAGCCGGCGATGCACCGCCACGTCGTGGCAGCCGAGCCGCAGGGCCATCGAGTCGGCGTTCCCGCGCAGGATCGCGACGTCTTCCGGCGTCAGCTTGCGCGGCGGTTCGGGGAGGCGCGCCTTATCACCCGTCAGCGCCGGGCGGTCGCTGGCATAGACCACCTCGATCTCGGAGCGCTTGGCGATGGCGCGCAGGCAGCCCGCCACCGAGCGCTTGAGCGGTTCGGCGACGGGCTCGCGCCGGTCGCCGGGCTTGCGGTTGGAGATCGACATGCGGGTCGACGGTTTCCTCGAAACGGACGGGAGGGGGTCAGCTCAGGGCGACGTTCGAGGCGCTCTCGGGCAGGTCCTTGCCGAAGGCGCGCTGGTAGAACTCCGCCACGAGGGTGCGCTCCAGCTCGTCGCACTTGTTGAGGAAGGTCACCCGGAAGGCGAAGCCGATATCCTGGAAGATGTCGGCGTTCTCGGCCCAGGTGATCACCGTGCGGGGGCTCATGACCGTGGAGAGGTCGCCGTTCATGAACGCGTTGCGGGTCAGGTCCGCCACGCGCACCATGCGGTTGACGATGTCACGGCCGCCGTCGCGCTGGTAGTGCGCCGCCTTCGACAGCACGATGTCGACCTCGCGGTCATGGGCGAGGTAGTTCAGGGTGGTGACGATCGACCAGCGGTCCATCTGGCCCTGGTTGATCTGCTGGGTGCCGTGATAGAGGCCGGACGTATCGCCGAGGCCCACCGTGTTGGCGGTGGCGAAGAGGCGGAAGGCCGGGTGCGGGCGGATCACGCGCTTCTGGTCGAGCAGCGTCAGGCGGCCGGAGAGTTCCAGCACGCGCTGGATCACGAACATCACGTCGGGGCGGCCGGCATCGTACTCGTCGAAGACCAGGGCGACGTTGTTCTGCAGCGCCCAGGGCAGGATGCCGTCCTGGAAGGCCGTGACCTGCTTTCCGTCCTGCAGCACGATCGCGTCCTTGCCGACGAGGTCGATGCGCGAGACATGGCTGTCGAGGTTGATCCGGATGCAGGGCCAGTTGAGGCGTGCCGCGACCTGCTCGATATGGGTGGACTTGCCGGTGCCGTGATAGCCCGTGACCATCACGCGCCGGTTGCGGGCGAAGCCCGCCAGGATCGCCAGGGTGGTCTCCCGGTCGAAGATGTAGTCCGGATCGAGGTCCGGCACGTGCTCCTCGCTCTGCGAGAAGGCCGGGACCCGGAGATCGAGGTCGATGCCGAAGGCTTCTCGGACGGAGACTTCCCGGTCGGGGAGCGAGGCGGGCGAGACGTCAGAAAGCATAAGGACCTCGTCGGGGCGCGGGTGCCGCGGGGGTGTCACGGAACACGCGGGCTATGTCGGACTTCGGGGTCTCGCGGCTCGGGGACGATGAGCCGCGCGCGACCGCCATCTAAAGGTCGGCGCCGGGCGGCGCCAAGGGGTGTCGGGACTGCATATAGGGCCTCACGCGGCAATTGCCGCCCCATCCTGAGCAGGGGAGACCCAGAAAACGTGCATCGATCGTGCCGGAACCTCGGGCCGGCGTCGGTCGCCGCGTCAGCAGAGGCCGGCGGCGCGCAGGGCATCGTGCGCCCGGATGATGTCGCGCAGACGCTCCTCGAACGAGCGGTCGCCGCCATTGGCGTCGGGGTGGAAGCGTTTCACCAGGGTCTTGTACTGCGCCTTGATGGCCGCCGAATCCGCATTCTCGTCGAGGCCGAGTACGTCGAGAGCCTTGAGGGTCGCCGCCGAGTGCCGGGGTCGGCGCGGCTCGGGTGCGGCCTTGCGCCGGGCGGTCTCGCCGACGCCCTCGGCCCGCAGGATGTCCAGGGGATCGACATAGGCCCAATCGCGCTTCGGAGCCGCCTTGCCGCGCTCCCCCGCGGTGGCCGGGTTCACGCCCATCGCCCAGGTCGGGCGATGCCCGATGATCGCGTCCTTCTGGAAGGCCTGCACGGCCGCATCGTTCATGCCGTCGAAGTAATTGTACGTGGCGTTGTAGGCGCGCACGTGATCCATGCAGAAACGCCAGTACTGCCCCTCCGCCTTGCGGCCCTTGGGCGCGCGGTAGAGGCCGGGGTTCTTGCACCCGGGCGTCTCGCAGGTCTGGGCTGCGGCCGTCTTCGGCTCGTCGCAGGACGGCTTGATGCGGATGCTGTCGAACAGGGGCGAGTTGAGATCCATGATGGGGCGATTATGAGGGGGTGGGTCGGAGACACAAGAGCGGCGGGCCTGATGCCGCATGCGGTGTTCGGGGGTTGACGCGTGAGACCGGACGCCGGCGCTTGACCGCAGTCCAAAAACGAGGAGACGCCCGCGATGACCGAGACCGTGACCCTGAAGGACTGGATCACCGACACGCTCCGGGTGCAACTGGCGCCGCAGGACTTGGCGGTGATCGACGAATCGCACCTGCATGCGGGCCATTCGGGAGCGCGGCCCGAAGGAGAGACGCACTTCCGATTGGACGTGGTCGCGGCCGCCTTCGAGGGCAAGAGCCGCGTCGAACGTCATCGCCTCGTCAACGCCGCCCTCGAGCCGGCCTTCCAGCGCGGACTCCACGCCCTGGCGGTGCGCGCCCGCACGCCCGCCGAAGCAGCCTGAACGCGGCGACCTGATCCCAGATCCTGCGAGAGATTCCGCCGTGGCCCTTCAATGCACGCCCCACATCGCCATCGACGAGGCGGAGCTGGAGGAAACCTTCGTGCGTGCATCCGGCCCCGGCGGACAGAACGTCAACAAGCTCTCGACGGCGGTGCAGCTGCGCTTCGACGCCCGGCGGTCGGCCGCCCTGCCGGACGCGGTGGCCGTCCGCCTGATGCGGCTGGCGGGGCGGCGCCTCACCGTCGACGGGGTGATCGTGATCAGCGCCCAGCGCTTCCGGACCCAGGACCGCAACCGGGCCGATGCCCGCGAGCGGCTGGCCGAACTCGTGGCCGAGGCGGCGGTGCCGCCGACGCCCCGGCGCGCCACGCGCCCGACGCTGGCCTCGAAGAAGCGCCGCCTCGACGAGAAGTCGAAGCGGAGCGCCACCAAGCGCCTGCGCGGCAGCGGCCTGGATTAGGGGCCGCGCCTCGGATCTCCGCTCAGATCGCCACTCAGATCTTGGCCGCCGCCGTACCATCCGGCGGATGCGTCTCGACCTCTCCGCTGACGTAGCGGCTGCCCGGCTTCATGATCGTCAGCACCAGGGCGATGAGGGCGAGCAGCGCCGAGACCGCGGCCGGAAACAGGAACGCATCCTCGCCGTAGCGCATCTGCAGGAAGCCGCCGATGACCGCGCCGGTGCTCAGCGCTGCCCAGAGGGGGGCCTGGATCCAGAACGAGGGGGCCACCGTGCCGAGCATCAGGTTGGCGAGCCCGGTTCCGAACCGCACCACCGCGCCGGTGACGTAGGTGAGCGCGAGGCTGCGCCCGCCCTCGTCCTGCAGCGTCGCGTTCTGGAGGCCCAGAGCGATGACGATCGGGTAGGCGTGGAGCGGGAAGGCGAAGGTGCCGTGGGGGACGATGAGCCCGATGGTCAGGAGCACCGACTGCAGCAGGAGCAGCACCGAGAGGCGCCAGCGCCCGACCCAGGCGGCGATCAGGGTGCCGGCGAAGGCGCCGAAGCAGAACAGGACGATGACCGAGGCGACCCGCGACGTGCTCTCCCAGTCGAAGCGGCTGACCGAGACGCCGAATCGGGTCGTGTTGCCGCTCATGAACGACATGAAGAGCTGCGAGAATTCGAGAAAGCCGATGGAATCGGCGCAACCGGCCACGGCCGAGAGGGCCAGCGCGAAGGGGATGCGCGTCGCGGCACTCGCCGGAAACGACTTGTTCTGCGTCTCTGCCATAGGGTTGCTATCCTCCGTCCCGTGCGGCGGCTGAACTACGGTGGCGTAAGGCCGATACGCTCAGTGCACCGCCGGACCTCGACGTCAGGTCCCGGGCGGGGTGCTCCGATGCGTCCGGGGCAACAGTCACGCTCCCGTTTGGTTCAACCGCGTCGTGCGCTGGCGCTCAAGGGCGGCGACGGACACGTGAATGTTACCGCCGCCGGCCGACGATGACTTGGCCGGGGACGTCGGCGCCGTTTTCCCGTCGTACGACGGCCGGCTCGGCGCGTTCGAGGGCGAGCCCCGCCCCCGCCAGGGTCCCCCGCACCAGCGCGTCGCCATGGGCGTAGCGCGCATCCGGTCCCAGGATGAGTCCGTCGCCCGGATGGGACTGCACCGTGAAGGCGAAGCGCCCGCCCGGGCGCAGGACGCGGGCGCTGCCGGAGACCACGCCGGCGAAATCGCCCACGTAGATCATGACGTCGGCGGCCGTGACGCAATCGGCCGAGGCGGGGGGCTCGGCGCCGAGCGCCGCCACCAGCTCGCCCTCCACCAGCCGGTGATAGCCGCCGCGCCGCCCGGCCTCGGCCAGCATCCCGGGCGAGAGGTCGATCCCGGTCAGGAACTGCGCCCGGCCGGCGAGGGCGGCCCCGACGAGCCCGGTACCGCAGCCGAGGTCGATCACCCACCCGAGGGGCGTGGCCGGACCTGCCGATGCCTCGAGCGCATCGGCGACGAGCGTATGCCCGCGATAGGACAGGCCCTCCACGAGGTGGCGGTCGAAGCGCGGCGCGTAGGCGTCGAACAGCGCCCGGACGTAGCCCGGCGAGATCGCGCTGGCGGCCTCGCCGGCGCCGATGCGCACCAGGGCGAGGCGGGCGCCCTGCGCGTCCTCGGGGTCGAGGTCGAGGGCGCTGGCGTAGGCGCGCAGGGCCGCGTGGTGATCGCTGGCCCGCCCGCTCTGGGCGTACCGGCCTTCGCGGGCCCGGCCGAGGAGGAACCAGGCCGGGGCGAAGCGGGGGGCGATCTCCAGGGCCTGCTCCGCCATCTCGGCGGCAGCGTCCGGATCGCCGTCGTCGAGGCAGCCCTGGGCGTAGGCGTAGCGCCGGTCGGCGCGAAGGTCGCCGGAGGTGATCGTGCGGGACATGTGGCTGCGCATGGGCGTCGGGCGCCCTATATGCCGCGCCAATGAGTTTCAGCGCCAGCGATCTTCTCACCCTGACCCGCGAGGGCCTGTACTGCCCCCTCGGCGGCTTCCACGTGGATCCGACCTGGCCGGTGCCGCGCGCCCTCATCACCCACGGCCATGCCGACCATGCCCGGGCGGGGCACGGGCGCGTGATGGCCACGGGCGAGACCCTGCGCATCATGGCGGTGCGCTACGGCGCCGATTTCTGCGCGAGCCGGCAGGAGGCCCCCCTCGGCGAGGCGATCCGCATCGGCGACGTCACCGTGCGCTTCGCCCCCGCCGGGCACGTGCTCGGCTCGGCCCAGATCGCGATCGAGGCGAAGGGCGTGCGGGTGGTGGTGTCGGGCGATTACAAGCGCGCCGACGACCCGACCTGCCTGCCCTTCGAGGTGGTGCCCTGCGACGTCTTCATCACCGAGGCGACCTTCGGCCTGCCGGTGTTCCGGATGCCGGACACCCGCGACGAGGTGCAAAAGCTCCTCGATTCCGTGGCCCTGTTCCCCGAGCGCGCCCACATCGTCGGCGCCTACGCGCTCGGCAAGGCGCAGCGGGTGATGGCCCTGCTGCGGGAGGCCGGCTACGACCGGCCGATCTACCTGCACGGCGCCATGGAAAAGCTGACCGAGCTCTACAGGCAGGAGGGCATTCCGCTCGGCGAGACCCCCAAGGTGGTGGCCACCGAGCGGGCCACGCTGCACGGCGCCATCGTGCTCTGCCCGCCCTCGTCGATCCAGGACGTCTGGTCGCGCAAGTTCCCCGACCCCGTCACGGCCTTCGCCTCGGGCTGGATGCGGGTGCGGGCCCGGGCCCGGCAGAAGGGGGTCGAGCTGCCCCTCTGCATCTCCGACCATTCCGACTGGCCCGATCTCTGCCGCACCATCCTGGAGACCGGGGCCGGGGAGGTCTGGGTCACCCACGGGCAGGAGGACGCCCTGGTGCACTGGTGCGGGACGAAGGGCATCAAGGCCAAGCCCCTGCACCTCCTCGGCTACGGCGACGACGGCGAGTCCGAGCCGGTCGCCCCGCCGGAGGAGGCCGTCGCATGAACGACTTCGCCCACCTCCTCGACCGCCTCGCCTACGAGCCGCGCCGCAACGCCAAGCTGCGCCTGCTGCAGGACTACTTCACCCACGCTCCCGACCCGGAGCGCGGCTACGCGCTCGCCGCGATGACCGGCGGCCTGACCTTTCGCGAGGCCAAGCCGGCGATGATCCGGGGCCTGGTCGAAGCCCGCGTCGACCCGGTGCTGTTCGGGCTGTCGCACAACTACGTGGGCGATCTGGCCGAGACCACGGCGTTGATCTGGCCGGCGCCCGTGCCCTCGGACGGCGAGCCGGTCATCGGCCCCGGCCACAACAACCCGCCCCCGCACGTGCCGACGCTCGCCGAGGTGGTCGAGACGCTGGGCACGGTGAAGAAGGCCGACCTGCCCGCCCGCATCGCCGCGTGGCTCGATGCCCTCGATGAGACCGGGCGCTGGGCGCTGCTGAAGCTCATCACCGGCGCGCTCCGCGTCGGCGTCTCGGCGCGCCTCGCCAAGACCGCCATCGGGGCGCTGGGCGGCCAAGAGGCCGACGCGGTCGAGGAGGTCTGGCACGGGCTCGAGCCGCCCTACGCCACCCTGTTCGCCTGGGTCGAGGGCCGGGGCGAGCGCCCCACCACCCTGAACCCGGCCCCGTTCCGGCCGCCGATGCTCTCCCACCCCATCGACGAGGAGGGCGATTTCGAAAAGCTCGATCCGGCGGCGTTTTCCGGCGAGTGGAAGTGGGACGGCATCCGGGTTCAGCTCGTCGGCGGACGGGACGCGGCCGGGGAACAGGTGGCGCGGATCTACTCGCGCACCGGCGAGGACATCTCCGGCGCCTTCCCGGATCTGGCCGAGGCGATCACCTTCTCGGGGGCCATCGACGGCGAGTTGCTGATCCTGCGCGAGCGCCGCGTGCAGAGCTTCAACGTGCTCCAGCAGCGCCTGAACCGGAAGGCCGTGACCCCGAAGCTCCTGGAGGAGTTCCCGGCCCATGTCCGCGCCTACGACCTGATGCAGGCGGACGGCGAGGACCTGCGCCCGCTGCCCTTCACCGAGCGCCGGGCCCGCCTGGAGGCGTTCGTCGCCGCCCTCGATCACGCCCGCATCGACCTATCGCCCCTGGTGCCGTTCGCCAGCTGGGCGGATCTGGCCGCGGCCCGCGCCGACCCGGCCGCCGTGGGGGCGGGCGAGGATGCCGACGCCATCGAGGGCGTCATGCTCAAGGCCCGCGACAGCGTCTACCTGCCGGGCCGGCCCAAGGGGCCGTGGTGGAAATGGAAGCGCGAGCCGTTCCGCGTCGACACCGTGATGATGTACGCCCAGCGCGGACACGGGAAGCGCTCGTCGTTCTACTCCGACTACACCTTCGGGGTCTGGCGCGCGCGCGAGGACGGCACGCCCGAGCTCGTGCCGGTCGGCAAGGCCTATCACGGCTTCACCGATGCCGAGCTGCAGAAGCTCGACCGCTACGTCCGCAACAACACCACCAAGCGCTTCGGCCCGGTGCGCGAGGTGTCCTACGGCCTCGACCACGGCCTCGTGCTCGAGATCGCCTTCGAGGGGGTGCAGCGCTCGACCCGGCACAAGTCGGGCGTCGCCATGCGGTTTCCCCGGGTGGCGCGCATCCGCTGGGACAAGCCGGCGGCGGAGGCCGACCGGATCGACGCCCTGGAGACCATCCTGGCCCGGGGCGAGCGCGAGATCGCGCCGGGCGAGACCCTGACGGAGACGCACGGATGAGGCAGGCGGGCAAGATCGGTGCGCTGCAGGGCTTCGCCAGCGGCCCGGTGGCGCGTCAGGCGGCGGCCACGGTCACGGTCTCGACGCCCGGCCAGGGCTTCACCGACATCACCGGGGCGGTGGAGGCCTTCCGCGCGCAGAGCGGGATCGCGGAGGGCCTCGTCACCGTGTTCTGCCGGCACACCTCGGCCTCCCTGACCATCCAGGAAAATGCCGACCCCGATGTGCGGACCGACCTCCTTACCGCCCTCGACGGGCTCGCGCCGCGCCATGCCGGCTACGCGCACGGCGCCGAGGGGCCGGACGACATGCCAGCCCATATCCGCACGATGGTGACGGATTCGAACCTGGCGATCCCGGTGAGGGGCGGGCGCCTCGCCCTCGGGACCTGGCAGGGCATCTACCTCGTCGAGCACCGGGACCGGCCGCACCGCCGGGAAATCGTCCTGCAGGGGCTCGGCGCCTGAGAACCGGCCGGATCAGCGCCGGATCAGCACCACGCCGCCGATCAGGAGCGCCACGCCGACCACGCGGGTCGCGTCGAGCTCGCGCTGGGCGAGGCCGAGCCAGCCGAAATGGTCGAAGGCCACCGAGGCCAGCATCTGGCCGGTGACGAGGAGGGCCAGGAAGGTCGCCGCGCCGAGTTCCGGCACCAGGATCGTGGCGAGCGCGATGAAGACCGCGCCGAAGAACCCGCCGCTCCAGCCCCACCACGGAATGCGCCCGGTCAGGCTGGCCGCCGGCAGCGGGTCGCGCAGGGCCAGGGCCAGCACCACCATGGACAGGAGGCCGACGAAGTAGCTGGCGAAGCCCGCCCAGGCGGAGGAATTCAGGGCGATCCTGAGATTCGCGATCAGCGCCTGCTGCACCACGATGCTGGCGCCCGCCATGACGGAGAGGGCCACGGGAAGCAGGAGGTTGAGCATCGGCCTGGCACCTGTTCGGGACACGGGCGCCTTGACAACCATTCCGTGGCCATGCCGTCAAATGACGGATCGGCGCGTTTCCATGCGGATGGGGCATGATCAATCCGGGCCATCTCGATCTCTTCCGCGCGGTGATGCGTCATGGCGGGATGACCCGGGCCGCCGCCGCGCTGGGCATCGGCCAGCCGCACGTGAGCCGGGCCATGGCCCAGCTCGAGGCCGAGACCGGCCTTTCGCTGTTCGTGCGCGGCCACGGCACCGCCCGGCCGACGCCCGAGGGGGAGGCCTTCGCCCGCGAGGTTGAGCGGAGCCATGCCGGCCTCGAACAGCTGACCCACGCCGCCCGGCAGATCCGCGAGCTCGGCACCGGGCCCCTGCGCGTCGCCTGCCAGCCGTCCCTGGCCTCCCGCCTGCTGCCGCGAGCGATCCGGCGCCTCATGGCCGAGCATCCGGGTGCCCGCGTCGCCGTCCATGTGCCGAGCCCCGACACGATCTGGGCCTGGACCGCCTCGGGCCGGTGCGACCTCGGCCTCGCCCGCCCGCGCTCCGGCCATGCGGGGGTGGCGGCCGAGGGCTTCCTCACGGTCGACGCGGTCTGCGCTCTGCCGCGCCGGCACCGGCTGGCCCGCCGGCGCGCCATCGGGGTGGAGGACCTCGTCGGCGAGACCCTGATCGCCGGCGGTCCCGGCCTGTTCCAGGAGGCCGTCGAGGCGCGGTTCGCGGAGGCCGGGTGCGTGCCGCGCTTTCCCCTGATGGCCCAGTACACGGCGGCGCGCTGCGGGCTCGTCGCGGAGGGCCTGGGCCTCGCCATCGTCGATCCGGTCCCGGCCGGCGAACTCACCGGCCTGCCGATCGTGCTGCGCCCGTTCCGGCCGGCCCTGCCGATCGAGACCGCGCTGATCCGGCCGGCGGGCCGCCCGCCGGGGCGCCTCGCGGAGCGCCTGATCGACTTCCTCCGCCTGGAGCGCGACGCGCTGGTTCCGGAACCGATCCTCGCGCCCGATTGAGACCTGCGATCCCGAACCGAACTCACGTCCCGTCGCCGGGTTCTCAGCATATCGGCGACACGACACCGCACGTGGGAGAGATACGATGAAGGCTCTCGTCTGGCACGGCGCTCAGGACATTCGCTGCGACTCCGTCCCCGATCCCCGGATCGAGGACGACCGGGACGCGATCATCAAGGTCACGGCCTGCGCCATCTGCGGCTCGGACCTGCACCTCTACGACCACGTCATGCCCGGCATGGAGAAGGGCGACGTCATGGGCCACGAGTTCATGGGCGAGGTGGTCGAGACGGGGAAGGGCGTCGGCGGCAGCCTGCGCAAGGGCGAACGGGTGGTGATCCCGTTCACGATCATCTGCGGCGAATGCGACCAGTGCAAGCGCGGCTTCTTCTCGGTCTGCGAGCGCTCGAACCGCAACAAGCACCTCGCCGCCAAGGTCTTCGGGCACACCACCGCGGGCCTCTTCGGCTACACCCACCTCACCGGGGGCTATGCGGGCGGCCAGGCCGAGTACGTTCGCGTCCCCTTCGCGGACAAGACCCACATCAAGGTGCCGGAGGGGCTCACCGACGAGCAGGTCCTGTTCCTCGGCGACATCTTCCCCACCGGCTGGCAGGCGGCGGTGCAGGCGGACATCCAGCCCACCGACACCGTGGCGATCTGGGGCGCCGGCCCGGTCGGCCAGATGGCGATCCGCTCGGCGATCCTGCTCGGCGCCAAGCAGGTGGTGTGCATCGACCGGGTGCCCGAGCGCCTGGAGATGGCCCGGGCCGGGGGCGCCGTGACCATCGACAACGGCACGGAGAGCACCGTCGAGCGACTGAACCAGCTCACGGCCGGCAAGGGTCCGGAGAAGTGCATCGATGCCGTCGGCATGGAAGCGCACGCCCCCCGCGCCCTGGAGCACGCCTATGACCGCCTGAAGCAGGCGATGATGCTGGAGAGCGACCGGGCCAGCGTCCTGCGGGAAATGATCTATGTCTGCCGCCCGGCCGGCATCCTCTCCATCCCGGGGGTCTATGGCGGCCTCGTGGACAAGATCCCGATGGGCGCCCTGATGAACAAGGGCCTCACCGTCCGCACCGGGCAGACCCATGTGAACCGCTGGACCGACGACCTCGTGAAGCGGATCGCCGACGGGCAGATCGACCCCTCCTTCGTCATCACCCACCGGGGCCGCCTCGAAGACGGGCCCGATCTCTACAAGACGTTCCGCGACAAGAAGGACAACTGCATCAAGGTCGTGCTCCGGCCCTGAGCGCCGCCCGTTTTCTCGATGGAGGAAGTCCGCATGCCCGCATCCGCATCCGCGTCCCGTCCGGATCCGACCGTTCGTTCCGGTCGGACGAGGCCCGAAGTCCCGCCCGCCCGGCTGTCCTCGGACCGCCGGCGCCGGCCCGATCCGGCCACGCGCCAGGTGGCGCAGGGCCTCGGCTGGTTCTCCCTCGCCCTCGGGATCACCGAGCTGACCTGCGGCGACGCCATCGCGCGCTGGCTCGGCATGCCCCGCGCCGGCGCGCTGGTGCGCGCCTACGGTGTGCGTGAGATCGTCCAGGGCGCCGGCATCCTCGGCTCCCACGATCCGACGCCCTGGATCTGGGCCCGGGTGGCCGGCGACGTCCTCGACGTCGCCACCGTCCTGCCCGGCCTCACGGGCGATCCGCGCCACCGCGCCAACACCGGCATCGCCCTCGGCGCCCTGGCGGGCGTCGGCGTGATCGACGTGCTCTGCGCCCAGGCCCTGTCCGATGCCCCCCTGGCGCCCTCGGAGCGCGTTCGTGCGGATTATCGGAGCCGGAGCGGTTTCCCGAAGGGCATCGACGCGACGCGCGGCGCCGCCCGCGACGTCCGGCCCCCCGAATTCACGACGCCGGAGGGGCTCCGGGCCTGGGCTTAGGGCGCGGACCGGGCGCGAATCGCCCGGTCGCGATGCGGGCGCCGCCGTACGGGGGTCGCTCCGCACCACAAGCTGTCCCGGGCCGGCATCCCGCCATCGCCCGTCCAGGACCGCCCCGGCCGGGTGCTTGGCCTCAGTTCGCCCGCCGCGACAGCGAGATCGCGTAGGCCGGCGAGCGGATGGCGAACATCGGATCGTCGGCGGGGCCGGCCACGCCCGCGGGCAGGTCGACCACCGGATCGAAGGTCGCCGCGTCGCAGGTGGCGGCCGGCGCGAGGGCGGCGATCGCCAGGGTGCCGAGCTTGACCGACTTGCGATTCTCCTCGGGCCAGAGGACGGTGGGATCCTGGGTCGGATCACCGGGCTCGCCCAGGATCGCCACGAGGTCGAACGTCGCCGGCCCCTGCGCGAGACGCGCCGTCAATTCGTCGGCGTAGAACGCGTCGGGCTTGGCCTTGGCCTCGTCGTCCGTGAGGCCGAGCTGGCCCGCCGTCGCCACCGTCTTCAGCTTGGCCACCGTGGCTTTTCCGGCGGCGTCGGTGAGCGTGTAGGCGTGGACGCCCCAGTAATCGACGCCCGCGTAGCTCGCCGGCACCGGGCGCGCGTTGAGCCAGGCCGCCTGCCGGGTCGTCTCGGGGTTGGCCACCCCGAACGCCTTGATCTTCTCGGCATCCGGTTTTCCGTCCGGTCCCGGCGCCCGCACGCTGGCGAAATCGAGCAATTGCTGCGGAGTCTTGGAGCCGAAGACCGGGGCCGAGATGAACACGAACACCATGTCGCCGGCGGGGTGGTTGATCCGCATGGAGAAGCCGCGCGTGACGGGCTTGGCCTTGTCCGAGACCTTCGGGTTGCTGCCCCCCATGGAGAAGCGGGCCGTCACCGGCAGGGGCTTCTCGGGGGCGCGGCTGAAGTGCGGCGCCTTGGACAGGTTCTGCGCTTCGGCCGAGGGCGTGAAGCTGCCTGTGACGCAGACGCCCTTGGCCCCGCTCCCGCGCACGTTCGGCTGATTGCCGCCGGCCTTGAACAGGGCGTCGACGATGGCCTGCGTCTCGGGTTCGGCCTTCGCAGGCGTCGAGCAGGCGAGGGCGGCGATACCGCCGAGGAGCAGCAGGTTCGGTCTCATCACGGGCGCACCCCACGGGCAAACGGATCGAGGTCGGGAGACAACGGAGCCGACACCCCGGGCGCGATCCCCGGGGTGTCGGCCGGGTCGGGCCTAGTAGCTGCCGAACTTGTAGTTCAGGCCGGCGCGGACGAGGCTGCCCTCGGTGGAGATGCGGCTGTTGTAGCCGACACCGGGACCGCCGACGCTGGCGACGAGCAGATTGCGGCTGCCGAGATCGTAGCGCAGGTATTCGGCCTTGAGGGTCACGGCGCTGGACTTGAAGAAGTTGAAGAACGAGTCCGTGGGCAGGGCGTACTCGATGCCGCCGCCATAGGCGTAGCCGGTCTCGATATTGGAGCGCGACCCCGCATAGGTGACGGGCAGGCCGGTGGTGAAGGTGATGCGCTGGGTGACGTCGCCGTAGGCGAAGCCGCCGGTCCCGTAGATCAGGAACTTGTCGAAGGCGTAGCCGATCCGGCCGCGGACGGTGCCGAGGAACGACAGCTCGGTGCGGTAGCTGTTGGTCAGCTGGTTCGGGTTGAAGACCGGGTTGAAGATGACCTGGGTCGTGGTGCGCTGGAGGTCGGTGTATTGCGCATCGGCTTCGAGGCCGACCACGATGCCGCTGCCCGGGGTGAACTGATAGTTGTAGCCGACCTGGCCGCCGCCGGTGAATCCTTCCGACGCATTCCGCACGGACGCCTGACGCAGGCCGTTGACGACGTTGTTCTGCAGCTGCGCGCCGCCGGGGGTGTTGATGCCCGTGGTGCGGATGGTGTCGTTCTCGCTGAAGGCGTAGCCGGCATTGATACCGAAATAGGCGCCCGTCCAGGTGAAGACCGGGATGGGCGTGAAGACCGGCGGGGGGGCCTGACGGCGGGGCAGGTCGGCGGCGGCGGCGGCGCTGGAGAGAAGCGCGGCGGCACCGCCGGCCAGGAGCAGCGTCTTGAGCATCGGCAAAGGGCCTTCGGGTTCAGGACTTTCGGGATGGAGGGACGGTGCCCGCCCACCCTCGACATGCCGATCCCTTATGACCATGCATAGATCTTGCGGCGTTCGGGCGTCGTATTCCGAAGCAGATCCGCCGCTTTCCGGTGTCGCAGTGATCCATGTGCAACAGAAATGCCAAGGGATCTCCTGGTAATAAAATTTTCGTGATAGCGGATTAAAACAGAACTCTGTTCTTTACTGCACTATTGGGCGTCGGCTTGCCCAAGAGGGCGAATCGCGGCGCTCGGTATTGCGGCCTGAATCTGCGGCTCCGGCGTGAAGGGGGGCAGGGTCGCTCCGGGGCGGCGCCGCGGCTCGCATCCGCGATCGTCGCTGCCGATTTGCTGGCTGCCGAGGCCGGCTTTCCGGTCCTGCCCCTGCATTTCGCGCATGGCTCGGCGGAGGCCTTCCGGTCTCACCCGACTGTGACCTCTTCTCCGTGCAACGATCGACGCCGAGGCAACTTGGGCAGGGGTGCCGCCACGTTCGGGGCGAGCCTTTCATCCCTGTAGCAACGAGATGTTGATGACGCCTCAATTCTGGCTTTGGCTCGGCTTCGCGGGCATGGCGGCCGGTGCCGCCGCGATTCTGTTCCTCGGGAAGCGGCGGACCCCCGCGGAGGAGGCGGATGCCATCATCCACGGGATCGTGCCGATCATCGCGGCCTGTTCCTACTTCGCCATGGCGACGGGGCAGGGGAGCATCGCCCTGCCGGCCGGTCCGGAAGCGGCCGACGCCGCGCGGCAGTTCTACTTCGCCCGCTACATCGACTGGACCTTCACCACGCCCCTGCTGCTCGTCGGCCTCGCCCGCACGGCGATGCATTCGGGGATGCGCCGTCCGGCCGTCGTCTGGGGCCTCGTCGGCTCCGACCTGATCATGATCGTCACCGCCCTGGCCTTCGGCCTCTCGACGGTCGCCTGGGTGAAGTGGACCTGGTTCGCCATCTCCTGCGGCGCGTTCCTGGCCGTGTTCTACGGGATCTTCGTGCAGCTGCGGGAGGAGAACGCCGCCGAACGGGCCGATGTTCGCTCCGCCTTCCTGCGCAACGCCGTGTTCCTCTCGGCGGTCTGGTGCGCCTATCCGGTGGTGCTCCTCGTCGGCCAGGACGGCCTCGGCTTCCTGTCCCCCGCCGTGGCCCTGGCCGTGGTGGCGATCCTCGATCTGACCGCGAAGGTGGTCTACGGCGTGATGGCGACGCTGCAGACCACGCGGGCCGTCGACCGGGACCTCGCCGAAGGCACGGTCACGGCCAAGCCCCTGCGCCGGGCGGCCTGATCCGGATGGCGGCGCGCGCGTCCCTCGCGGGGCTCCTGCCCCTGGCGGGGGCCGGCGCGGCGCTCGCCCTCGTCGCCTCCGCGGCCCTGCCGCGCGAGGCGTCCTGGCTCGCGGCCCTGGCGGTGGTGATCGGGCTCGGCGTGCCGCACGGCGCCCTGGACGGGGCCGTGGCGGCGCCCCTGCTGCGCCCCCGCTTCGGATGGGCCTGGTTCGGGATCTTCGCGGTTCCGTATCTGGGCCTCGCGGGCCTGGTCCTGCTCGCCTGGCAGGTCGCCCCCCTGGCGACCCTGGCGGGCTTCCTCGCCCTGTCGGTCCTGCATTTCGGCGAGGAGGATGCCGGGCCGGGCCGGCCCCTCGAGGTCCTGGTGCGCGGGGGGCTGCCGGTCGCGCTGCCGGCCCTGCTGCGGCCCGAGGAGACCGCCGGGCTGTTCGCGGCCGTCACGCGGGTGCCGATGCCGGAGCTCCCCGGCTGGTGGGGGGCGGCGTCCTGGGTCTGGCTCGCCCTCGCGGCCTCCTGGCTGTTCGCGGGGCGGCGACCCTGGTCCGTGCGCGGCGAGATGGCCGCCCTGGCGGCCGCCTTCTGGCTGCTGCCGCCGCTCACCGCCTTCACCCTGTACTTCGTCGGACTCCACGGTCCCCGGCACATGCGGGCGCTGGTGCGCGATCCGACCCGGGCGCCGGGCATCGACACGATGGGCAAGGCCGTCCGCGCGTCGCTGCCGGTGTTCGGCCTGACGCTCCTGCTCGGCGCAGCCCTGTGGCCGCTCTACGCCGCCGGCACGGACGACCCCGCCGCCACCCTGCTGTGCCTCACCCTGCGGATGCTGTCGGCCCTGACGGTGCCGCACGTCCTCCTCGACCGGATCGCGGCCCGGGCGCCGGCGGTTCAGGCGACCGATTCGGCGACGAACTTGGCATAGCCCCGGGCCCGCAGATCACAGGCCGGGCACTGGCCGCAGCCGTGGCCCCAGGGATGGCGGTCCCCGCGGGTGCCGAGGTAGCAGGTGTGGCTGTCCTCGACGACGAGATCGACCAGCCGCTGTCCGCCGAGGTCCCGGGCCAGGGCCCAGGTCTCGGCCTTGTCGATCCACATCAAGGGCGTGTGCAGGACGAAGCGCCGGTCCATGCCGAGGTTCAGCGCCACCTGCAGCGCCTTGATGGTGTCGTCCCGGCAATCCGGGTAGCCCGAATAGTCGGTCTCGCACATGCCGCCGACGAGGTGCGTCAGCGCGCGGCGATAGGCCAGCGCCGCCGCGAAGGTCAGGAACAGGAGGTTGCGGCCCGGCACGAAGGTGTTGGGCAATCCGCCCGCCTCGAACGCGATGGCGGTGTCGCGGGTGAGGGCCGTCTCGGAGACCTGACCCAGGGCGTCGAGGGCGAGCGTATGGTCGTCGCCGAGGCGCGCGGCCCATTCGGGTTTCAGGGCCGCGATCCCCGTCCGCAGGGCGTCCCGGCAGTCGAGTTCGATCCGGTGGCGCTGGCCGTAATCGAAGCCGAGGGTCTCGACATGCGCGAAGCGCTCCAGGGCCCAGGCGAGGCAGGTGGTGGAATCCTGGCCCCCCGAGAACAGGACCAGGGCGCGCCCCGCGCTCATCGCTGGCTCTCGCCCTCGTACTCGGCCCAGGACATCGGCGTCTCGTAGACCTTCACGGAGGAGAGGGCCGGCAGCGCCGCCTTGGTGCGGTCCCAGATCCAGGCCGCGATGTGCTCGGCGGTGGGGTTCTCCAGCCCCTCGATCTCGTTGAGGCAGTAATGGTCGAGGCGCGCCAGCACCGGCGCGAAGGCGTGCTCGACGTCGAAGAAATCCACCACCCAGCCGCTGGCCGGGTCGACGGCCCCCGAGAGGGTGAGCTCGACCCGGTAGGAATGCCCGTGCATGCGGTGGCAGCGATGGGTCTCGGGCACGTTCGGCAGGCGGTGGGCCGCCTCGAAGGTGAAGGCTTGGGTAATCTTCATCGAGCAATCTTCATGGTGCGAGCGGCAGGGACCCTCAGGGAATCCCGATGATCTTGTGGGTCTGGAGCGAGAGGCGCCAGCGCGCGTCGCGCCGGCAATAGTCGACCGCCTCGGCGGTGTGGGCGAGCCGGTCCGGCCCGTCCATGGGCTGGAGCCAGTGGTGGCGGAAGTCGAGATCCGCGAAGGCCTCCGGTCCCGCCTCCGCCTGCGGGAAGACGAGCTTGAGCTCGTGCCCGCTGCGCTGGACGATCGGGTTGCCGGCCTTGGGGCTGACGCAGATCCAGTCGATCCCGGCCGGGGCCGCCAGGGTGCCGTTGGTCTCCACCGCGATCTCGAAGCCGGCTGCGTGGACGGCCGCGATCAGGGCGTCGTCGAGCTGGAGCAGCGGCTCGCCGCCGGTGAACACGACGTAGCGGTGGCGCGGCCCGCCGGCCCAGGTCTTCGCGATGGCGTCGGCCAGGTCCGGCGCCGTGGAAAAGCGCCCGCCGCCCTCGCCATCCATCCCGACGAAGTCGGTGTCGCAGAACCGGCAGGCCGCGGTGGCGCGGTCCTCCTCGCGGCCCGACCAGAGATTGCAGCCGGAAAAGCGGCAGAACACCGCCGCGCGGCCGGCCTGCGCGCCCTCGCCCTGCAGGGTGTGGAACAGTTCCTTGACTGCGTACGCCATCACGTCCTCGGCACCCGCCCCGGCGAACCGTCCGGGCCAAGCGCACCCCATCCTCTGAAACATCCGTCGGCCGCGATAAGCGCCCCACGCGCACATAAGCGGTCCCCGGCGCGGGCACCACGGGGCCCGGCGGCCCCCACCCATGCGGAGGGCGGCGGTATACCATGATTCCGCCGGCCTCTCGCGTCTGCGAGAGGGTCTGCCATGCTCCTGCCACGGAACGCGGCTTTGTGGAGACCGTGTCACGATCCGGCGAGGCGCGCTTGCCGCCGCTCCCGGAGGGGTGGCATGCCAGCTTGGCCGTTGACCGGCTTCCCGCCAGGGCCGATCATCGATCGGGCCGGGGCGTTCCTTCTTGAGACAGGCCTGATGTCGAACGGATTGTTGAGGCGCCTCGTCGTCGGTCTCGCGGTGACGGCGGGCCTGCTGGGTGCGGGTTCCGCGAGCGCCACCACCGCACCGATCCTCGTGGTCGATGTCGATTCCGGCAAGGTGATCTACGGGCAGGCGGCCACGGACCCGTGGTTCCCGGCCTCCATCACCAAGCTGATGACGACCTACGTCGCCCTGGACCTCGTCCGGCAGGGCAAGCTCTCCCTCGACACGCTCCTGACCATCTCGCCGGCGGCCGCCGCCGAGCCGCCCTCGAAGATGGGGTTCCGCCCGGGCACCAAGCTCACCCTCGACAACGCCCTGAAGATCATCATGGTCAAGTCGGCCAACGACGTGGCCTGGGCGATCGGCGAGAATCTCGGCGGCTCCGTCGAGGGCTTCGCCCAGATGATGAACGAGACCGCCCAGCGCATCGGCATGCGCGAGAGCCGCTGGACCAACCCCAACGGCCTGCCCGATGCCCGGCAATGGACCTCGGCGCGCGACATGGCGGTCCTGGGGCGCGCCCTGATCCGCGACTTCCCCGAGAGCCGCGCGCTGTTCTCGATCAGCGCGATCCAGTTCGGCCGCTCGGTGATGGCCAACCACAACGGTCTCCTGGGCCGCTATGCCGGCGCCGACGGCATGAAGACCGGCTTCATCTGCTCGGGCGGCTTCAACGTGGTGGCGACCGCGACCCGCAACGGACGCCGCATCCTCACCGTGGTGATGGGCCAGCCCAGCGCCCGCGAGCGCGACCTGAAGGCGGCCGACCTGTTCGACTACGGCTTCAGCCAGTCCCCCGGCTGGGGCGCCCAGACCCTCGACGCCCTGCCGTCCTCCGGCCTCTCGGAGCCGCCGGACATGCGGCCCTACATCTGCGACCGCAAGAAGCCGATGCCGGTGGACGAGGGCCAGGGCGCCATCACGGCCAGCGCGAGCGCCGCCGGCGCCAGCGCCGACAACGCCAACGCGCAGCTGATGGCCGCCGCCGCCCCGCCCTCCGCGGCGCTGGCCTTCGCCACCATGAACAGCGCCGCCCTGCGCAACCGCGCCCTGCCGCCCCGCGCCCCGCTGCAGCCGATCCTGGTCTGGATCGGCCGCGACCCGGCCGAGGGCGCCATCGCGCTGAACGAGCAGGAAGAGGCCGAGAAGGCGGAGAAGGCCGCCAAGCTCGCTGAGGCCCGCAAGGCCAAGCTCGAGGCGGTCGCGGCCAAGCGCGAGGCCGCCCACCAGGCCAAGGCGGCCGCCCCCGCCCCGAAGGCCGCCGCCAGGCCCGAGCCGAAGAAGGCCCTCGCCCGCGGCAAGGCCGGCGTTCCGGCCACGGCCAGCGCCTACGCCCCCGCCGAGTCGACGCCCGTGATGGAGGGCGCGCCGAAGCTGAAGGTCGGCGCGGTCAAGAAGCCGGCGGCGAAGGCGGCCCCCAAGGCGGGTGCCAAGGCCGAGAACAAGCCGGCCGGTGCCGCCGCCAAGGCGAAGGCGACCAAGGCGGCCAGCAAGGCCCAGGCGGACGAGTAGGACGGTTTCGGGGGGCGGTTCGCGCGGTGCGGCCGGCCTCGCCCACGGGCCCGTTTCAGCCCCACGTCATTCCGGGGCCGCGGAGCGGAGCCCGGAATCCAGACACGCCGAGGGTGCAGGACTGTCCACAGTCAGCGGTTCTGGATTGCACGCCTTCGGCGCGCCCCTTCGGGTCCGGGCTCGCCTTCGGCGCCCCGGAATGACGGTATGCGTTACATCATGCGTTCCGGGACGACGGCCCTGCTTCAGCCCCATGCGCCAACCCGACACGTGTGTGTTCTGTAACATTATAACACCCACGAGGATTGAGCGCCGCCGCCCGGAGGGCTAGGTCAGGGGGATGACCGACCTGTCCAAGCCCGATCCCCGCGCGCCCGAGCCGATCCCGCTCACCGTCCTCACCGGCTTCCTCGGGGCCGGCAAGACGACGCTGCTGAACCGGATGCTGCGCGATCCGGCGCTGGCCGACACCGTGGTCATCGTCAACGAGTTCGGCGAGATCGGCCTCGACCATCTGCTGATCGAGCGGATCGACGAGGACATGGTCCTGCTGGGGGCGGGCTGCCTGTGCTGCACGGTGCGGGGCGATCTCATCGCGACGCTGGAAGACCTGCTGCGCAAGCGCGACAACGGCCGCATCCAGCCCTTCCGCCGGGTGGTGATCGAGACGACGGGCCTCGCCGACCCCGCCCCGATCCTGCACGCGCTGATCTACCACCCCTATCTCGTCATCCGGTACCGTCTGCAGGGCGTCGTCACCGTGGTCGACGCGGTCAACGGCGCCGCGACCCTCGACGCCCATGCCGAGGCCGTGCGGCAGGTGGCGGTGGCCGACCAGATCGTGGTGACGAAACGGGATCTGGCGGAGGATGACGGCCGCGCCCTGGAGGCGCGCCTGCGGGCCCTGAACCCGACGGCGCCCCTGCACGCGGCCGCGGTGGCGCCCGCCGACCTCCTCGGCGGCCTGTTCGGCCTCGACGGCAAGAGCGCCGACGTGCGCGCCTGGCTCGGCGAAGAGGCCGCGCGCGAGGCCCATCACGGGCACGACCACGCGGGGCACCACCACCACGGCCACCACCGGCACGACGTGAACCGGCACGATGCCGCGATCCGGGCCTTCAGCCTGACCAGCGACGTGCCCGTGCCCCGGGCCGCCTTCGAGATGTTCCTCGATCTCCTGCGCTCGGCCCACGGTCCGAACCTGCTGCGCCTGAAGGGGCTCGTGGCCCTGGCCGACGCCCCCGACCGGCCGCTGGTGGTGCACGGGGTGCAGCACGTGATCCACGCCCCGGTCCATCTCGAGGCCTGGCCCGATGCCGACCATCGCTCGCGCCTCGTCCTGATCCTGCGCGACCTCGACCCGGCCTTCGTCACCCGCCTGTGGGACGCCTTCCTCGGACGGCCGCGCATCGATGCGCCCGACGCGGCGGCGCTGACCCACAATCCCCTGGCGATTCCGGGCGGCTAGGGCAATTTCGGTGATCTCTGGATCACCGAAATTGCCCTGATCTATTGTGTGGTTGCATTTTCTTCACGCGAGCCGGAATCCCCCTCGCTTGAACATGCTCTAGGAGGCACCCCGTCCGGAAACGGGCGGCACCGATCTTGAAATCTTAATGCCGACTGGCGCCTCGGGGCGCCCCAGTGTCCCGGAATGGGACGTCGGCGGGATCGGATCGGGACATGAGACAGCGCTTCACGGTGATCGAGGGCGGCGCAGCGGCCGGAGGTTCGGTGGTCGCGGGTTCGGTGGCCGGCACTTCTCTGGCCGATGCGATCGAGCGCGCGCCCGCTTCGCCGATCGGGGCATCCGTGTCCTGGCGCGTCGACCTGCGCCGGGCGGCGGCGGTGAGCGAGGCGGAGATCGCGGCGTGGCGTGCGCTGCTGGTGCGCGCCCGGGTCGCCGATCCGGTCCTGTCCGATCCCGACCACCTGCTGTCGGTGGCCCAGCATCAGGCGGGAGGGCGCGACCTCGTCTTCGCCCTCGCCTGGGCGACCGGGCAGGGGCCCGACCAGCTCGCCGCCGTGCTGCCGCTGGCGATGCCGCACACCCTCTGGGGCCAGGAGCGGATCGGCCTCTGGCAGCCCCATGGCACGACGCTCACCCCGGCCATCGCCCCGGCCTGCTTCGAGCCCGTGCGCGCGGCCGTGGCCGATTGCCTGCGCCGTTTGCGTCCCCGCGCCGTCCTGGCGCTCGAGCCCGTGGCCGCGCCCAGGCCGGAGACCGCCATCGCCCCGCTCCGGGCCGTCCCGCGCCGCGCCGGGATCCCGGCCCACAGCCTCGTCGGCGTGCGGGCGAACCCGGCGCAGGTCGAGCGGGTCAGCGAGCCGGGCCTCGTCCGCGATGCGGTGGAGGAGTTCCTGCTCCTCGATGCCGAGGTTTCGTCCGCCCCGATCATCGGCGATCCGTCGGAGGCGGCCCTGGTGCGGGTGGTGACGCGGCTGTTCGCGCAGCGTCGGCAGGCCACGGTCGCCCTGACCCGGCGAAACGATGCCATCGTCGCGGCCACGATCACGCTCGGCCACGGCGCGCAGGCCGTTCTCTGGCGACAGGTCGCGGGCGAGGGGGTGCCGGAGCGGTTCGGCCGCCGCGCCTGAGGGGAGCGCGCCGCGCCCCTCCGCCTACTCGTCCTCGCCGAACCTGTTGGCGAGGAGGTCGGTGATCGCCGTCATGCAGGCCTCCGCGTCGCCGCCCGAGGTCACCACCGCGATCGAGGTCCCCTGCGCGGCGCCAAGGGTGAGGAGGCCCATGATCGAGCGGCCCCCCACCGTCTCGCCCGAACGGGTCACGGTGACGGCGGCATCGAAGCGCTCGACGGTCTGGACGAACTTGGCCGAGGCCCGGGCATGCAGGCCGCGCCGGTTGATGATCGGAAGGACCTGGATCAGCCCGCCCTCGGGCACCGGCGGCAGGCTGTCCTCGGCGTCGTCGTCGTAGCTCATGGGCGTCGGCCGTCCCCTCGCTGGCGCGCCGCGCCGCATCCTGCGGCCTCGGCCGGCCCACCGCTCATGCCAGGGGCCCGAGACTGCCTGTAAGCCGTGGCGGCAAGGGAAGAAAGCCTATTTGCCGGCCAACACGCGCGACGCGACGTTGATGTACTTGCGGCCGGCCTCCTGGGCGTGGAGGACGGCGTCGCCGAGGGGCTCGGCATCGCGGACGCTGGCGAGCTTGATGAGCATGGGCAGGTTGATGCCCGCCACCACCTCGACCTGGCCGCCGTTCATGCACGAGAGGGCGAGGTTCGAGGGCGTGCCGCCGAACATGTCCGTGAGCACGACGACGCCCTTGCCGGTATTCACGCGGCTGACCGCATTCATGATGTCGAGCCGGCGCAGCTCCATATCGTCCTCGGGACCGATGGTGATGGTCTCGATCTGTTTCTGCGGCCCGACGACATGCTCAAGGGCAGCCTTGAACTCGGTCGCCAATAGCCCGTGGGTGACGAGCACCATTCCAATCATCGACGCGGGTTCCAACGCCTTGTGAGCGGAGCCGCCATTTTGTGCAGCGCAAGGTCGAGCGCAAGGTGAATGCGGCATTTTGTGTGCTCGAACGTCATCATCATGCCACGCTGGTGGCACCGGCGCTACGGTCTCGGGAGCGGCGGCAGACGCAAGACCGGACGGTGCGTCCCGCTTGCCACGCCGGAGCACGCGGCCAGGGCATCGAGCACGAGGCGCGGCGCGAGGCCGGAGCGCAGCAGGGCCGCGTCGAGGCGCAGGGCCGGCAGGTCGAGGCCGAGGAGCGGCGTGCGGCTCAAGGGGCTCTCGGGCAGGCGCGGGGCGTCGGCGACGCAGTCGACCACCAGGCGAACCGGAACGCGGGGCAGGATCTCCGCGACCCGGAGCAGGCCGAGGCCCCGCACCTCGATCCGATCGCCGAGGGCGGGGTCGGCATGGGCCACCACGGTTTCGCCCGCGCGGGTCAGCCGGACCCGATCGTCGGCCACGAGGTGCGCCGACCCCTGCATCAGCTCCGCCCGGTCGAGGAGGAGGAGCGCGAGGGTCGACTTGCCGGCGCCCGACGCTCCCCGGATGAGCACGCCCGCGTCGCCCAGCGCGATGCAGGTGGCATGCACCGAGTCGGTGCGGCTCGACGGATCGCCCATGGCGCGGCCGGCCTCCCCGCTCAGCGGGTCACGGCCGGCAGGCGGACGATGAAGCGGGCGCCGCGCACCGTCGGCTCGCCGTCCTCGTCGGCCGGGCCTGGCCGGTTCTCGGCCCGGATCGTGCCGCGATGAGCCTGGACGATCTGGCGCGAGATCGAGAGGCCGAGGCCCGAATTCTGGCCGAAGCCCTGCTCCGGGCGGTCGGTGTAGAAGCGCTCGAAGATCCGCTCCAGGGCGTGCTCGGGGATGCCGGGGCCCTCGTCCTCGACGATGAGCTCGACGTCGCTGCGCACCCGCCGCAGGGCCACCCGCACCTTGGCATCGGGGGGCGAGAACGAGCGGGCGTTGTCGAGGAGGTTGTTCACCACCTGGCCGAGGCGGCTGTCGTGGCCGAAGATCGTGAAGGGCGCGTCCATCTCGCCCGCGGGCGTGTCCACGTCGAACTGGATCGCCGCGTCCTTCGGGCGCCGGCGCTCGTTGGCCACCGAGACGACGGTGGTCATCAGCTTGCGCATGTCGACCCGGCGGGCCTCGGCGCGGGCGAGCTCGGCATCGAGGCGCGAGGCATCGGAGATGTCGGAGATCAGGCGGTCGAGGCGCTTCACGTCGTGCTGGATGATGGCGAGCAGGCGCCCGCGCGAATCATCGGATTTGGCTAGCGGCAGGGTCTCGACGGCGCTGCGGAGCGAGGTGAGGGGGTTCTTCAGCTCGTGGCTCACGTCGGCCGCGAAGCTCTCGATGGCGTCGATCCGGCGGTAGAGCGCCTGGGTCATGTCGCGCAGGGCCCCCGACAGGTGGCCGATCTCGTCGGTGCGCCCGGTGAAGTCGGGGATCTCCTCGCGGGACTTGATGCCCAGCCGCACCTTCTCGGCCGCATCCGCGAGGCGCCGCACCGGCCCCGCGATGGCGCCCGCGAGCAGGATCGAGAGGACGAGCATCACCGCCGCGGCGATCAGGAAGACCTGCAGCAGGCCGAAGCGCTCCGAGGCGATGACGCGGTCGATGTCGCCCCCTTGCGTGGACAGCAGCAGGGCGCCGCGCACGGAGTTGGCCCGCTGGATCGGCACCGCCACGGAGACGATGGTCTCGCCCGCCGGGTTGCGGCGGACGATGGTGCCGCGGGCTCCCGTGAGCGCCACCTGGACCTCCTTCAGGCCGTGGCCGCTGGCCGGGCCGACATCCTCGACGCCGGGGGCCGCGCCGTCGCCGCCGAGTTTCGTCCCGAGCTTCGCCTGCACGCCCTCCCAGGCCTTCTCCAGCCAGGTGCGCTTGCGTGGCCGGACATCCGGGTCGCTGCGGTTCATCTCGCCCCGCGCCGAGAGGGTGCGGGTGTCGAACAGGAGGCCGCCCTCCTGGTCGTAGACCCGGGCGCGGTTGCCGGTGGGCGTGATCAGCCGCCGCAGCAGCGGAGCCACCCGCTCCGGGTTCAGCGAGAAGGTGAGGGGGGAGGAAGGCTCCTCGGCCTCGCCGGCCTGGAGCTGGAGCAGCTTGTCGGGGTCGATCCGGATCGTGTCGGTCTCGACCGAGGCCGAGGAGGCGATGGCGCCGGCGATGATCTCGCCCTGGATGAGGAGGCTCTGCACCCGCGCCTGGATCAGCCCCTGGCGGAACTGGTTCAGGTAGAGGAAGCCGAACAGGAGCGCGATCAGCCCGACGAGGTTGAGCACGACGATGCGTCGCGTCAGGCTCGACGAGGCCCGTTGGCCGATCCCGTTCCAGATCTGGCGCGGCCAGCCCAGCATGCCGCGCGACGGGATTTCGCCTTGATCTGTGGTGGCCACGAGCGTCCGGTGGTGAGGGAACAGCGTTGCGGGAGGGAATGGAGGCCCGGGCCGGGCCTCAGCTCTCCTTGAAGCGGTAGCCGACGCCGTAGAGCGTCTCGATCATGTCGAAGCTCGTGTCGGTGACCTTGAACTTCTTGCGCAGGCGCTTGATGTGGCTGTCGATGGTGCGGTCGTCGACGTAGACCTGGTCGTCGTAGGCCGCATCCATCAGGGCGTTGCGGCTCTTCACGACGCCGGGGCGATGGGCCAGGGCCTGCAGGATCAGGAACTCCGTCACCGTCAGGGTGACGGGCTCGCCCTTCCAGGTGCAGGTGTGGCGCTCGGGGTCCATCATCAGGAGGCCGCGCTCCAGGGAGCGGGCGGCGGCATCGGCCTCGCGGGCGGCGGCGCCCGGGCCGTCCTTCGGAGCGAAGCGCCGGAGCACGGCCTTCACGCGCTCCACGAGGAGGCGCTGCGAGAACGGCTTATGGATGAAGTCGTCGGCGCCCATCTTCAGGCCGAACAGTTCGTCGATCTCCTCGTCCTTCGAGGTCAGGAAGATCACCGGAAGGTCGGATTTCTGCCGCAGACGCCTGAGAAGCTCCATCCCGTCCATGCGCGGCATCTTGATGTCGAAGATCGCGAGATCGGGCGGGGAATGCTTAAGGCCGTCCAGCGCCGAGGCGCCGTCGGTGTAGGTCTGGATGCGGTATCCCTCGGTCTCGAGCGCGATCGAGACGGAGGTGAGGATGTTTCGGTCGTCGTCCACGAGGGCGATGGTCGGCATGCGCGTGTCCTGTTGCTCGGATGCGGCTCGGCGGACGTCTGATGGCGCCAGCCCCTCCGCATCCCACCCCATCCTCCGTCGCGGACAGAGGGCAGAGATCGGCAAAAACGCGGTGGCGACCGTGCCGGGGAGGCGGGCCGCGTTCGCGCGGAGAGTCAGGCTGTGTAATGGCAATATGCTGAAAAAGCGAGCGACCTCGGTCGTTTGTTCGTTTGGCGCTTGACTGATGCCAACGGGCCGCAGTCCGGTGCCCTCGTGCGGAGCCCCGAACCCTGGCTATGATCCGGCGGCTGAACGCGGCCTGAGCGCCGGTCCGCGGGCACCGAATCGAGGGGGATCTTCATGGCCGAGGGCGAGACCAAGATGGCCGAAGGCGAGACCAGGACCGGGGGGGAGCGGCGCGGGCCGGCGGTGCCGCTGCCGGCCTCCGAGGCGCCGTTCGATGCGATCGGCCTCGCCCGCCATCTCCTGCGCAGCATCCGCTCCGGGGCGCTCGCCACCCTCGACCCGGAGGACGGCACGCCCTTCGCCTCCCTGGTGACCATCGCCACGGATGTCGACGGCACGCCCCTGATGCTGCTCTCGCGGCTCTCGGCCCATACCCGCAACCTGCTGAAGGACCCGCGCGCCTCGCTGCTGTTCAGCGCCGGCGGCAAGGGCGACCCGCTCGCCCATCCGCGCCTCACCGTCACGGGACGGGTGACCCAGACCCTGGAGCCGCGGGCCCGCGCCCGCTTCGTGGCCCGGCATCCGAAGTCGAAGCTCTACGCCGACTTCCCCGATTTCGGCTTCTTCGCCCTCGCGCCCACGGCCGGGCACCTCAACGGCGGGTTCGCCAAGGCCGCCGTGCTGACGGCCGACGAGCTGCGCCTCGACCTCACCGGCGCGGAAGGGCTGGTGGCGGGGGAGGAAGGGGCCGTCGCGCATATGAACGCCGACCACGCCGACGCCCTCGCCCTCTATGCCCAGGCCGCCGGAGCCGAGCCCGGCCCGTGGCGGCTCACCGGCCTCGACCCGGAGGGGATGGATCTCCTCACCGGCGACCGGACCGCGCGGGTGCTCTACCCGGAGCCGGTCCGCGAGATGGGCGCCCTGCGCAAGGCCCTGGTGGCGATGGCGGCCCAGGTCCGGGCCGGGGACGGCGCGCCGGCGGATTAGGCGCGGGCCCGGACCCCTGCGCGGGACCGGGGGCGCCGGGCCGAACGCTCGGATCGGCGTTCGGCCCTGCAGGCTCCGTCGCGCCCTTCCGTCGTGTCGCGCCCTCACTTCTTGTCGTGCGTGTGCGTCTTGGCGTGGGTGTGGGTGTGGCCGTCCTTGGCCGCCTGCACGGGCTTGCCGCTCTCGGGCATCGTGGCGGGCGCGCCGCGCTCGGTGTGGTGGTTCGGGCCGCCCGAGACGCCGCCGGTATTCGGGACGGCCTGCGACGGGTTCTCGGAGTTTCCGTTGCCCTCCGTGGCGGAGGCCTGTCCCGCCAGGGCGGTCATCAGGGCCAGGGAGAGAAGGGTGATGCTGATGCGCGACATGGTCTCGTCCTCGTGTCCCGCAGCCCCGTCGGCTGCGTCGAGACCTGATGTAGCCGAGGCGTTTGGCTGCCCGATGCCGGGTCCGTGACGAAGTGTGGCACGCGGCGGCGCGCCCGCGTCGCCGATCCGATCCCGCCTCAGCCCACCGGGCGCGGCAGGGTGATCCGCACCCGCAGGCCGCCGCCGGGCCGGGTCTCCAGGCCGATGCGGCCGCCTTCGGCCTCGATCACCCGGCGGGCGATGGTCAGGCCGAGGCCGGTCCCGCCGGTGTTGCGGTTGCGGGAGGTTTCCAGGCGGGTGAACGGCGCGAAGGCCCGGTCGACCGCGTCGGGCGGCAGGCCGGGGCCGTCGTCGTCGATCCAGAGCTCCAGGCCCGCGTCCGCGAGCGCCAGGCCGATCCGGGCGCGGTCCCCGTAGCGGACGGCGTTGTCGACCACGTTGTCCAGGGCGCGCCGGAGCGCCACCGGCCGGATGGCGGCGAGCGCCCGGCCGGGCCCCTCGTACACCACCGCGTGTCCGGCATCCTGCCCGGCATCGGCGATGCTCATCAGCAGGCTGGCGACGTTGGTCACCCGCCGGACCTCCGGATCGGCATCGCCGCGCAGGTAAGCCAGGGTCGAGTCGATCATCGCCTGCATGTCGTCGAGGTCGGACGCCATCGCGTGCCGCTGCCCGTCGTCGGCGACGCCATCGAGGCGCAGGCGCAGGCGCGCGATCGGCGTGCGCAGGTCGTGGGACACGGCGGCCAGGGCCTGGGTCCGCTCGGTGACGAGGTCGCGGATGCGCATCTGCATGCCGTTCAGGGCGCGGGCGATCGCGCGGGTCTCGTCGGGGCCGACCTCGGGCACCGGGACCACCCGGCCCTGGCCGACGGCGTGGCCGATCAGCCCGGTGAGGTGGCCGAGCGCCCGCAGGGGCCGGGCGATCCGGTGGGTCAGCAGCACGGCGGCGAGGCCGACCAGGATCGCCATCGCGGTGGCCAGCATGGCCCAGGGATTGCTCAGCGCCATGCCCGAGGCGTGGGCGGAGTGGAAGGTCAGCTGGCTGCCGTCCGGGAGCGCCAGCGTGCCGCCGAGATCGAGCCGGTGGAGCGGGTCCGCGTCGCCCTCCATCACCAGGGAGAGGTTGGGGCCGAGGCTGGGGTCGAGGGCGGTCAGGCGCTGGTGCAGGGGCTCCAGGGCCGGGTCGCTCCGTCGCCCGGCCGGGGCGGGGGCGTCCGTCCAGGCGACCTCGAAATGGGGGTTGGACAGGGCCTGGGCCTCGGCGTTGCGCGCCGCCGGCGGGCGCCGCATCACCGCCTCGCGGGCCAGGGCGAGCTGTGTCGCCACCTGGGCGGCGAACGCCTCGGCGGAGGCGGCGGCCGCCGATCGGCGATAGAGCAGCAGGGCCCCGCCATGCACCGCCAGGATGGCCACGAGGAGGACGACGAGGGTCCGGGCCTCCAGGCTGCGCGACAGGGCGAACAGGCGCCTCACCGGCGCTCGACCTTCGCGGCCAGCATGTAGCCCGACCCCCGCACCGTCTTGATCACCGGCGGTTCGCCCTCGGGCGGGTCGAGCTTGCGTCGCAGGCGGCTGACGAGGGTGTCGACGCTGCGGTCGGAGGGCGAGCCGAGGCGGGCCCGGGACAGCTCGAGGATCTGCTCGCGGCCGAGGACCCGCCCGGGATGGTCGAGGAACACCAGCAGGAGGTCGTATTCCGCGCCCGAGAGGTCGACGCCGGCGCCGTCCGGATCGACCAGGGCCCGGCTGCGCAGGTCGAGGCGCCAACCCGCGAAGACGAGGGTCTCGCCGCCCAGGGAGGCCGCCGGCGCCAGGACGGAGCGGCGCAGGACCGCCCGGATGCGCGCGAGCAGCTCCGGGCGCCCGAACGGCTTGGCGATGTAGTCGTCGGCCCCGAGTTCCAGGCCCAGCACCCGGTCCGCCTCCTCGCCGCGCGCGCTGACGACGATGACCGGCACGGTGGAGCGGGCCCGCAGGGCGCGCAGCAGGTCGAGGCCCGATGCACCGGGCAGCATGACGTCGAGGAGGATCAGGTCGACCCCGCCCTCCGGCAGGAGCCGCCACATCTCGGCGCCGCTCCGGCATCCGGTGACCCGGTAGCCGCTGTCGCGCAGGGCCCGGCTCACCAGGATGCGCAGGCCGTCGTCGTCTTCCACCAGGAGGACGTGGCCCAGCTCCGGCATCGGCCCGGCGCCCTCCAACGGGTTCATGGTTCTGGCTCGGCTCCGAGGATGCGGCCACCGTCGCGAATCGGCGGGCGCGGGGAATCAGCCGGAAATCGCGGGCCGCCGCAAGCCCGGGCTGGGCTCGGCCCCCGGCCGCGTCCGGCGCGCGCTGGGCGCACCGGGCCTGCGCTTGGCGCACGGAGCCGGCACTGCTATCTGCGGGCGACCTGTTTCCCATTCCAAGAAACCGTGCGCCGGGTCCGTCCCTTGGACGGCGGGCCGCGCGCGCCGGAGATCGCATCCTCGATGACAACGACCCCCATCGACAACATCCGCAACTTCTCCATCGTCGCCCATATCGACCACGGCAAGTCGACCCTCGCGGATCGCCTGATCCAGACCACCGGCACCGTGGCCTTGCGCGACATGAGCGAGCAGATGCTCGACTCGATGGATATCGAGAAGGAGCGCGGCATCACCATCAAGGCGCAGACCGTGCGGCTCGAATACAGGGCCGAGGACGGCAAGGACTACGTCCTCAACCTGATGGACACCCCCGGCCACGTCGACTTCGCCTACGAGGTGTCCCGGAGCCTCGCCGCCTGCGAGGGCTCGCTGCTGGTGGTTGACGCCTCGCAGGGCGTCGAGGCGCAGACGCTGGCCAACGTCTACCAGGCGCTGGACGCCAACCACGAGATCGTGCCCGTCCTCAACAAGATCGACCTGCCGGCGGCCGAGCCCGAGCGCATCCGCGCCCAGATCGAGGAGGTGATCGGCATCGACGCCTCCGAGGCCGTGGCGATCTCGGCCAAGAGCGGCCTCAACATCGAGGCGGTGCTGGAAGCGATCGTGACGCGCCTGCCGCCGCCCAAGGGCGACCGCGACGCGCCCTTGAAGGCGCTCCTCGTCGACAGCTGGTACGACGTCTATCTCGGCGTCGTCGTGCTGGTGCGCATCGTCGACGGCGTGCTCAAGAAGGGCATGAACATCCGCATGATGCGGGCCGATGCCGTCCACGGCGTCGACAAGATCGGCGTGTTCCGGCCGAAGATGGCCGATATCGGCGAGCTCGGTCCCGGCGAGGTCGGTTTCTTCACCGGCTCGATCAAGGAGGTGGCCGACACCCGCGTGGGCGACACGCTCACCGAGGACAAGCGCCCCTGCAAGGAGATGCTGCCGGGCTTCAAGGACGTGCAGTCGGTGGTGTTCTGCGGGCTCTTCCCGGTGGACGCGGCCGAGTTCGAGACCCTGCGCAGCGCCATGAGCAAGCTCCGGCTCAACGATGCGTCGTTCTCCTACGAGATGGAGACGAGCGCCGCGCTGGGCTTCGGTTTCCGCTGCGGCTTCCTCGGGCTGCTCCACCTCGAGATCATCCAGGAGCGCCTGGAGCGCGAGTTCAACCTCGACCTGATCTCCACGGCGCCCTCCGTGGTCTACCGCCTGCAGATGACGGACGGCACGATCAAGGAGCTGCACAACCCGGCCGACATGCCGGACGTGATGAAGATCACCGCCATCGAGGAGCCGTGGATCCGCGCCACCATCCTCACCCCCGACGAGTATCTCGGCGGCGTCCTGAAGCTCTGCCAGGACCGGCGTGGGACCCAGGTCGATCTGAACTACGTCGGCAAGCGCGCCATGGTGGTCTACGACCTGCCGCTCAACGAGGTGGTGTTCGATTTCTACGATCGCCTGAAGTCGATCTCCAAGGGCTACGCCTCGTTCGACTACCACATCTCGGATTACCGCGAGGGCGACCTCGTCAAGATGTCGATTCTCGTCAATGCCGAGCCGGTGGACGCCCTCTCGATGCTGGTCCACCGCACCCGCGCCGAGCATCGCGGCCGCGCCATGTGCGAGAAGCTGAAGGACCTGATCCCCCGCCACCTGTTCCAGATCCCGGTCCAGGCGGCGCTGGGCGGCAAGATCATCGCCCGCGAGACCATCAAGGCCCTGTCCAAGGACGTGACCGCCAAGTGTTACGGCGGCGACATCTCGCGCAAGCGCAAGCTCCTCGACAAGCAGAAGGAGGGCAAGAAGAAGATGCGCCAGTTCGGCAAGGTCGAGATCCCGCAGGAGGCCTTCATCGCCGCCCTGAAGATGGACGATTGAGCCGGGCCGCCCGACCGTGGATCCGCACCGGGACCCGAACGCCCCCATCCCGCTCACCGTCCTGATCCGGACGCTGAACGAGGCCGACCGCATCGCGGCCTGCCTCCGCTCGGTGCTGCCGCTCCGGTGCGAGATCCTCGTCATCGACGCGGGTTCGACGGACGCCACCGTGTCCATCGCCGAGGCCCTCGGGGCGCGGGTGGTGGTGAACCCCTGGAAGGGGTTCGGGCCGCAGCGGCGCTTCGGCGAGGACCTCTGCCGGCACGACCACGTCTTCAGCGTCGATGCCGACGAGATCCTGACGCCGGAGATCGTGCGGGAGATCCGGGGGATCTTCCAGGGGGGCGACATTCCGTCCCTGATGATCGTCCGCAAGGCGATGGTGCTGCCGCACCACGCGCGCCCTTCGCCCTGGGCCTTCTGCACCGAGAACATCTACCTGTACGACCGGCGGGTGGCCCGCACCACCGACAACCCGAACTGGGACAAGCTCGCGATCACCACGGACGCGAAGCCGGTGACGATCCGGTCCGTGGTCTGGCACCACACCTTTCGCGACTGGAACCACGCCATCGCCAAGTCGAACTATGTCGGGCAGCTCGCCGCCGACACGCAGCCGATCGGCTCGCGCTTCGAGACCGGCCTGCGGCTGGTGTTCGAGTACCCCCTCAACTTCCTGAAGTTCTACATCCTGCGGCGCTTCTTCCTCGCCGGCCTCGACGGTTTCGTGATGGCCAGCGTCCTCGCCTATGGCCGCTTCATCCGGATCGCGAAGATGCACGAGGCGACCCGCGGCCAGCCCTCCACGGGGCTGCCGTTCCTGCGCCGGGCCAAGCGCTCCGCCCCGGACGCCCCCGGCTGAGGCGCCGCCGGAGCCCGCCCGGCCACATCCGCGACGCAATCGGTCGGTTCCTGCTCGCGATTGACGTCCGCCCCCGGCGCCCGGCTTGCCAGCCGGACCGGGGACCGGCACTGTCAGCTTGGCCATAGGGGCCGCGCGGACCCGGGCGATCTGTCGGCCCGTCGCGCGACGGGAAGACGGGACGCCTGCGATGACGAGGGACACGAGGAACGTTGAGTCCGGCACGACGGACGGGCGAATGGGCCGCCTGAGCCGCCGGTCCTTCCTGGTCGGTACGGGGGCCGGCCTCGGCGCCCTCGGGCTCGCCGGCTGCGTCTCTTCGGACGGCGTCCTGCGCGCCGAGGCGGCCAAGATCTACGGCCCGATGCCGGAGGAGAGGTTCCCCATCCCGGCCACCGACATCAGCAGGGTCGATCCGAAATACTTCCGCCGCACGGTGCCGTACCCGACCCAGGAGGCCGCCGGCACGATCATCGTCGATCCGGCCAACTACTACGTCTACCGCGTCGAGGGCGACGGGACCGCGACGCGCTACGGCGCCAATGTCGGTCGCGACGGGTTCCGCTGGAGCGGCGACGCCTATGTCGGGCGCAAGTCCGAATGGGCCACCTGGACCCCGCCCGCGGAGATGATCCGGCGCCAGCCCGAGGCGGCCAAGTACGCCCGCGGCATGCCGGGCGGCCTCGACAACCCCCTCGGCGCCCGCACCCTGCACCTCTACCAGAACGGCGCCTACACGCTCTACACGATCTACGCCTCGAGCGAGCCCGACACGATCGGCTCGGGCATCACCAGCGGCTGCGTCGGCCTGCTGAGCCAGGACATGATCCACCTCTACGCCCGCACGCCGGTGAAGACGAAGGTGGTCGTCCTGCCCGCCTGAGGGCGGACGCGTCCTCAGCGCGGCAGGGCCATGCGCAGGGTGCCGCGGCCGGCGGCCTTGGCCGCGTAGAGGGCCGCGTCCGCGCGGGTGAAGAGATCCGCCGGCGCCGAGGCGGCGGCCCGGGCGATGCCCACGGAGGCGCCGAACCGCAGGCAGACGCCGCGATGGTGGTAGGGGTCGCGCATGGCCGCGACGATCCGCCGGCCGATCGCCTCGCAGAACGGCCCGTCGGCCTCCCGCTCCACGAGGACGGCGAACTCGTCGCCGCCGATGCGGGCGACGAGGTCCGTTTCCTGGCAGGCCGCCCGCAGGCGCCGCGCGGCCTCCTGCAGGCAGACATCGCCCACGGCGTGCCCGTAGGTGTCGTTGATCGCCTTGAAGCCGTCGAGGTCGACCAGGAACAGGGCCCCGCTCTCCGACAGCTGCGCCAGGCGCTCGTCGAAGACCGACCGGTTCGCCAGGCCCGTCATGCGGTCGAATTCCGCCCGGTAGCGCGTGCGGTCGGCGCTCAGCTTCTGCTCGGTGATGTCCTGCTTGAACCCGAACAGGCGCACGGGAACGCCCGCGCGGGTCTCCACCGACCCGGTGATGCGGATCCAGCGGCGGCTGCCGCGGCCGGCGACGATCTCGGCATCGAGGGTGAAGGGGGAGCGCCGGCCGATCGCCTCCGCTCGAACGGCCACGAGGTGGCGTCGCGCCTCCTCGGTGTAGCAGGCGAGGGTCTCCGGCCGGCTCACCGGGGATCCGCGCGGGAATTCGAAGAGGTCGTAGACCCCCTCGCTCCAGCGCAGGGACTCGTCCGGGAGGTCGCATTGCCAGAGGCCGATCCGCGCTTCGGCCGAGGCCGCCTCGAAGATGCGCGTCATGTCCGCGAGGGCGTCGGCCTGGCGCTGGATCAAGGCCGCCTGGGCGGCGAGTTCGCCCCGGAGGGTCAGGATCGTCGCGGTGTCCCGCCAGCGCTGGGCGGCAGCGGCGTCGACCGCCCGGGTGGCCAGCCGGAGAGCGGCGGACGCCAGGCGCGGGCGGTGCGGCGTCGGCAGCGGGTCGATGGGATCGTCGTCAGAACTCACGCGGCGTGCCCCGTTCGCGCCAAGGTCTTCAGCCCGGAGCAGGTACGGATCGTCAGCAATGCCGTCCCGGCTTCGAGATGTCCTCTCGTCATCACGCTAAGGGGAGGCCGGTTAACGGAGGCCATCGGCGGGAGAAGTTTCGGGCGGAGTCGACCTATTCGGCCGGCTTGTCCCCGTCCTGGGCCTCGACCTTGTCGACCGGCGGCTCGGCGCTCGCCATCGACTTGCGCTCCAGCATCGGCTGCAGGCGCTCGGCGAGCTGCTGGCCGAGATGGCGGGTGTAGGCGGTCTGGAAGTAGCGGGCGCCGGTGCCGCGGCCGTAGAGGCGATCATGCGCCTGGATCATCGCGTCGACCTCCGGGCGGCACAGGAAGCCGGTGACGCCGGCGGCCTCGTACCAGCGGCCCGCGCGGGCGTGCCGGGTCGCGGCGGGGTTGGACAGCACGGTCTCGGCGAAGCACTCCGTCGCCGCCCGCTCGAGGGGGGACATGACCCCGTGCGGTTGCGCCGGATTGCGCCCTGCCGCCTCCGCCGCGGCGCCCCATCCCAAGGTCGTCACCAAAGCGCCGAACAGCAAAGCCTTCATCGTCGGAAGCCCCGTGCGAAATCGATCTCGATCCGACGCGAGTATTCACCAGCGATTTGGTCCGGAGAAGGGCAGAAGTCCGGCACCGGGCGGTCCGACGACGATCGGCGCGCGGTTGTGGCGCGCCCATCACAGGGCCATCCTGGGCGCGGCCTCAGCCGCGACGCGCGGCCTCAGCCGCGACGCTCGGCGTTCCAGCGTCCGCTGCAGGCGATCAGCCCCGTGGTGTTCCAGGTGCCGTTGCCGGTGCCCGAGCGGCCCAGCCGGCCGACCACGTCGGCGGCGTCGCTGCCGCGGGAGATCACCGCCCGCACGGCGCCGGTCTGCGAGACGCGCCCGTTGATGTTGAACTCGCCGCCGGCATAGCTCGCCTCGCCGCGCCGGATCTGGACGCCGTAGCGGTAGGCCCGGTCGCAGGGACCGTCGAGGGTGACCACCTCGATGCTCCAGGTGCCGTCGTAGCGGTTGGGCACCTGGACCTTCTTCTTGGCGGCATCCGCGACCCCGGCGGAGGCGGTCAGGAGGGCAAGGGTGGTCACCGCGAGGGCTGCGCGTCGCATGGGAATCCGTTCGTGTTTCGACTCGACTGGGCCGAGAACGAGCGCGACCGCCCCAGGGTTGCGCGCTTACGCGTTCGTCGCGTGCGCCAGCGCTCCCGTCAGCAGCGCCAGAACGTCGCCGCCGGCATGGAGTTCGCCGTCGACGCCGGCCGCCTCGAGGGGGGCTGCGAGGTCGCCCGCCTTGCCGGCCAGGTACAGGGTGCTGGCCCCGGCCGCCTTGAGGGCCCGGGCGGCTTCCACCGCGTGGGTGGCGTAGAGCGCGTCGGACGAGCATAGGCAGGCGATGCGGGCGCCCGAGGCCCGGAAGGCCTCGGCCAGGGCCGCCGGATCGGTAAAGCCCTCCTGGTTCACCGCCTCGATGCCACCGGCCGCGAAGGCGTTGGCGGCGAAGGTCGAGCGGGCGTTGAAGACCGCCACGGGTCCGAGATTGGCCAGGAACACCGCGGGGCGTCGACCGCTCGCGGCCAGCGCCGCGTCGGAGGCGTCGCGCAGGGCCTCGTAGGGTTCGGCGAGGCGCAGGGACGGCAGGGGCGGGGCGGTCAGGGCCGATCCGCTGCCGAAGCCGGCGGCGGGCGGCGCCGCCACGGGGGCGACGTCCAGCACCGTGACGGGCTTCTCGGCGAGGTAGGGGAATTCGCTGGCGCCGGTCAGGGCCTCGCGGCGGGTGGCGACGTTCCGGGCCCGCGTCGCCTGGATCGCGGCGATCCGTCCCTGGATCGCACCGGCCCGCAGGCTCGCGACGAGGCCGCCCTCGCGTTCGATGGCCTGGAAGGCGGCCCAGGCAGCCGTGGTCAGCTCGCCCGTGAGGGTCTCGAAGCTGCCGGCGCCGGCGGCCGGGTCGGCCACGCGGGCGAGGTTCGATTCCTCGATGAGGACGATCTGGCTGTTGCGCACCACCCGTCGGGCGAAGGCGTCGCTCAAGCCGAGGGCCGCCGTGTAGGGCAGGGCGGTGATCGCGTCGGCGCCGCCGAGGCCGGCCGAGCAGGCGGCCATGGAGGTGCGCAGGATGTTCACGAAGGGGTCGCGCCGGGTCATCATCCGCCAGGCGGTCTCGGCATGGAGGCGCAGGGGCCGGGGGTCGAGGCCGCAGGCCGCTTCCACCCGGGCCCAGAGCCGGCGCATGGCCCGGAACTTGGCGATGGTCAGGAACTCGTCGGCATCGGCCGTGAGCAGCACCGCCACGGCCTCCCGGGCGCGCTCCAGCGGGTGCCCGTTGGCTTCGAGGGCGCGCAGGTAGGCCACCGCGGTGGCCAGCACGGCCGCGAGCTCGGTCGCCTCGCTGGCGCCGGCCTCGTGGTAGGGCCGGCCATCGGCGAGGCAGGCGCGTCCCGAGAAGCCCTCCGCGTCGAAGGCCGCCAGGGTGCGGGCGATCTCGGCGCCGTAATCCTCCGCCAGGGACCCGCCGGCCGCCAGGGTGCCGATGGGGTCGAGGCCGAGGTCGAGGTCGAGGCCCTTCAGGGTCTCGCCGCGGGCCGCGACCACGTCCCGGATCAGGAAGGCGGCCTCGATCCCGCGCGCGCCCGCATCGAGCCGGGTGGCGATCAGCGGCAGCATCACGTTGCCGAGGGCTGCGTCGAGGTCGGCGGCGGTGGTGGCGGTGAGGCCGTAGCCCCGCGCGGAGGGGGCGCCGGCGAAGACCAGGGTGAGGGCGTCGGCGCCGCCCTCGAGATCGGCCAGGGCGAGGGCGCTCGCCTGGGCGCCGTCCGGGTGGTCGACCCGCTGGGCCACGCGCCACGGGCCGGGGGCCCGCACCGGCTGCGCCACCGGCGCGGCGGCGTCGTAGAGGGGTTCGATGCGGATGCCGTCGGCGGTCTTCGCGACGAGGCGCTTCTCGAAGTCGCCGCCCTTCAGAACACCGTCGACGAGGCCGAGCCAGCGCGCGCGGGTCGCGGGCGGAAACAGGTCGGCGAGGGGACGGTCTTCCATCGGGGCTGGCCTCCGCAGATGCTTGGCTCCGGCCAAGCGGCTTGGCGCCAGCCAAGCGTGGCCGGACATCCTTATCCGGACAGCCCTTGCACGGGGCGGCGCGCGGACGCAATCGCCTCCCCGTTCTGTATTTTTTATCCGGATCGATCCGGGGACCGGGCGACGCGCGTCAGCCGAAGATGATGAGGCCGGCGAAGCCCAGCGAGCCGACGATGATGCGCCACCAGGCGAACAGCCGGAACCCGTGGGAGGCGACGTAGTCGAGCACCGTTCGGACCACGATGAAGGCCGAGATGAAGGCGACGATGAAGCCGATCACGATCAGGCCGGTGTCGTCCCGCGACAGGTTCTTGTAGTTGTCGAGCAGGTCCTTGGCGAAGGCCCCCGCCATGGTGGGGATCGCGAGGTAGAACGAGAACTCGGTGGCCGAGCGCTTGTCGGCCCCCATCAGCATCGCGCCCACGATGGTGGCGCCCGAGCGCGACACGCCGGGGATCATCGCGAGGCACTGGAACAGGCCGATCCGGAAGTCCATCGGCAGGGTGAAGTCGAAGACATCGTGCTTCTTCACCTCCAGGTCGGTCTCGTCGAGGACGAGGAGGACGATGCCGCCGGCGACCAGGGTCGCGCAGACGATCCAGGGATTGAAGAGGTAGTACTTGATGTACTTCGAGAAGAGCCCGCCGATGATCGCCGCCGGCAGGAAGGCCACCAGGATTCCGAGGACGAATCGACGGGCCTTGGGGTCGTTGGGCAGCGCCAGGGTGATGCCGAGGAGCCGGCGGAAATAGACGGCCAGGATCGCCAGGATCGCGCCGAGCTGGATCAGCACCTCGAAGGTGTTGTTGGGCGATTCGAAGCCGATGAAGTGGCCGACGAGGAGCTGGTGCCCGGTGGACGAGACCGGGATGAACTCGGTCGCCCCCTCCACCACGGCAAGCACGACCGCCTTCGCGATGCCCATCGCATCCATCATCTCAGCGCCTCGACGGTTGGGGGTGTTTCGGGGGACCGGGCCGGTCCGGAGCGGGGGGTGTGGATCCACCTCGCGCGGCCTTCGCGGATCGAGGCTGATCCGTCAAGGTTGACGGATGGTTATCGCGTTCGCGCCAGGCATGTTAATGAGGCGGCAATCATCGGGCCATAAGTGTTATCGCCGCCGACCATCCCCGCGGGGCACCGACGCGGCCCGTCCCCCGGCACACCCTCCCCGTTCGAAACGGCCTCGATGGCGACGCTTTACCACTCTCCCTTCTGCCCGCATTCCCGCTTCATCCGCCTCGTCCTGTCCGAGATGGGCATGGAGCCGACGCTGATGGAGGAGCGTGCCTGGGACCGGCGCGAAGCCTTCCTGCTGATCAACCCGGCCGGGACGACGCCGGTGCTGGTGGAGCAGACCGGGCTCGCCGTGCCGGGAGCCGGAATCATCGCCGAGTATCTCGACGAGACTCGCGGGCTCGGCCTCAGCGGCCGGCGCCTCCTGCCCGAGACCCCGGCGGCCCGGGTCGAGGTCCGCCGCCTGCTCGACTGGTTCCTGGTGAAGTTCAACGCCGAGGTGACCGAGTACCTCGTCACCGAGAAGATCTCGAAGCGCTTCATGAACAGCGCCAACGGCGGCGGCCCGCCGGACATGAACGCCATTCGCGCCGCGCGCACCAACGTGCGCTACCACATGAAGTATATCGGCTACCTCATGTCCCGCCGGAAATGGCTGGCGGGCGACCATCTGACCTATGCCGATCTCGCCGCGGCGGCCCACCTGTCCTGCGTGGATTATCTCGGCGACGTGCCATGGGACGAGGACGAGACGGCGAGGGACTGGTACGCGCGGGTGAAATCCCGCCCGTGCTTCCGCACCCTGCTGGCCGACCGGGTGCCGGGCATGGCGCCGGCGGACCACTACGCGAACCTGGATTTTTGAACCCAAAGCGGACGCCGCAGGCCCGGGCCGCCACCAGGGCGCCCCGAACCGTCCTCGCGGGCGCCGACCTGCGTCGCGCCGTCGAGGCGCGCGCCCGCCTCCTCGGCTTCGAGGCCGTCCGCGTCACCCGGCCCGACGCCGTGCCCGAACTGAAGGCAAGGCTCCCCGCCTGGCTCGCCGCCGACCACCACGGCAGCATGGAGTGGATGGTCGAGCGGGCCGACCAGCGCGCCGACCCCGCCACCCTCTGGCCCGGCGTCCGCAGCGTGGTCATGCTCGGCATGAATTACGGCCCGGAGCACGATCCCCTGGCCCTCCTGGCCCGGCGCGACCGGGGCGCCATCGCGGCCTATGCCCAGCGGCGCGACTACCACGAGGTGGTCAAGGGCAAGCTGAAGGAGCTCGGCGGCTACCTCTCGGCCAAGGGCGACGTCCGGGTGAAGGTCTTCGTCGACACCGCCCCCGTGATGGAGAAGCCGCTCGCCGCCGCCGCCGGCCTCGGCTGGCAGGGCAAGCACACGGTGCTGGTCTCGCGCGACCTCGGCAACTGGCTGCTGCTGGGGGCGATCTACACCTCGGCCGAGCTGGAGCCGGACGCGCCGGAGGCCGACCATTGCGGCTCCTGCCGCCGCTGCCTCGACATCTGCCCGACCAACGCCTTCCCGGCGCCCTACCAGCTCGATGCGCGCCGCTGCATCGCCTACCTCACGATCGAGCATGCCGGGCCGATTCCGACGGCGTTCCGCACCGCCATCGGCAACCGGGTCTTCGGCTGCGACGACTGCCTCGCCGTCTGCCCCTGGAACAAGTTCGCCGCGGTGGCCGCCGAGGGCCGCATGGCCGCCCGCGCCGATCTCGCGGCGCCGCCCCTGGCCGAGCTCGCCGGCCTGGACGAATCGGCCTTCCGGGTCCGCTTCGCCGGCACGCCCGTGAAGCGCACGGGCCGGGACCGCTTCCTGCGCAACGTCCTCATCGCCATCGGCAACTCCGGCGAGCCCGGTCTCGCCGCGGCGGCCGAGGCGAACCTGTCCGATCCGTCGCCCCTCGTGCGCGGCATGGCGGTGTGGGCCCTCGGGCGCCTCGTCCCTCCGGGACGGTTGCGGGACCTTTTCAACGCCCGGGGTGTCGGCGAAACCGACGATGCCGTCCGGGCCGAGTGGCGCCTGGCCCTCGATTCCGACGGCCCCGAGACGACAGGACCCGTTGCTGCATGAACCTCTTCGTCTTCGGTCTCGGCTTCACCGCCCGGCGCTTCGTGGAGCGCGCCCGCGACCGCTTCGACGCGGTCCGCGCCACGGTCACCGATCCGGCGCGGACCGGACCCGGCGACATCGCCGCGATGCGGGCCTTCGGACCGGGTTCCGACGACCCCCGCATCGCGGCCGACCTCGCCGACACGGACGTGCTCCTCGTCTCGGCCCCTCCGGTCCGCGACCTCGACACGACCCTCGGCGTATACCGCGACGCCATCGCGAAGAGCCGCATCGGCTGGATCGGCTATCTCTCGACCATCGGCGTCTACGGCGACCACCAGGGCGCCTGGATCGACGAGGACACCGCTCCCAGTCCGGTGAGCGGGCGCTCGCAGGGGCGCCTCGCCGTCGAGGAGGCCTGGCTGGCGCTGGGCCGCGAGACCGGCAAACCCGTCCAGGTGTTCCGCCTGTCGGGCATCTACGGCCCGGGCCGCAACCCGATCGTGAAGCTGCGCGAAGGCAAGTCGCAGCGGATTATCAAGCCGGGCCAAGTCTTTAACCGCATCCACGTGGACGACATCGCCACGACGCTCCTGGCCTCGATCGACAAGCCCCGGGCCGGCGCGGTCTACAACGTCACCGACGACGAGCCGACGCCGCCCCAGGTCGTCACCGAGTACGCCGCCAAGCTCGCCGGCCTGCCGCTGCCGCCGGAGGTCGATTTCGAGACCGCCGACCTCAGCCCCATGGCGCGCAGCTTCTACGGCGAGAACAAGCGGGTCCGGAACCACCGTATCCGGGACGAACTCGGCGTCGACCTCGCCTATCCGACCTACCGCGAGGGCCTGGCCGCCCTCGTGGCGGATGCGCGAACGGCGTAGCGGCCCGGCCCGCCCCGTGGGCGCCCGGGTCCGGTCGCACCGGCCATCGCGACGGTTCGGCCCGCCTCACCGAGGGACCACGCCGTGAAAATCCTCCATTCCCTTCAGGCGTTACGGGGAATCGCGGCGTGCCTGGTCGTCTACGCCCACGCCTTCGACCTCGCCAAGACCCTGAGTTCCGGGCAGCCCGTTCAGGGCCGCCTCGGCCACCTCGAGGATTTCGGAGCCGTCGGCGTCGACGTCTTCTTCGTCATCAGCGGCGTCATCATCACCCTCACGGCGCAGCGCATCGTCGATCTGCCCTCCGCGCATCGCTTCGCCCTGCGTCGCGTCCTGCGCGTCGTGCCGTATTACTGGCTCCTGAGCGGCCTCGTCGTCGGCCTGACGCTCCTGTCCGGGCTGCCCGACCCGCACCGAATTCCCGCGACGGTGCTGTTCATCCCGTTCAGTGAGCGCGGCTTCGAGATGCCGTACCTCGCCGTCGGCTGGACGCTCTGTTTCGAGATGCTGTTCTATCTCTGCGTCTATCTCGCCCGCGCGTGGCTCTTCTGGACGCCGAGGGGCCGGTTCTCCGTGGCGCTCGCCCTGTTCGCGGGACTCTTCGCCCTCGCGCGGCCCGAGCACCTCACCCTGTTCCTCCTCAATCCGATCATCCTCGAATTCGGCTTCGGCATCGGCCTCGCGTGGCTCTACCGGCGCGGCACCGTCGGGCGCACGGATGCGGGCTATCTTCTGGCCTTCGGTCTGATCGGCTTTGCCCTGAATCTGGTCTTCGGCTTCGGTCACGCCTCGGAGCTGGAATGCACCGTCGCCCTGCCGGGGGCCGCCTACCGGGTGCTGGTCTTCGGCGTTCCGAGCGCCGGCGTGGTCGGCGGCCTGCTGCTCATGGAGCGCGCCGGCATGCGGGTCGGAACGGCGCTGGAGGGCCTCGGGAACGCGTCCTACTCGATCTATCTCACCCACACGATCACGTTCGAACTCCTGCGGGCTGCGGTGGCGCGCGACAGCCTGGCGCCCGACCTCCTCATCGCCCTGGCGCTGGTCCTCGGCGTCGCTGTCGGCTTCGTGGCCTATCACGCCCTCGAGCGGCCGCTCCTGCGTGCCCTCGGAAGCCGGACGGCCCCCGCCGTCGAGGGCCGTCCGGGGCTTGCCGCCACCGGGACGGCGGGACCCTGAGCCGATGGGCCGTCAGGCGGCCCTGCGGTTCGCCGCCGGTCCGAAATGGTCGCGGTAGCGCTCCGCGATGGCCGAGACGGGCAGCACCACGAAGACGTCCGTGGTGCCGAACTGATGGTCCACCACGGCCCCGTCGCCGAAGGTGGCGCCGACGCGCAGGTAGCCCTTGATCAGCGGCGGCAGCGCCTGCAGCGCCGCCTTGGGATCCACGGCCTCACGTGCGAGGCGGTCCATGGGGACGTAGCGCTCGGGCAGGGCGCGGGCGCACCAGCCCTCCGCGGCGCGGGCATGGTGGTGCAGGAAGCTCAGGGGGAGGGCGAGGCGGTCGGGGTCGGTTCCCTCCAGGCTGGCGCAGCCCAGCATGGCGTCGATGCGGTGGTGCTGGACATAGGCCCAGATCCCGGCCCAGAGCAGTTCCACCGTCCGCTTCGTCCGGTAGGGCTTCAGCACGCAGGAGCGCCCGAGTTCGAGGAAGCGCGCCCCCGGATTGGCCGCCATCATCGGGGCGATGTCGTACTCGCCCGCGGTGTAGAAGCCGAAGTGGCTGTCGGCCGCTTCCTGGCGCAGGAGCCGATAGGTGCCGACCACCTTCGGCCGGGCCCGGCGGAAGGGCTTGGTGGCGAAGGGCGTGGTGTTCACGGCCGCGTGATCGATGACGAGGAGGTGGTCGCAGACCGCGTCGTAATCGTCGATGTCCCGGCGCGACAGCATCGCGAAGCCGCTCGGGACCGCCGACATCTCCTCGTAGAACACCCGGTAGCGCAGGCGCTGGGCCCGCCGGATCTCCGCGACGGTGGTGGCGAGGCGGACCTCCAGGGTGCCGATCCGGCCGAGGGTCGGGGCGAGGCCTGGCGCGGCCAGGGGCTTCTTCAGGCGGGGCTTGAACCGGATCGCCGCCGCCCCGGGCGGGAGCAGCAGACCGCGGGGATGGAAGGCCGGCAGGCCGCCGCGTCCCGCCTCGGCGGTGCGCTGCTTCAGCCGGGCGAAGGGGGCGTGCACATGCGCCTCCCAGCCATTGAGCCACGCCATGGAGGCATCGCGCGCGAAGTTCGGGACCATCGTCCAATCCGCCCTGTCGGGACACCGAGGCGGCTCCGCGGGAGCCCCTGGCCTCGTGCCTTCGGGACGTCACAACATCACGAAGCCCACACGCTTTTATGACACGGATTGCCGTTTAGCCAGAGAGGTTTGCAACGGGAAGGACCCGGCAGCACGGCGACCGCCCGATGGGTAGTCGCCGAAGGACCGGGCCCACCGATCGCACACGAATGGACTCAGACGAACTGGTTCAAACCCGGGATCGAGCCGACGATCGGTCCCATCACGTCCTCTCCGGCCTTCTCGCGGCCGTAGGCGAACAGTTCCTGGCCGAGGGGCTGCATCTGGCCCATCGGCACACCGGCCGACATCAGCTTCTGGCCCAGCGCCATGACGCCGCCGCCGCCCATCATGCCGCCCAGCATGCCCATCAGGCCGCCGCCGCCTTCGCCGGCATTGGCCTCGGCGATCGTGGTCTCGGATCCCGGCAGGGCGCTGAGCAGCTGGCTCACCTCGGTGGCGGGCCCCTCCTTCTGGAGGAAGGCCAGGATATGGCCGATGGCGGTCTGGGCCGTGGCGGCGTCGAGGCCGGTCCGGTTCGTCACGCGGGCGATCAACTCTTCCATCTCAAACGGGCTCCTGGGTGGCCGGGTGTTCCGCGCGGCCGGGATTGCTGCTCGGTCGGGATGTTGTCCTTCCGGCCTCGTCGCCCCGAAATCAAGGCCGGCCCGCGAAGCGCTGGAAAATGCCGCGGTCGCGGCCCATAACCCTCACGGTCGATGCCGCCGCGCCCAGGCCGGCGAAGAGGAACGGACGGTCATGCAGGACGATGGCACGATCCTGGTCGGCAAAGCGCCGCTGAAGGACGGCAGCCTGAAGCCCGAGGGCCTAACCCTCCGGCTCGCCAATCGCCACGGCCTTGTGGCGGGGGCCACCGGCACCGGCAAGACCGTGACCCTGCAGGTCATGGCGGAAGGGTTCTCCAACGCCGGCGTCCCCGTCTTCGCCGCCGACATCAAGGGGGATCTCTCGGGCCTCGCGGCAGCCGGGGAATCCAAGCCGGTCTTCGTCGGGCGCGCCGCGGAACTGGGGATCCCCTACGAGCCCGACCGGTTCCCGACGGTGTTCTGGGACCTGTTCGGAGATCAGGGCCATCCGATCCGCTGCACCGTCATCGAAATGGGGCCGTTGCTGCTCGCGCGCCTGCTGGAGCTCAACGACACCCAGGAGGGCGTCCTCAACATCGCCTTCCGGGTCGCCGACGACAACAAGTGGCCGGTCCTCGACCTCAAGGATCTGCGGGCCCTGCTTCTCTACCTCACCGAGAACCTGAAGGCGGTCTCGGGCCAGTACGGCAACGTCTCGGCGGCCTCCGTGGGCGCCATCCAGCGCCAGCTCCTGATGCTCGAGAACCAGGGAGCGGACCGCTTCTTCGGAGAGCCGGCCCTCGACCTCAACGACTTCATGCGGGTGGACCGCGAGGGCCGGGGCATCGTCAACATCCTGGCCGCCGACAAGCTGATGCAACGGCCCCGGCTCTACGCCTCGTTCCTGCTCTGGATGCTCTCCGAGCTGTTCGAGCAGCTGCCCGAGGTCGGCGACCTCGACAAGCCGAAGCTGGTGTTCTTCTTCGACGAGGCGCACCTCCTGTTCGACGACGCCCCGAAGGCCCTCCTCGACGCGGTGGAGCAGGTGGTGCGCCTGATCCGCTCGAAGGGCGTCGGCGTCTACTTCGTGACGCAGAATCCCCTGGACGTACCGGAATCGGTCCTCGGCCAGCTCGGCAACCGGGTGCAGCACGCCCTGCGCGCCTTCACGCCCCGCGACCAGCGCGCCGTGAAGGCCGCGGCCGAGACCTTCCGCCAGAATCCCGGTTTCGACGTCGCCAAGGCCATCACCGAGCTCGGCGTCGGCGAGGCCCTCGTCTCGTTCCTGGAAGCGAAAGGCACGCCTTCGGTCGTCGAGCGCGCCCTGATCGCCCCGCCCCAGGGCCGCGTCGGTCCCATCACCCCGGCCGAGCGCGCCGAGCTCCTGGCGAAGAGCCCGGTGCGCGGCAAGTACGACCAAGCGGTCGATAACGAGAGCGCCTACGAGATGCTGGCCGCCCGCAAGGGCCTCGGCGGCGGAGCGGACGGGGCCCAGGCCGCCGAGGGGAGCCTGGGCGGAATGCTCGGCGGCTGGCTCGGGGGCGTCCTTGGCGGCAAGCCCGCCGGTAAGGGCGGCCGCCGGCCGGCCCCCGGCCTCGCCGAGCAGGTGCTCGGCAACGCCGCCCGCTCGATGGCCCGCAAGGTCGGGACCGAGGTGGGCAACGCGATCCTGCGGAACGTCCTGGGCGGCTTGACGAAGCGGTAGCTTGTCGGGCGCCGAGGCTTCGCGCCCGCATTGACAAATCACCCCGTCCCCGCCTATCCACCGCCTCTCGCGCGGCTTCCTCGACGAAGTCCGCGCGTTTCGCGTTCGCGCTCGGCCCAGGCATCAAGCCCCGATCCGGTGTCGCGGATGACCTGAACAAGAAGACGGTCCAGGCTCGCTTCGCGGCGAGCGGGAGACCGGCAGAGAACACGAAGAGAGAACGATGTTCGCAGTCATCAAGACGGGCGGCAAGCAGTATCGCGTCGCCGCCAACGACACCATCACGATCGCCACCCTCGCGGGTGAGGCCGGTTCGGCCGTCACCTTTGGTGACGTGCTCCTGTTCACGAACGGCGAAGGCGCCACTCAGGTCGGCGCGCCGCTGCTCTCGGGCATCAGCGTCACCGGCGAGATCGTCAGCCACGGCCGCGACGCGAAGGTCATCGCCTTCAAGAAGCGCCGCCGCCAGAACTCCCGCCGCAAGCGGGGCCACCGCCAGCATCACACGGTGGTCCGCATCACCGGCATCAGCGCCTGACGATCCGACCTGAGATCCAAGAATTCGGAGTAATTCCCCATGGCTCATAAAAAAGCAGGCGGCTCGTCCCGCAACGGCCGCGACTCGGCCGGCCAGCGCCTCGGCGTGAAGAAGTTCGGTTCGGAAGCCGTCATTCCGGGCAACATCATCGTGCGCCAGCGCGGCACCAAGTGGCATCCCGGCACCAATGTCGGCATCGGCACGGACCACACCCTGTTCGCCAAGGCCGCAGGCCGGGTGCTGTTCGAGACGAAGCGCGGTCGCGCTTTCGTCACCGTCGTGCCGATGCAGGAAGCCGCCGAGTAAGGCGCCGAGCCAGGGCCTTCCGCCAGGCGGGCCCGACCACCAGATGATCCCGGGGAAGATGGGAAACCGTCTTCCCCGTTGTCGTTTCGTCCAACGTGTCGCCCGTCGACGTTTCGGCGCCGCGTCCGTGCCGAGCCCCAAACCGATCCGAGTCCGCCCGTGAAATTCCTCGACGAAGCCAAGGTCTATGTCCGCTCCGGTGACGGCGGCGCCGGCTGCGTCGCGTTCCGGCGCGAGAAGTTCATCGAGTTCGGCGGCCCGAACGGCGGCGACGGCGGGCGCGGCGGCGACGTCTGGGTCGAGTGCGTCGACGGCCTCAACACCCTGATCGACTACCGCTATCAGCAGCACTTCAAGGCCAAGAAGGGCGAGCACGGCATGGGCTCGAACCGCCATGGGGCCAACGGTGCCGACGTGGTTCTGAAGGTGCCGGCCGGCACCGAGATCCTGGCCGAGGACGGCGAGACCCTGATCGCCGACATGACCCATGTCGGCCAGCGTGTGCGTCTCGCCAAGGGCGGCAACGGCGGCTTCGGCAACGCCTACTTCACCACCTCGACCAACCGCGCCCCGAAGCATGCCAACCCGGGCCTGGAAGGCCACGAGCAATGGGTCTGGCTGCGCCTAAAACTCATCGCGGATGCGGGTCTCGTCGGGCTGCCGAACGCCGGCAAGTCGACCTTTCTCGCCACCGTGACGGCGGCCAAGCCCAAGATTGCCGACTACCCCTTCACGACGCTGCACCCGGGCCTCGGCGTGGTGCGCTCCGACGAGCGTGAGTTCGTTCTCGCCGACATCCCAGGCCTGATCGAGGGCGCCCATGACGGCGTCGGCCTCGGCGACAAGTTCCTGGCCCATGTCGAGCGCTGCCGGGTGCTGCTGCACCTCGTCGAAGCCACCAATGAACATGCGGGCCAGACCTACAAGCTCGTCCGGCGCGAGCTCGAAGCATACGGCCACGGCCTCGACGAGAAGCCCGAGATCGTGGCGCTCTCGAAGGCCGACGTCGTCGATCCGGACGTGCTCAAGGAGCAGGTCGCCCGCCTGAAGCGCGCCTCGAAGAAGAAGCCCCTCGTTCTGTCCTCGGCCACCGGCCTCGGCGTGCAGGATGCCCTACGGGCGCTCGCTCGGGAGATGGACGCCGCCAAGCTCGCCGAGGCCGAGGCGCGGCCGGCGGAGGCGTGGCAACCCTGAGGAGGGGCAACCCGGTCTTGTGCGGCGGGCAACCGGTCGTCACAAGCGCTCCATCGTCCTCTCGCCGACGCTTCCGATGACCTCCGCCGTTCAGCCCCCCAATCTCCAAGATTTCCGTCGCATCGTCATCAAGGTCGGTTCGGCCCTCCTGGTCGACCGGACGCGCGGGCGCCTGCGCCATGCCTGGTTGAGTGCACTCGCCGAGGACATCGCCGACCTTCATGCCAGCGGCGCCGACGTGTTGGTCGTCTCCTCCGGGGCCATCGCCCTGGGACGCACGGTGCTGGGCTACCCGCCCGGGACTCTGCGCCTGGAGGAGAGCCAGGCGGCGGCGGCCGTCGGACAGATCGCCCTGGCGCGGCACTGGTCCGAAGCTCTGGGCCATCATGGCATCGCCGCCGGCCAGATCCTGGTGACGCCGCAGGACACCGAGGAGCGCCGGCGCTACCTGAATGCCCGCGCCACGGTGCTGAAGCTCCTCGAGGTGCGGGCGGTGCCGGTCGTGAACGAGAACGACACGGTGGCCACCAGCGAGATCCGCTACGGCGACAACGACCGCCTCGCCGCCCGCGTCGCCACGATGATCGGGGCCGACGTGCTGGTGCTGTTCTCGGACATCGACGGCCTCTACACCGCGCCCCCGCACACCGATCCGGCAGCGCGCCACCTGCCCCTGATCGAGCGGATCACCCCCGATATCGAGGCCATGGCGGGTGGGCCGGCCTCGGAACTCTCCCGCGGCGGGATGCGCACCAAGGTCGAGGCGGCCAAGATCGCCGCGAGCGGCGGCACCCACATGATCATCGCCGACGGGCGAGAGAAGAATCCCCTGCGCACCATCCTCCGGGGCGGGCGCTGCAGTTGGTTCCTGTCCGGCTCGAACCCCGTCACCGCCCGCAAAAGCTGGATCGCCGGCTCCCTGGAGCCGCGTGGCATCCTCACGGTCGACGCCGGCGCGGCGCGGGCCCTCCAGGGCGGCGCGAGCCTGCTGCCCGTGGGCGTGACGAAAGTCCAGGGCGGCTTCGGCCGCGGCGACGCGGTGGTGATCCGCGACGAGGCCGGGCGCATCCTCGGGCGCGGGCTCGTGGCCTATGACAGCGATCAGGCCCTGCGCATCATCGGCCGGCCGAGCCGGGAGATCGCGGACCTCCTCACCCATCCGGGTCGAGCCGAGATGGTCCACCGCGACGACCTCGCTATGGTGTGGGAATAGCAGCTCTGTCAGCGGCGATGCTTGTTGAGACGGTATCCGGCATGGCATGACGGGCGGGAACACATGGCGGCCGCGCCCCTTTCCGCGACGGTCGCGAGGATGAAGGCCGTGCCCGTTCTGAACCTGCGAACCGATTTTGCGCCCCCCGGCGATCTCTCTGAGGAGATGAACGCCATTGGCCGGCGCGCCCGCGCCGCCGCCCGCCAGATCGCCCTCGCCCCAGCTCAGACCAAGGACACGGCCCTGCGCCTGATCTCCGAGCGCCTGCGCGCCGAGCGCGACGTCATCCTGGCCGAGAACATCCTTGACGTTGAGGCGGCTCGTGCTGCCGGCCAGACCCAGGCGCTCATCGACCGCCTCACCCTCGATCCGGGCCGTCTCAACGGCATCGCGGACGCTGTGGCCAAGATTGGCGCGCTGCCCGATCCCGTCGGACGTCAGATCGCGGCCTTCGAGCGGCCCAACGGCCTGCTCATCGAGCGCATCGCCGTCCCGCTTGGCGTGATCGGCGTCATCTTCGAGAGCCGGCCCAACGTCACCGCTGATGCCGGTGCGCTCTGCCTGAAGGCCGGCAACGCCGCAATCCTGCGGGCGGGCTCGGACAGTCACCGTTCCGCCATGGCCATCGCCCGCGTCATGCGCGCCGGGCTCGATGCCGCCGGCCTCCCGGCCGACGCCATACAGATCGTGCCGACCCGCGACCGCGCCGCGGTGGGAGCGATGCTCACCGGCCTCGACGGGGGCATCGATGTCATCGTGCCCCGTGGTGGGCGCGGCCTGGTGGAACGCGTGCAGGCGGAGGCCCGGGTTCCGGTCTTCGCCCATCTCGACGGCATCTGCCACGTCTACGTGGCGGCCGGCGCCGACCTCGACATGGCCCGTACCGTCCTGCTCAACAGCAAGATGCGCCGCACCGGCATCTGTGGGGCCGCCGAGACCCTGCTCGTCGACCATGCCTGTGCCGACACGCACCTGGCCCCCCTCGTCTCCGCCCTCCTGGATGCCGGCTGTGCCGTGCGCGGTGACGCCGCTACCCAGGCGGTCGACGACCGGGTCACCGCCGCCAGCGAGGCGGACTGGCGCACCGAGTATCTTGACGCCATCATCTCGGTACGGGTTGTCGGCGGCCTCGACGCCGCGATCGAGCACATCGAGACCAACGGCTCGCACCACACCGACGCGATCGTCACCGACGACATGACCGAGGCGACCCGCTTCCTCGCCGAAGTCGACTCGGCGATCGTGACCCACAACGCCTCGACCCAGTTCGCCGATGGCGGCGAGTTCGGCTTCGGCGCAGAGATCGGCATCGCCACCGGACGGATGCACGCGCGCGGGCCGGTGGGTGTCGAGCAGCTGACGACCTTCAAGTATCGCGTCCACGGGAACGGGCAGACGCGTCCTTGACGCGGTCTCGCCTGACCCGACCGGGTTCCGATGCGCCTTGACGCATCGGGGCCGGTGCGCCTGCCCCCCGTCGCATCGGGCCTGCGCATCGGCCTCTACGGTGGCTCGTTCAACCCGGCCCATCTCGGGCACCGGCATGTCAGTCTCGTCGCCCTGCGGCGGCTGAGCCTCGACCGCCTCTGGTGGATGGTGACGCCGGGCAATCCGCTGAAGGACAGGGGCGAACTCGCGGCCATCGACCGGCGGGTCGCCGAGGCGGACCGCGTCGCCGACCATCCACGCATCGACGTCACCGATTTCGAATCGCGGATCGGCGCGCGCTACACCCGCCAGACCCTGCGCTTCCTCACCCGCCGCAATCCATCGGTGCGCTTCGTCTGGATCATGGGCGCCGACAGCCTCGCGACATTTCATCGCTGGCAGGGATTTTTCGAGATCGCGCGCGTGATGCCGATCGCGATCATCGACCGGCCCGGCTTCACGCTGACGGCTCCGGCCGCCCGCGCCGCCCGGGCCCTGGCGCGCTGGCGTCTTCCCGAAGCGGAGGCGCCCACCCTGGCCGACAGGCCGGCCCCGGCCTGGGTCTTCCTGCACGGGCCGCGCTCGACCCTCTCGTCGACGGCGCTGCGGGCCAGGACGGGGGACGGTGCCTAGGCCAGTCATGGAAAAGGCAAGAGCCACGTTCCACTTTATCCGCATACAGGGTACGATCACGGGATGACGATGGCGATTGCAGGAACCCAGACGCTGAACGACGCGGTCCATACCGGAGCCCCCGGCTCCGAAGACTCCACCAACCGGAAGATCGACGATCTCCGGAGCCTGGCTCTCGATTGCCTCGAGGACATGAAGGCCGAAGAGACGATCGAGATCGATCTGATGGGCCGGACCTCCCTGGCCGACACCATGATCATCACCTCCGGCCGCTCCCAGCGCCATGTCGGCGCCATCGCAGACCGGGTCCTGCAGGAGATGAAGTCGAAGGGGCTCGGTACTGCCCGCGTCGAGGGCCTCCCGGCCTGCGACTGGGTGCTCATCGATGCCGGCGACATCATCCTGCACATCTTCCGGCCGGAGGTGCGCGGCTTCTACAATCTCGAGAAGATGTGGGGCGCCGATCGACCGACCAGCGATCGTCCCCTTTCCGCCGTCGCCGAGTGAGCGCCGGCACCGTTTCGTGCGCCTCCTCGTGGCGGCAGTCGGCCGCCTGAAGCCCGGACCCGAGCGCGACCTTGCCGCCCGCTACCGCGAACGGGCCGCACAGCTCGGGCGCGGCCTCGGATTCGCCGCCTGCGACATCGCCGAGATCCCCGAGAGCCGGGCTCGCCGCGCGCAGGACCGCGCCGTCGAGGAAGGAGCTGCGATCCTCGCCCATGCGGCCGCCGGCGCGGCGCTGGCGGTCTATGACGAGCGCGGCCGCGCCGATCTCACGAGCGAGACCATCGCGACGCGCGTCGGCGCCTGGCGCGATGCGGGCCGCTCCGTCCTCGTCCTCGCCATCGGGGGCGCCGACGGCCTGGACACCACCGTGCGGGACCGGGCCGAACTCAGCCTCTCGTTCGGAGCCGCCACCTTGCCGCACGGGCTTGTGCGCGTCCTCGCCCTGGAGCAGGTGTATCGCACGCTGACGATCCTTGCCGGCCACCCGTACCACCGCGGAAACCTCGACGAGCGATGAACCCGGCCACGCGACGCAGGCGAGACGGCATGAGGGGCGGCGTGCTGGCGCTCGTCCTCCTGGCGCCCCCGCTCCTCGCCGCGCCGGCCGCACTCCGCGCCGAGGAACCGGCGACGCCGGAGGCGGTTCAGAAGGCTCTCGAAGAGAAGACCCGTCGGGCCGAGAACCTCAGGCGCATCGAGGACGCCCTCACCGCCAGCACCGGGGCCCGCGCCAAGTACGAGGCGGAGATCGCCAGCATCGGCGGCGACCGGGCCAAGCTCAACACCGCGCTTCTGGACGCTGCGCGCCAGGCGCAGGCCACCGAGGTCCGGATGAGCCGGCTGGAGGAGCGCCTGAAGACGCTCGGTGCCAGCGAGGCGGCCTTGCGCCGCTCGCTGGATTCCCGCCGCGGCGTGATCGCGGAAATCCTGGCGGCCCTGCAGCGGATGGGGCGGCGGCCGCCCCCCGCCGTGCTGGTGCGGCCGGAAGACGTGCTCGCCGTGATCCGTACCTCGATGCTGCTCGGGGCCGTGGTGCCCGAACTGCGCGGCGAGGCCGAGACCCTTGCCGCCGACCTCTCCGAACTCGTGAGGCTGAAGGGCCTCATCGCAGCCGATCGCGAAGGATTGACCAACGATCTCGCGGGCTGGGCCCGCGAGCAGCAGCGCCTGAACGCCCTCATCGCCGCGCGCCGCACCCGTCAGGCCGAAGTCGAGAGCGGCCTCGCGGCCGAGCGGACCCGCACGGCCGAGCTGTCGGTACAGGCCCGCAGCCTCAAGGATCTCCTCGACCGGATGGAGGGGGAGGTCGCCTCCGCCCGCCGGGCCGCGGAGGAGGCCAAGGCCGCCGAGACCCGCGAGGCCCGGGCGACGCAGGAGCGCTTCGCTGCCGCCGGGGCCCGGGATCCTGCCCGGCTCTCGCCGAAGGTGCGCTTCGTCGACACCCGTGGCGACCTGCCGCGTCCGGTCAGCGGGGCGCTCCTGCGCAGCTTCAACCAGCCCGACGGCAACGGCGGCACCACCCGCGGCATATCGCTCGCGACACGGCCGAAGGCCGTGGTTTCGTCACCGGCCGATGGCTGGGTGTCCTTCGCCGGGCAGTTCCGCTCGTACGGGCGACTCTTGATCATCAACGCGGGCGATGGCTACTATCTCTTGTTGGCGGGGATGGACCAGATCAACGTCGAAGTCGGCCAGTTCGTGCTCGCGGGCGAGCCGGTGGCGGCGATGGGGGAGGGCGGTACCGGCGCCGATGCGGCAGCCGCGGATCGCGGCGATCCGGTCCTGTACGTAGAGTTCAGAAAAGACGGCGGCTCCATCGATCCGGAGCCTTGGTGGGCGAAAAGCCCCAGCGAGAAGGTTCGCGGATAATGCGCAAGGTTTCCCTCGTTCTGCTCGGCGCGTTCCTCGGCGTCGGGTCCTCCATGGTGGCGACCCAGACCCGACTGCTCTCGGGGACGAGCGCGGTCGCGGCCTCCGCGGAGACCTACCGTCAGCTCAGCCTGTTCGGCGACGTGTTCGAGAAGGTGCGCACCGACTACGTCGAGAAGCCCGACGAGGCGAAGCTGATCGAGGCGGCCGTCAACGGCATGCTGACCTCGCTCGATCCGCATTCGAGCTACATGGATGCCAAGAGCTTCCGCGACATGCAGGTGCAGACCCGCGGCGAGTTCGGCGGCCTCGGCATCGAGGTCACGATGGAAGACGGCCTGATCAAGGTCGTGACCCCGATCGACGACACGCCCGCCTCGAAGGCCGGCATCCTCACCAACGACGTCATCACGCAGATCGACGAGGATCAGGTCCAGGGTCTGACCCTGAATCAGGCCGTCGACAAGATGCGCGGCCCGGTGAACTCGCCGGTGAAGTTGAAGATCAGCCGCAAGGAGTCGAAGGACCCGATCGAGGTCACGCTCAACCGCGACGTGATCAAGATCAAGCCCGTGCGCTCCCGCGCCGAGGGCGGCGACGTCGGCTACATCCGCCTGACCCAGTTCAACGAGCAGACCTTCGACGGTCTGCGTGCGGCGATCGACAAGCTGAACACCGACATCGGCGCCGACAAGCTCAAGGGTTACGTGCTGGATCTCCGCAACAATCCGGGCGGTCTCCTCGACCAGGCCGTGATGGTGTCGGACGCCTTCCTCGACCGGGGCGAGATCGTGTCCACCCGCGGCCGCAACCCGGACGAGACGCAGCGCTTCTCGGCCAAGGCCGGCGACCTGACCAAGGGTAAGCCGATCGTCGTGCTGGTGAACGGCGGCTCGGCCTCGGCCTCCGAGATCGTGGCCGGCGCCCTGCAGGATCACAAGCGCGCCACGGTCCTCGGCACGCGCTCTTTCGGCAAGGGCTCGGTGCAGTCGATCATTCCGCTGGGCGGCAGCGGCGCCCTGCGTCTGACCACCGCCCGCTACTACACGCCGTCGGGCCGCTCCATCCAGGCCAAGGGCATCGAGCCGGACCAGGAGATCCTGCAGGAGGTGCCGGACGAGCTGAAGGGCAAGGACGAGACGAAGGGCGAGGCCGGCCTGAAGGGGCACCTGAAGCAGAAGGACGTCGAGGAGCGCGGCGGTTCGTCCGCCTACGTCCCGCCGGACCCGGCCAAGGACAAGCAGCTCATCGCCGCTTTCGACTTCCTGCGTGGGATCCAGAAGGGCGCGGCCAACACGCCTAAGGCCGCCGTCCCGAACTGAGCGCGATCCGCGGCGCCTTAGCGAAACGTTAACCATGGCGGCCCCCAATGTCGGTTCAGGACCGACGCTGGGGGCCGTGGCCGTTTCGGCCAGTCCCTCAGCGATCCCCGGTCCGGGAGCCTGGGGAAGCGGCTGCGCGTGGCCACCGACGACATCCTGACCCGTCCGCTCGGCGGCAAGCCGACCGCCGGCCAGCGTCTGCGGGCGCTGCGGCAGGTGCGGGTGACCGCCCCGATGGTGCTCGGCGGCCTCGTGGCGGGCTTCGTGCTCGGCGCCAGCATCCTCGTCGTGGCCGGGGATCCCGAGGGCGGCGAGCCCAGCGCCGTGGCGGTCATCGCGCTCCGCGAACCGGTCTTACCGGAGCCGGCCGTACAGGCATCGAAGCCCGAGGCCGCGAAATCCGGTCCAAGCAGCGCCAGCGACGTCGAGACCGCCTCCGGCGTCACCGTCGTTCGCCCGACGGGCACGGCCGCCCCCACCGATGCGGTGGTCATCCAGGTTCCGTCCACGACCCCGGTGAAGCTGAGCGCCGCTCCGGATCCGCGGCTCGTCGAACGCGGCCGCCACGGCAACATCCCCCGCCTCGGCGAGGGGCGCCTGCGCCCTCTCGACGTCTACGCACGGCCGGATCCCGGTGGTTCCGGGCCCCGCATCGCCATCCTGGTCTCGGGCCTCGGGATCGGCCAGGCGGCGACCGCCAGCGCTATCACCCGCCTGCCCCCGGCGATCAGCCTGGGCTTCGCGCCCTATGGCAGCGACCTCGAGCGGACCGTCGCCCGGGCCCGCGAAGCCGGACACGAGGCCCTGCTCCAAGTGCCCATGGAGCCCTTCGACTATCCCGACAGCGATCCCGGTCCCCAGACGCTTCTCACCAGCTCGCGCCCGCCGGAGAATCTCGATCGCCTGAGCTGGGTGATGAGCCGGTTCTCGGGCTTCGTCGGCATCGTCAACTACATGGGTGCGAAGCTCACCAGCGATCCGGCTGCCCTGGAGCCGGTCCTGCGCGAGATCGGGGCCCGGGGCCTCGGCTTCGTCGACGACGGCACCTCCCCGCGCTCGATCGCCCCCGCGCTGGCCGCCAAGGGGAAGGTGCCCTTCACCCGGGCCGAGATCGTCCTCGACGCCCTGGCGCGACCCGAGGCCATCGACCGGGAACTGGCCCGGCTCGAAGCGCAGGCGCGTCAGAAGGGTTTCGCCTTCGGCTCCGCCTCTGCCCTGCCGATGAGCATCGATCGAATCGCCCGCTGGGCCGCCGAGGCGGAGGCGCGCGGCATCCGCCTCGTTCCCGTCAGCGTCGCCCTGCGTGGGAGCGGCTCAAGTACCCGGCTCACCAGCGCCAAGCCCTGAGACATCCGGAGTAATGGATCGGGCCGGGCGACCCGGCTTGGAATTGCGCTGCGGCGCCGTTTCGTGCGTTGCGGCACATGCCCCGCCTGCCTATGGTCGCCGCCATGACCGCATCCCCGTTCGCCGACGGCGCCGACCTTGCCTACCGTCCCTGCGTCGGCATCACGCTGATCTCGCGCGCCGGTCTCGTCTTCATCGGGCGGCGGCGGGCCGATGCCGGGCCGGAGCACGTGGCGGACGGACGGGCCTGGCAGATGCCCCAGGGCGGGATCGACGAGGGGGAGGATCCGGAAGCCGCTGCCCTGCGGGAGCTCTACGAGGAGACCAACGTCTCGGCCGGCTCCGTGGTGCGCCTCGGCGAGACCCCGGGATGGCTCTCCTACGACCTGCCGCCGACGGTGCTGAAGCAGGCCTGGAAGGGGCGTTACCGCGGCCAGACGCAGAAGTGGTTCGCGTTCGGCTTCCTCGGTTCGGACGACGAGATCGACGTCGCAACGCCGGGCAACGGTGCCTTCACGTCCGAGTTCGATGCCTGGCGCTGGGAGCCGATCGCCGGGTTGCCGGATCTGATCGTGCCCTTCAAGCGGCCGGTCTACGAAGGCGTGGTCGACGCTTTCTCCGGGTTCACGACGTGGCGCGTCCCGGCGTGACGGCCTGACGCCCGATGCGGTGGTGGTCGATCCCGATCCTCTTGGTGCTCGGCTGGTTCGCGTACACGCTGACGCCGCTCTGGGCGCTCTACGACATCGCCCGCGCGGTCCAGGCGCACGACACCGACTACATCACCCAGCACGTCAATTTCCGATCCCTGCGCCTCTCGGTGATCCGACAGGCCGCCGCGGCGGCCCAGGCGCGGGATCCCGCCGCGCCGGATGCGGAGCCCCGGGAGCGCCAGCGCATCGCAGAGGCCGCTGCGGCCCTGGCGATCCCGATCGCCGAGGCCCTGGTCACGCCCAGGACGGTCGTCGACCTCCTCGATGACGGGTGGCCGCAATCGGTGGAATTCGGCCGCGACGGGCCGGAGCAGAAATCGGGGGGCGGGGGCCTGCGGATCGAGGCCCTGCGCCGGCTGATCCCGTTCTATCTCGCTTCCGAGATGCGGGGCTTCCGCACCGTGGTCGTCGGCGTGCCGCCGGAGGCGGGCCGGGACCGCCGCCTGCGGATCCGCCTGCGCCTGCGCGCCTGGACCTGGCGCATCGTCGACATCGAGCTGAACGACGAGCTGCGCGAGCGCATCGCCCAGGCCTTCGCGCGCACCGGCGCGAAGGCGCGCTGAGGCCGCCCCGGCGGCTAGATCTCGTCCTCCGTGCCGCGGTTGGTGAACCGAGCGTTGCCCAGGCCGGTGCCGATGGTGAGTACCCCCCATCGGGTCACGTCCGTCCGGTGCGGAACTTCGCTGAGGCCCTGCACCACGGCATCGTTGTGCATGACAACCATGGTCGGATGCTCGCCGATCCGGGGGATCGCGGCCGTCACCCGCTCGGCGAGATTGAAGTCACGGCCCTCCCAGTTGCCGGGCAGGTTCTGGCCCCCGCGATCGATCGTGCCGTCGGCTTCGATCATGCCGGGACAGCCGATGCCGACGAACGGAGCCAGCGTCAGGCTGGCGCGGTCCGCCCGGCGGATCAGGTCGCCGAGCATGCCCACGAGGCGCTCCACCGCTTCGTCGCGGCTCGGCATCGGGTCCTCGTCGCAATGGCGCCAGATCTCAGAGCGCCAGACCTCGCTGCGCGAGAGGTCCGCGGCCTTCCTCAGATTCGTGACCACGACGCCCGCGCGGATGTTGCTGCCGCCGATGTCGACGGCCAGCAGGCTGTCGTATCCGGAGAACATCCAGGACGGCGCCAGGTGCACCGCGCCGATCAGGCCGCCCTCGTCGGGATGGTGCCGGATCGGTTCGAGGGTGATGCCGAGGCCCCCGGCGCGCAGAAGGTAGCCCGCCCGCGCGACCGCGAGGCGGCCGGCCCGGCTGTCGCTGAAGCCGCCGCCAACCACGATCGCCTGCGTTCCCTCCCAGCCGTCCTGGCCGAGGAAGAGGCGGGCCACGCGGGCGAGTTCCTGCGCGAAGTCCTCGATGGCGCTGAACACCACGCCCGCGGCGAGGGGATCCTCGCCGAGGAGGATCTGGTCGATGCGGCGCTTGGAGAAATCGCAGCTCGCCTTGTCGCCCAGCGGATCGGCGCCCACGGCGCGCAGGCGCTCCCGGCACGCTTCCAGCATCTCGCGGAACGCAGACTTCGAAACCCGGTCGCCGATGAAGCCGTCGCCGTCCTTCAGCTCGATGTTGTAATCGTCGACCACCACCGACGGCAGCCGTTGCGCCGCGTGCGCGATGCCCGCCTCGCGGATCTGAGTGTCCTTCGCCATGCCGCTCCGCTTGCCCCTCGTCGTGTCGTTCTGCGCAGCTCAACGCACGGCGCGTTCATTTGGGCTTGGCGGTTTCGGCCGGGGCCGGCGCTTTCGGCTCGCGGGCCTCCATCAGGTCCTCGGCCTTGTCCTCGTCGGTATCGCCGCCGCGCTCGATGGTCTTCTCGGGGTTCGCGGCGAGGGCCCGCACGATCTCGACCAGGCGCTCGCACTCGGCGGCGTACTTGTAGGTCTCCAGCACGATGGCCGCGTCGCGCAGGGTGCGCAGGTCGCGCACAGTCTGCTTGTTGGCCGTCTCGCGCAGCTCGGCCTTGGCCGCGATGGCCTCCTCAAGCTTGGCGCCCTTCACGTCGCAGGCGGCCGAGGCCGTCGCCGTGCCGGCCAGGAGGACGAGGAGAGGGAGGAACAGATTGCGCATGGGAAGGCTCCGGGCTCCGGCGGCCGAACCCGCGCCGCGCGCGGTCCGGTCTCAACCGTGGTGGGGGTGGGGACGCAGGATCTCGTTGGCGAGGGCTACGAGATGGCTCAGGCGGTAGGGCTTCGGAACGAAGACGGATTGGGTGACGGCCTCGGCCTGCGAGAGGTGGCCGCGTCCACCGGAGGTGTAGACCACCGGCAGGTTCGGCAAGTAGCGGCGCGCGCGATGCGCCAGGGCGATCCCGTTCGTGTTGCGGGCCAGATCGATATCGGTGAAGAGCAGGTCGACGCGCTCCCGCGCCAGGATGTCCTCCGCCGCGTCGGCATCGGCGGCGGTGAGGACGCGGTAGCCCTCGTCGAGCAGCGCCTCGGCGGCGAGCTCGCAGACCATGGCTTCATCCTCGACCACCAGGACGGTCTCGGCGGCGGCGCGCGGGTTGAAGGCGGGATGGGCGGGAAAGGCGCAGGCGAAGGAAATCATGACGCAACTCCTACTCATCCGGCGTGAGCCCCTGGGGGCCGAGCCGGATCGCAAGACAAACGGGTCGCCGAGGCGCATCGTTCGCCGCCGATCACTCCAATTGCGCGGACTTGGTAAGCGAAGCTTTAACCCTGCGGCGGTGCCGGTGAGCGGGTGCGCGTTGCGTCCATGACCCGTCCCTGGCATCTCGGCTTCGGCCTCGTCCTCACGGCCCTGGCCGGCTACGTGGACGCCCTCGGGTTCATCAGGCTCGGCGGCCTCTACACCTCGTTCATGAGCGGGAACACGACCCAGTTCGCGGTCTCCCTCGGGCACGGCGACCCGCACCACGCTCTTCTGCCGGCCCTGCTGATTGCGGCCTTCCTCACGGGCGGCATCTGCGGCGGCGGCCTCTCGGCCCTGACGCCCGCGCGCTGGGTCACCCCGGTCATCCTCGGCTTCGAGACCGCGATCGTCGGCGCCGCCTTCGAGGCCGCCACGGCCGCGCCGGATTCCGGCATCGCCTCGCTGATGCTGGCCTTGGCGATGGGCGCGCAGAACGCTGTGCTGTCCCATGTCCAGGGCTTCCGGGCCGGGACCACCTTCGTGACCGGCGCCCTGTTCGGGTTCGGCCAGAAGCTCGCCCTGGCGCTCGCCCGGCGCGGTGCGCGCACCGCCTGGATCGGCGACGGCGTCGTCTGGCTCGCGCTCCTCGTCGGATCCGTGGCCGGAACGGTCGCCTACGGAAGGCTGGCGTTGTATGCCCTCGCCATTCCCGCCGGCATCGCCGGCCTCCTCGCGCTCGTCGCGACGGTCCTGACGGCGCGCGGCGCCGGCGAAGGCCGCCGTCGCCAAGTGAGCCCGCGAGCCCCTGGTTGAGAGACCCGTTGCGATGAGTGTCCCCTCCCTCCTCGATCACGTGACGCCGCTGGCGGCCGGTGCCCACGTCACCGCCACGGTCTGGCTGAAGGACACCCTGGCCCTCGCCCTCGGGGACGGCGGCGTGCTCCTGGCCTCCGGCGCCGAACTCCGCCGGGTCGAGGCGCATCCGGAGGCCGGCATCTTGGTGGCGGCCGGCGACGGCCGCCGCCTCGTCACCGGCGGCGACGATGGCCGGGTGGTGGCGACCTCCGACGCGGGCGACGTCGTCGAGGTCGCCCGCGCAAAGAACGGTGCCTGGATCGACGCCCTTGCCTTGCATCCCGAGGGCGGCCTCGCCTATGCGGCCGGGCGCAATGTCGTCGCCCGCGACGCGAAGGGGCGGGAAAAGACCTTCGCGGCGCCCTCCACCGCCCGCGGCCTCGCCTTCGCGCCCAAGGGCTACCGTCTCGCGGTGGCGCACTACAACGGCGCCACCCTCTGGTACCCCAACCTCGACACCGCGCCCGACTTCATCGAGTGGAAGGGCTCGCATATCGACGTGACCTGGTCGCCGGATGGCCGGTTCGTCGTGACGACGATGCAGGAGAACTCCCTGCACGGCTGGCGTCTGCAACCCGACCGGGGCCACATGCGGATGTCGGGATACCCTGCGAAGGTGCGCTCGGTCTCCTGGTCGGGCGACGGACACTGGCTCGCGACCAGCGGCGCCGAGGCCGCCATCGTCTGGCCCTTTGACTCCAAGGAAGGCCCCACCGGCAAGGCACCCCGCGAGTGCGGCGTGCGGCCCGCCCGGGTCTCGCGGGTGGCGTTCCACCCCAAGGCCCTGGTCCTGGCCGTCGGCTACGAGGACGGCTGCATCCTGCTCGTGCGCTTCGCCGACGCCTCGGAACTGCTGGTCCGGCCCGCGGTGAAGGGCAGCGCCATCTCGGCCCTGGCCTGGGATGGGCGCGGCGGCCGCCTCGCCTTCGGCTGCGCCGACGGGCAGGCCGGCCTCCTGACTCTCCCGGCCTGACCCCGATGGCTCTGTTCGGCTTCGGCAACCGCCGCCCGCCGGCGGATCAGGAGGCCCGCGCGGCGATCGTCGATTGGGTCCGCCGCTGCGGCGGTCTCGAAGAGGCCATCACCGTCAAGGCGAGCGAGATCGTCTGTGCCGACCCGGCCTGCCCGGGTATCGAGACCGTCATCCTGATCCTCGCCCCCGGGCTCCCGACCCGCGCCCTGAAGGTAGGCCGCCCCCTGCCCGACGTGACCGAAGCGGACATCGCCGCGGCGTTCGCCGGGGAGGGGACGGCGTCGCGGGGCTGAGCGGGGCGCCGGAACCCGCCGCGCCGTCGGGCCCTTGTCCCCCATTGCCACCCGCGCGGAGAGGCCGGTGTTTCGCGTCCTACGCACCCTGGGGCTTGCCCTCGGACTTCTCGGCGGCGCGCTGGCGGCGCAGGCGCCGGAATTCGCCCAGCAATATGCCCAGCGGCTCGGTGGCACCCTGGACGAACTGCGCCGCGTGGTCTCCGGTTTCGAGGCTGATGCCGTTGCCACCGGCCGCAGTCGCGACGATGCGGTGGCACGCCTGCGCGGCGACGGCGACCCTCTCGTCGCCCGGCGCGGCGAGGCGGCGCGCCAGGATATCGTGCGCCTCGCTGCCCTTGAACGGCAGCGCCGGGAGCTCGCGGAGGCCGGTGGCCCCCTCGGCCGCGTCGTGGCCCTGATGCGCGATCCCGACCTCGCCCTCGCGCGGGCCACCTACCAGGACTACACTCCGGCGATCCCCACCACCGTCGACGGCCTGACCGCCGGCCTGCTCGGCTTCCTGGCCACCTGGGCCGGCTGGCGCATCCTCGCCGATCTCGGTCGGTGGCTCCTGGCGGGTCGTGGCCGGCAGTCCATGACCCGACCGGCGTGAGGACGCGACTGTTGCCCGCCGTCTACAGCGCGGCTCCCGCGGCTGCACTAGGGTCTGACGGTTAGCGCGCGGGCCTCATCCTGGCGCCGTTTCACGGCCTCCTTCGAACCATGGCGCGCGTTCCTTCCACTTCGGTCGACCCAGCCATCGATGCCGCCGCCCTGTTGCGTCGCATCGGCTTCATCGGCCTGTTCGTGATCATGCCGGTGGCGGCGCAGGTCGCCCGCCGCGCGGTGGTCATCCTCGCGCCGATCTCCATCGCACTCCTGCTCCTGGCGAGCGCCATCGACGGCCGCGCGCGACCGGTCCGCCCGGCCTCCACGCGCCTGCTGCGCTCGCCCGCCTTCCTGGCCGGCTGCCTGGTGATCCTCTGGTCGGCCCTGTCGCTGGTCTGGACGCCGTTTCTGAGCCTCGCCACCGAACGGCTTCTCAACGTCATCGCCACGCTTCTGATGACGATGGCGGCCTACCTCGCTCTGCCGGACCGCATGCGCTCGGCAAACCTCTATCTCCTGCCGGTGGGCGTGGCGGCGGCGGCCATCTTCGCCATCGGGCTTGGGCTCACGGGGCAGGGGCCGTTCGGACAGGGGCTCCTCGGACCCGACGAGGACGCGATCCTCGACCGGGGCCTGATCCTGCTCATCCTGTTCGTCTGGCCGGCCGTCTCGTGGCTCCGCTCGCGCGGGCGCAACAGCGAGGCCCTCGGGCTCGCCCTGCTCGTCTCGGTCGCACTTCTGGTCTCGCCCGGCCCGACAACCCTGGTCGCCTTGGCGCTGGGTGCGGTCGCCTTCGCGCTCGCGGCCTTCCGGCCCATGCTCGCGCCGCGCCTCCTCGGCGTCACGGCGGCCACCCTGCTGGTGTTGGGACCTATCCTGCCCTTCATTGCCCGGCCGATCGGTGCGACGGTGTTCGGCGGGCGTGCAACCGGCGTCCTGAGCCTCAAGGCCTGGCAGACCATCGCGACCAGTGAGCCGCTGCGGCTCGTCACCGGGCACGGCCTCGAGACGGCCCTGCGAGGTCGTTACGTCAACTTGTTGCCGATGAACGCGCCGCGGACCCTGCTGTTCGAGCTCTGGTACGAACTCGGCCTCGTCGGGGCCTTCGCGGCGGCCTTCGCCTTGCACGCCGCGATCCGCCGCGCGGGTCGCGAGGCATCGGTGCTGGTGCCCGGCGCCATGGCGGCCTTCGCCTCGGCCTTCCTCATCGCCTGCATCGGCGTCGGGATGACGGTGATGTGGTGGCTTACCACCCTGGCGCTCGCGGTCCTGGTTTTCGTCGCGGTGGAGCGCGGGCAGTTCCGCACCCGCCGGCCCAAGGCCAGCCTGTTGCCGTCCGCCCAGAAAGCCTGACGCCTCAGGCGTCCGCAGCCGCCTCGATTGCCTCCATATCGGCGTCGGAGAGGCCGAAATGGTGCCCGATCTCGTGGACGAGGACGTGCGTGACGAGGTGGCCGAGGGTCTCATCATGCTCGGCCCAGTCGTCGAGCAGGGGGCGACGGTAGAGCCAGACCTGATTCGGCATCTGTCCGGTCGCCGCCTCGCCGCTTTGGGCGAGACCGATCCCACGGAACAGGCCGAGGAGATCGAAGGGGCTCTCGCAATCCATCTCCCGCAGGGTCTCCTCGTCGGGGAAGTCCTCCACGTGAATTACGAGGCCGGCGCAGAGATTCCGGAATGCCAGGGGCAGATTGGCGAAGGCCGCATCCGCCAGATCCTCGATCGCACCGAGGTCCGGTGCCCGAGCCGACGTCCAGTCCGGTTCGCCGCCGCTCACGGGAGTTCCGGCAACACGCGCTCCGCCAGGAAGCCGGCGAGATCGCTGGTGATGTGGTCGATATGCGGTTCGCGCACGGCTTCCTGCTCGAAGGCTTCCCGGAAGGGGTCGATCGTTGGAGGCACCACCAGCACCGTGGACATGCCGATGTCGTGCGGCACGATCAGGTTGCGGGCAATGTCCTCGAACAGGGCCGCCCGGCGCGGCTCCACGCCGTGGCGCTTCAGGAACCGCTCGTAGGTGGAGCGCTCGGGCTTCGGAATGAAATCGGCATCGGCGATGTCGAACACGTCCTCGAAGTGGTCGAGGATGCCGAGCTTGGCCGCCACGTTCTCGGCGTGTCGGCGCGATCCGTTGGTGAGGATGAGCTTGCGGCCGGGCAGGCGCTCGATGGCAGCGCCCAGCGCCGGGTCGAGGCGGATCGACGAATGGTCGATATCGTGGGCGAAGTCGAGGAAGTCGTGCGGATCGATGGCCGACTCCACCATCAGCGCCTTCAGGGTCGTCCCGTAGCGATGGTAGAAATACTTCTGTAGCGCCCGAGCCGAGAGACCGTCGAGTCCGTAGAGGCGCATGACGTAGAGGGTGATGCGCTCGTCCACCTGCGGCCAGACGCGGGCGTCGCTCGGATAGAGCGTATTGTCGAGATCGAACACCCAGGTGTCGACCTGACGAAAGCCGCGGGATTGGGCGGTGGTGAAGTGGGGTTCGCCGGGTAGAAACAAGGTCGGTCGATGTGGTTCTGGGTGGGCCGCGAAGCCCGGCCGTTCGAGATGGGGACCGGACACCGCGAAGGGAAGCGGGGCGCGTGCTTTTCAGAGCATGGCCGTCGGCATCCCGCAAGCATTCCCGCGGCCGTACCCTGGGTCCACCTCGTCCGCTCGGTTCGTTGACGGCCGCCTCTCCACGCGCACCCGAGATGAAGTGATCAGTGGTTAGGCAGAATCAGTCCTGTGTGGATTCGAAATAGGCAGCTTAGTCATTGTCCTGGCGCTATTCTGCTTGCTGGCGGAGAGACGTGACGAAAAGGCCAGATTAACTCCACATATACGAACGACGAGCTATTCGATCAGAGCGGTATTGCGCGACGTCCAAGTCTGCTGCCGGCCCCGTGAGGCGGGAGAAATTGCATTGCTCGCACGCGATTTCATGAACTTCTTCGATGCGTCCCGGCGCCAGGGCGTGATCCTCTCCTTCGGCGGCGACATCTCGGAGAATGTCCTGTTCTCTCTCGGCGAAGTGCTCAAGTTGCGCATGAGCCAGGGCGAGACCGATGCGTCGGTGGCCAAGCGGGTCTTCGCGATCTTCGTCGAGCAGGCCCAGAACGTCATCCGCTACTCCGCCGACAAGGTCGTGAAGCCGTCCGGTCCGCAGGCGAGCCTGATCAGCAACGGAGTGATCGTCGTCGGCATGGAGGCGGGACGCTTCTACGTCGTCTGCGGAAACGAGTTGCCCGATCCCGACGTCCCGCCCCTGCGCGCCCGCCTCGACCACATCGCGAGCCTGAACAGCGACGAATTGAAGGCGTATTACCGCGAGAAGCTCCGCCAGCCACCGGACGAGGGAAGCCTCGGCGGCAGCATCGGCCTGATCGAGATCGCACGGCGTTCCAGCGCCCCGGTCGAGTACGACTTCCAGGCGCTCGGCTCCGGGCGCAGCTTCTTCTGCCTCAAAGCCTATATCTGACGGGCCGACCACCGATGGACCGAATCCAGCTTGCCGCCACGGACCGCTCGCCGCGGGTCGATTTCGACTTCGCGACCGGGCACCTGTCCCTGCACGGCGAATCCTACCCCGAGGATGCGGCCGCCTTCTTCGGCCCCCTGCTCCAGGCCCTGCGCGCCTACCTGGCGGACACCTCCGCGACCCCGATCGTGTTCGAGGTCGGGCTGGCCTACTTCAACTCGTCGAGCGCCAAAGCGCTGATGAACCTGTTCATGCCCCTCGAGGACGCCGCCGAGGAAGGGCGCGCGGTCACGGTGCGCTGGCGGTTCGCCGATGGTGACGAGACCATCGAGGAGGCGGGCGAGGACTTCGCCGCCGACTTCTCCTACGCGCGGTTCGAGATGGTGAGGGAGGCCGCATGACCCGCGCGATCAGGGCCGTCGGAGGCGCGGCCTCCGAACCAGCTGATTCCTTCAGCCTCTACGACGCCGAGGAAGCGGTGCTGACCCGCACCGAGGCGATGCTGTCGGGGCTCTCGGACGTCGCCGGCGGCGTCCAGGCGCTGGCCGACGCCTATCGCCGGGGCTTTCGCGAGCAGCAAAGGCTGGTCCGGATGAGCGACCGGATGCAGCTCGACCTGCAGAAGGCGAACCAGCGCCTCGCCGATCAGCGCCGGGATCTCCAGGCCCTGAATGCCGCCCTGTCCGGTGAGATCGAGCACCGCACCCGGCTCGAGGCCGAGCTGCGCCGTCTGGCCGATACCGACGACCTGACGGGTGCCCTGGCGCGTCGCCGCTTCATGGAGGTCGCGGCGCGCGAATGGCTGCGCCACGCCCGCAGCGGCGCCCCGGTCTCCATCCTCATCCTCGATCTCGACCGGTTCAAGCTCCTCAACGACAGCTTCGGCCACGCGGCCGGCGACGCCGCGCTGGTCTCCTTCGTCGCGATCTGCCGAGCGCACCTGCGCACCCTCGACTTCGTCGGCCGCACGGGCGGCGAAGAGTTCGCCATCGTCCTGTCCGATACCGGCCTGGAGGGCGCCGCGGCCTTCGCGGAACGCCTGCGCGAGGCCGTTGCCGCCACGCCGGTGCCCATGATGGATGCCGCCATGCGGATCACCGTGAGCATCGGCGTCGCCCAGTCCGAGCCGGGCGAAACCCTGGAGAGCGCCATGCAGCGGGCCGACGCGGCCCTCTACGCGGCCAAGGATTGCGGTCGCAATCGTATCGCGCTGAGGCCCGGCGCGCCGGACGTCTCCGGCGCCGCGATTCGGCCATGACCGCAGAGACCCCGGCCCTCGGCGCCGCCCCCGGCGCGTCCGCCGGCAGCCGGCCTGCCTCCGGCGAGGGACGCGGCGGGTCCCTGCGCGGCGCCGGCCCGCGGCGCAGCAGCGATTTCCTCAGCGCGGCTGGCTTCGTCGATGTCCCGACCGGCGAGCCGGGCGCGATGCGTCCGGGCGCCCTGCGCGGCGCGGCCCAGGGGCGTGACCTCGACAGCCTCGCCCACACCCTCTTCCTGCGGATCTATCCCGTGATCGCGGTGGTCGTCCTGGTGACGCAGATCGGCATCGCCTGGGTCAATTATCGCGACCAGCTCCACCTCTACACCGAGCGCGCAGGCCTGATGGCGTCCCTGACTGCCAAGGCCATCGCCGGCCCCGGCTGGAGCGGCAGCCCGGAGGTCTATCGCCGCCCGATGGAGGCCCTGACCCTCGACCCGGCCTTCCGCGCGGCGACCCTGCGCGACGCCGCCGGCACCGTGGTGATGACGCTGGGCGAGCCGAAGCGCGGGCGGTCCTTCGAGCAGATCACCACGCAGGCGGATCTCTTCGCCGGCCCAGTCGCCCCCCCGGTGGGGCACCTGACCCTGTCGATCTCGGCCGAGGCCCTGCGCGGCAACGCCGAGAAGCAGGCGATCCTCGCCGTCGTCACCAGCCTGATCCTGATGCTCGCCTTCGTGCTGACCCTGCACGCCAACGTGCGGCGGCACGTGCTGGCCCCCCTGAAGCGCCTGCTGCTGGCCATGCGAGAGGTCGAGCACAAGCGCTGGGTGCCGGTGGAGCTCGATGGCGCCTTCCGCGCCAGCAACGAGATCGACGTCATCTCCCAAGCCTTCAACCGCATGGTCGACGGACTCCGCGCCGGCGACGAGGCCAAGCAGCTCCTGCAGCAGCTGGAGCAGGCGCACCACAAGCTGGCCCAGGCCAACCACCTGGTGATGGAGAGCATCGGCTACGCCCGCCGCATCCAGAGTTCGGTGCTGCCCGACCGGTCGGCCCTCGACGGCACGGGCCTCGAGGTGGCGGTGCTCTGGGAGCCGCTGCACCTGGTCGGGGGCGATTACTTCTGGCTCGAGGAGATCGACGGCCTCGGCATCCTGCTGGTGGCCGACTGCACCGGGCACGGCGTTCCGGGCGCCTTCCTGACCCTCATCGTCGCCACCGCCCTCGACCGTCTGATTCACGAGCGCGGCCTGCGCGATCCGGCCGCCATCCTGGAGGCCCTCGACGGCATGGTGCGGACCCAGCTGCGCCAGGACGGACGGGGATCGGAATCCGACGACGGCCTCGATTGCGGCCTCTGCGTCTGGGACCCGGCCGCGGCCGAGATCCGCTTCGCCGGCGCCGGCTCGGCCCTGACCACCCTCGAAGGCGCGGCGGTGACCCGCATCCGCGGCGCCAAGCGCGGCCTCGGCTATCCGCAGCGGCCGGGCGAGCGCTTCGCCGTCGAGGAGACGCGCCTGCGCGTTGCCCCCGGCACGACCTTCTACCTGATGACGGACGGCATCACCGACCAGATGGGCGGCACCGGCCCGGCCCGACGCCTCCTCGGCCATCGCGGCGTGACCGAGATCCTCGGCAATCATCAGGCGGCGCCCCTGGCGGAGCAGGTGACGATCCTCGATGCGGCGCTCACCGCCTATCGCGGCGAGGAGACGCGTCGGGACGACATGACCCTGGTGGCCTTCCGGCCGCGGACGCTGCCCCGCGCGACCTGAGCGCGAGGCAGGGGAGGGAGTTCAGCCCCGACGGATCAGGGTGCCGGCACCGTAATCGGTGAACAGCTCCAGCAGCACCGCGTGGCTGACCTTGCCGTCGAGGATGACCACCGCCTCGACGCCCTGCTCCAGGGCGTAGATGCAGGTCTCCACCTTCGGGATCATGCCGCCCGTGATGGTGCCGTCGGCGATGAGCCGGCGGCAATCGTCGATCGACAGCTCGGGGATGAGCTTCTTGTCCTTGTCGAGCACCCCAGGAACATCGGTGAGCAGCAGCAGGCGCTTGGCCCGCAGCGCCCCCGCGATCGCGCCCGCGAAGGTGTCGGCATTGACGTTGTAGGTCTGGCCGTCCGCCCCGAAGGCCACGGGAGCCAGGACCGGGATCAGCTCGGCCTTCAGCACCGCGTCGAGAACGCCGCGCTCGACGTGCTCGGGCTCGCCCACGAGGCCGAGATCGACCTCCTGCTCGGTCTGGCTCTCGGGATCGATGATGGTCCGGGTGGCCTTGCGGGCCCGCACCATGTTGCCGTCCTTGCCGCAGAGGCCGATGGCGCGACCGCCCTCGGCCGAGATCCAGCCGACGATCTGCTTGTTGATCGAGCCGGCCAGGACCATCTCGACCACCTCGACGGTGGCCTCGTCGGTGACGCGCAGCCCGCCGCGGAATTCCGATTCGATGCCGAGCCGGCCGAGCATCCGCCCGATCTGCGGGCCGCCGCCATGGACCACGATCGGCTTCAGGCCGGACTGCTCCAGGAGCACGATGTCCTCGGCGAAATCCTCCGCCGCCGCCCGGTCTCCCATGGCGTGGCCGCCATACTTGATGACCACGATCTCCTGGTCGTAGCGCTGCATGTGCGGCAGGGCCTGGACCAGGACCTCGGCGCGCACATGGACGTTGGGCAGCGGTTCTTTCATCGTGGGGCTCGTCCTCGATGGCGCGTCGGGCACCGCGCGCGACGCCGGGCTTCTAGCGCAGCATCGCGACGGTGCGAAGCAGCGGGGAAATGAATTTCACGCGGCGATGCCGGGTATTGTCGGCCCCCATCGCGTGACGGCGCTGCCGGAGCACGTGGAACCATTTCGCGGAGGCATCGAGAACGGGGTTGCAACCGCTCACCGGTAAGGGTTCCTTAAGGTTGACGAACCATGATCGGAAAGTCGCCGGGGATCCTGCACCATGCTGAATGCCGATCCGTACCATCCGCGTCCCACCCTGTTGAGCCCGCACCACATCGCCAGCGCGGTCGACCAGCTCAACCCGCAGGCGGCCTCCCCATCCGAGGTCTGGCGCCTCCTGACCGAACAATTCACCGTCGATCTCGACGCCGTCGCGGCGGTCCTGCCGCGATCCGAGCCCGAGCCGCATTGGTTACAGATCCGCCGCTGACGAGGTCGCGCCAACGGCGGCCCCATCCTCGTAGGACGGTGATCCGCGCCTCCTGGGACACGACGCTGGCACACGCCGTGCTTCGCCCTCTCCAACGACAACAACGATACGGGGAACACCAAGGCAACGATCACGCGGCCGCTCACACGCCGGAGCCACACCGCGGACCTTATTCGCCATCTCGAACAAGGGGTCCGTCATGTCTGAACTGCTCTCCGTCGCCCTCGTCTGTGCCGCGACGCTCCTCGCCAAGGATTGCTCCCGCGACACCGCCCTCGACGTCATGGTCGCCCCTGCCCGCACCCCCATGGAGTGCCTGATGCACGGGCAGACCGCCGCGGCCGCCACGGGCCTGACCGCAGGCGAGAGCCGCTACCTCAAGGTCACCTGCGAGCGCCGTCACGCGGACCTGCGCCATCTGCGCCGGGCCGGGTACGCCGCCGCCATCGTCCTCGTGCACCGCGACGCCATCTAGCCCAGGGTGAGAGCCTCGCCCACCGTCAGCACGCCGCCCTCCAGCACCTCCGCGTAGACACCGCAATCCGTGTGGCCGAGATGCTGCGCGAGCGTGCGAGGGATTGCGAGATCGCGCTGGCCCGTGACCGGGTCGACATTGGTCGCCGCGCAGCGCTGAGTGCGCTTGTGGATGCGCAGGCGCACGCCGCCCTCCGTCGTCAGCGTGCGGTCGACGAGATCGAGCTCGGCCCAGGGGGTGAGGCCCGTGACGTGGAGGTTCGCCCGGAAGCGAAGGGGGTCCACCGCCGCGCCGGTCATGGTCTCGAGTGCCGCGACGCTGGCGAGGTTGAGAAGCGAGACGAACCCGCGCGGGGAATCCGTGAAGCGATAACCGGCCGGTGCCGACAACATGCGGGCTGGGCCTCGCAGGGATCCGGGCATGGTGCGGGTGAGGAAGTCTTCGATGGCGGCCCGTCCCTCCGGCTGGGCGAGGTCGCCACGGGCCGCGATCGCGCCACCCTGGCGGATCGTCAGCGTCCCGTCCTCGGGATCGTAGAGCGTGTCGAGCTGCGCCAGCGCCTCGTCGCGCATCAGCATCAGGAACTTGATCTTGGGCTGGTGCACCGGGGCAGCCGGGTCGAAGCCCGATGGGCCGTTCTCCACCGCGAACAGGCGGTCGCCCGGAAAGTAGTCACTCGCCGTCAAGGTCGCATGGTCCATCGGCTCGGGCGAGAGCCCCTTGACGGGGTAGCGATGGAGGGCGTCGAGGCGCAGGCTGGGCGTGTCCGTCATGCGCCGAGCGTGGCCCTGAAAGGCGTCCGGGCGCAAGCCCGCGGCCGGCCGCCTGCCATCGCGCTCCACACCCTTGTGGTGCCGATTTGCAACACTACATCTCGAAGACCGGCGGCCAGGTGGCGCCGGGGTCTCCAGCGGCATCGGCCGTGGGGGCGACGTCTCGGCGATCGGCCGTGCCGCGAGGAGCGGGCGGCGGGTCGTGCCGACACGGGGAGGTGGGACACAGATGAATTTCGAGATCTATACCGAGCGCGCCCGCGGCTTCGTCCAGGCGGCGCAGAACCTCGCGATGCGCGAGGGCCATCCGCAATTCCAGCCGGGCCACATCCTCAAGGTCCTGCTCGACGATCCCGAGGGCCTCTGCGCCGGTCTGATCGATCGGGCGGGTGGTCAGTCGCGGGTCGCCCTCGCGCAGACCGAGGCCTGGCTCGCCAAGCAGCCGAAGGTGTCCGGCAACGCGTCCCAGCCGCAGGCGACGCGCGAACTCGTGCGCCTGTTCGACACCGCCGAGAAGGCGGCCGAGAAGGCGGGCGACAGCTACGTCACGGTCGAGCGCCTGCTGCTCGCCCTCGCGGTCGAGAAGGACACCGAGGCCGGTCGCGCGCTGGCGGCGGCCGGCGTCACGCCGGCCTCGCTCAACGGCGCGATCAACGCCCTGCGCAAGGGCCGGACCGCCGACAACGCCACGGCCGAGAACGCCTACGATGCGCTGAAGAAATACGCCCGCGACCTCACGGAAGCGGCGCGCGAGGGCAAGCTCGACCCGGTGATCGGCCGTGACGAGGAGATCCGTCGCACGATCCAGGTCCTGTCGCGGCGCACCAAGAACAACCCCGTCCTCATCGGCGAGCCCGGCGTCGGCAAGACCGCCATCGTCGAGGGTCTCGCCCTGCGCATCGTCGACGGCGACGTGCCGGAATCCCTGCGCGACAAGAGCCTGCTCGCCCTCGACATGGGATCGCTGATCGCCGGTGCCAAATACCGCGGAGAATTCGAGGAGCGGCTGAAGGGCGTGCTCTCCGAGGTCACGGCGGCCGAAGGCGGGATCATCCTGTTCATCGACGAGATGCATACCCTCGTCGGGGCCGGCAAGGCGGATGGGGCGATGGACGCCTCCAACCTGCTGAAGCCCGCGCTGGCCCGCGGCGAGCTGCACTGCGTCGGGGCCACCACCCTCGACGAGTACCGCAAGCACGTGGAGAAGGACGCGGCCCTGGCACGGCGCTTCCAGCCCGTCTTCGTGTCCGAGCCCACCGTCGAGGACACGGTCTCGATCCTGCGCGGGATCAAGGAGAAGTACGAGCAGCACCACGGCGTGCGCATCCAGGATGCGGCGCTGGTGGCGGCCGCGACCCTGTCGAACCGCTACATCACCGATCGCTTCCTGCCGGACAAGGCCATCGACCTGATGGACGAGGCCGGGTCGCGCCTGCGCATGCAGGTCGATTCGAAGCCCGAGGAGCTCGACAACCTCGACCGCGAGATCGTGCGCCTGAAGATCGAGGGCGAGGCCCTCAAGAAGGAGACCGATTCCGCCTCCCGCGACCGCCTCGTGCGGTTGGAGAAGGAGTTGGCCGACCTCGAGGAGCAGTCCGCCGCGATCACCTCGCGCTGGAAGGCCGAGAAGGACAAGCTCGGTGCTGCCGCCGAACTCAAGCGCAAGCTCGACGAGGCGCGCAACGAATTGGCCTCGGCCCAGCGCCAGGGGCAGTATCAGCGCGCGGGCGAGCTCGCCTACGGCGTGATCCCGGGGCTGGAGCGCCAGCTCGCCGAGATCGAGGCCCAGGCCGAGAGCGCCGTGGTCCGCGACGGCATGGTCGAGGAGGCGGTGACGCCGGCCCACATCGCGGGTGTCGTCTCGCGCTGGACCGGGGTTCCCGTCGACAAGATGCTTGAGGGCGAGCGCGACAAGCTCTTGGCCATGGAGACGGTGCTGGGCGAGCGCGTCGTCGGGCAGCGCGAGGCGGTGGAGGCGGTGGCGACCGCCGTCCGCCGGGCCCGCGCCGGTCTCCAGGATCCGAACCGGCCGATCGGCTCGTTCATCTTCCTCGGGCCCACCGGTGTCGGCAAGACCGAGCTGACCAAGGCCCTGGCCGGCTTCCTCTTCGACGACGACACGGCACTCGTGCGTCTCGACATGTCGGAATACATGGAGAAGCACTCCGTGGCCCGGCTGATCGGTGCGCCTCCGGGCTATGTCGGCTACGAGGAGGGTGGAGCACTCACCGAGGCGGTTCGGCGCCGGCCCTACCAGGTCGTGCTGTTCGATGAGGTCGAGAAGGCGCATCCGGACGTGTTCAACGTCCTGCTCCAGGTGCTCGACGACGGCCGGCTGACCGATGGACAGGGTCGGACGGTGGACTTCCGCAACACGCTCCTGATCATGACCTCGAACCTCGGTTCGGAATACCTCGTCAACCAGAGTGAGGGCGACGACACCGATGTCGTGCGCGAGGAGGTGATGGGTGTGGTGCGCAGCCACTTCCGGCCGGAATTCCTCAACCGGATCGACGAGATCATCCTGTTCCACCGTCTCAAGCGGTCGGAGATGGGTGCGATCGTCGAGATCCAGCTGAAGCGCCTGCAGAAGCTCCTCGACGAGCGCAAGATCACCCTCGACGTCGATCCGAAGGCCCGCGACTGGCTCGCGGACAAGGGCTACGACCCGGCCTACGGGGCGCGTCCCCTGAAGCGGGTGATCCAGAAGGCAGTGCAGGATCGGCTGGCGGAGCAGCTCCTGTCCGGGCTGATCCACGATGGGGAAGTGGTGCCGGTGGAGGTCGGTCCCCTCGGGCTGAAGGTCGGCAAATCGGGCCTCAGCACCGAGCGCCGGCCGGAGAGCGTCACCCTCAACTGAGGCCGGGCGTCATCCCGACATCCCGGGGCCCGCGACGGCAGCCGCCGTTGCGGGCATCGTCAGGCCGGCCGTTCACTGTCCCGAACGCAGGACGAGGCGGCGGATGCGACGGTCGAAGTCCTGGAAGCTGGCCGAGATGCCCCGGCCGGCGCAGGCCTGGAAGGAGTCGCCGGCGAAGAAACCGCGCGCACTCTGCTCGCGGCAGGCCATCAGGGGCGGGACCAGCACGGTGCCGAGGCCCACGACCAGCACCAGGGCGAAGTTCAGGATGACCGCGATCATCCACCCAAGGGGCGACAGGAAGGGCTTCTCGAAGTCCGTCCTGTCCCGCTCCTGACGGGCCAGATCCCGCACCTTGGTGCTGGCCTGACGCCGTTCGGCCATTCTCGCATCGAGGTCTCGGAGCTTCGAGATTTCGGCCACGAACAGGATCTCCCACGCGAGAACAGGGCGCATCGTAGAGGCGAACCCTCAAGGAAGCCTGAAGCGGCGACCCTGACAGTCTCACCCGATCATCACAGGCAAGCCTGTGTACCGGCGGGATTCCGTCTTGAGCCGGATCAGCAATTGCGGACAATGCGCCTCCCAAGGCCATTCCCTCGTTCCCAGGACTTTCCGATGTCGACACCCACGCCGGAGCGTCGCGCCGACTCCGCCGCGCTGGACAGCGCCCTGTCGCGGGCCGGCATCCGCTTCACCGCCTGGGCCGAGAAGTGGTTTCCCGATGCCTTCATCTTCGTCGCCATCGCGGTGGTCATCGTTGCCCTCGGCGCGCTGGCCAACGGTGCCCCGGCGCCCGCCATCGCCAAGAGCTTCGGCGACGGCTTCTGGAGCCTGATCCCCTTCACCATGCAGATGGCCTTCGTGACGATCGGTGGCTACGTGGTGGCGACGGCACCCCCGGTCCAGGCGCTGATCGATCGCCTCGCCGCGATCCCGAAGACCGGCCGCGGCGCCGTCGGGTTCGTGGCCGCGGCGACCATGCTGTCCTCGTTCCTGAGCTGGGGCCTGAGCCTGATCTTCGGTGGCCTTCTCGCCCGCGCGCTCGCCCGTCGCACGGAACTTCGCATGGATTACCGTGCCGCCGGGGCCGCCGCCTATCTCGGGCTCGGCGCCACCTGGGCCATGGGCCTCAGCTCCTCTGCGGCCCAGCTCCAGGCGAACCCGGCGAGCCTGCCGAAGGCGCTCCTGCCGATCACCGGCGTGATTCCCTTCAGCGAAACCATCTTCCTCTGGCAGTCGATGCTGATCGCCGCGATCCTGTTCGTGATGTCGGTGATCATCGCCTATGCCTCCGCGCCGCGCCCGAGCACTGCGGTGACGGCCGAGGATCTCGGCGTGAGCGTCGCGCGCGAAGAAGCCGATCTCGGCCGGCCCGAGCAACCCGGTGAATGGCTGGAGCACTCCCCGATCCTCACGATCCTCCTCGTGGTGATCGCCGGCGCCTGGATCTACCAGGAGTTCGCGCGGCAATCCTGGATCACCGCGATCTCGAACCTGAACACCTACAACCTCCTGTTCATCACCCTCGGGCTGCTGCTGCATTGGCGCCCGAAGCGTTTCCTCGTGGCGGTGGCCAAGGCCGTTCCAGCGACTGCCGGCATCCTCATCCAGTTCCCGCTCTACGCCGCCATCAGCGCGATGCTGACCGGGCCGAAGAACGCCGCCGGGATCTCGGTCTCCGAGGTGATCACCCACGCCTTCGTCAGCCTGAACACCACGGGCAGCTTCCCGATCTCGATGGGGGTCTATTCGGCGGTGCTCGGCTTCTTCGTGCCGTCGGGCGGCGGCAAATGGCTGCTCGAGGCGCCCTACGTGATGCAGGCGGCCAACGAGTTGCAGGTCCATCTCGGCTGGGCGGTGATGGTCTATAACGCGGCCGAGGCGCTACCGAACCTGATCAACCCGTTCTGGATGCTGCCACTCCTCGGCATCCTCGGCCTGAAGGCGCGCGACATCGTCGGGTTCAGTTTCCTACAGCTCCTCATCCACCTGCCGGTGGTGCTGTTCCTGCTCTGGGCCCTGGCCTTCACGCTGACCTACCACCCGCCGGTGATGCCGTAGATTGCGGCCGGAAGCCGGACCGGAGGAGTAAACCCATGCGTGTCGCCGTCCTGCCGGTCCTGTCGATCCTTCTCTTCGGGAGCCTGTCTGCCTTGGCCCAAGACCGCCTGCCGCCGATTCCGGCCGATACCCTCAGCCCGGAGCAGAAGGCGGCCTCCGAGGCTTTTCTCGCGGCGCGCAAGACCGCGGTCTTCGGTCCGTTCGTGCCGCTCCTGCGCAGTCCCGAGCTGATGACCAACGCGAGCAATATGGGGCTGCACCTGCGCTACCGCAGCGTACTGCCCCTGCGGCTGAGCGAGTTCATCATCCTGATCACCGCCCGGGAATGGACGCAGCAGTTGGAGTGGCACATCCATGCGCCGATCGCCCTGAAGGCCGGCCTCGATCCGGCGATCGTCGCCGCGATCCGGGAAGGCCGGCGGCCGGACGCGATGGGGCCGGAGGAGACGCTGGTCTACGCGTTCTCGACGGAGCTGCATCACAACAAGGCGGTGAGCGACACCACCTACGCCCGGGCGGTCCAAACCCTCGGCGAGCAGGGCGCCATCGAGATGGCGGGCATCAACGGCTATTACACGCTGCTCGCCATGAGCATGAATATGGCCCAGACCGCGCTGCCGGACGGCGCCGCGCCGCAACTGCCGCCGCTGATCCGTTAAGCGACGGGCTTCAGCGGCTCTGCGGGGCCGTCGAGGGCGTACGAGGGTGCACGGCTTCAGGGCCGAGGACGCTGCGTCGCCCGCGCGGTGACGCGATGCTCTTCCGACGCCCAGCCGCCGGCTCATACCTCAGGACCGACGGGCCGGAACGAAGGCTGCCGCGGCCACGAGTAGCCAGCCGGCCATCAGGACGAAGCCACCGGTCGGGGCCGCCATGGGAAAGAGCGGTGTGCCATGGAGCGCCCGAAGCGCAAGGTCGCCCGAGAACAGTGCGAGGCCGACCACCAGGGCGGCGGCTGCGAGGCGGGTGACCGGCCGGTGCGTCGTGCCGTTGGCGGCCAACGCCACGAGCCCGAGGATCGCTGGGGCGTGGAACAGCAGGAACTGGGCGGCGGTCCTCAGGCTGTCAGCCCCGCTGAGATGGGCCGCCGCGGCGCTCGCGGCGACGCCGAGGAGACCCGCGAGGGCGCCAAGCGCCAGGAGAACGCGATCGAGGCCGTTCACGCGCCGCGCTCCTGCAGCAGGCGGGCGACACTGGCCCGAAGTTCGGGTACGCCCCGGTCGTCGCGGCTCGAGGTCAGCAGGATCTCCGGGTAGGCGGCCGGCCGCCGGGCGATGGCGGCCTGCACCCCGGCGATGCGGGCGTCCATCTCGGACTTCTTCAGGGCATCGCCCTTGGTCAGTACGATCTGGTAGCTCACGGCGGCCTTGTCGAGGCCGTCGAGGACGTCGGTGTCGATGCTCTTCAGGCCGTGACGCGAGTCGATCAGCATGAACACCCGGGCCAGGTTCGAGCGGCCCTTCAGGTAGTCGTGGATCAGGTCGGTCCAGGCCTCGACCTTGGTCTTCTCCACCGCCGCGTAGCCGTAGCCCGGCATGTCGACCAGGGTCAGGCGGCCGCCGATATCGAAGAAGTTCAGCTGCTGCGTGCGCCCCGGGGTGTGCGAGGTCCGCGCCAGGGTGTTGCGCCCGGTAAGTGCGTTGACGAGGCTCGATTTGCCCACGTTGGAACGGCCCGCGAAGGCGATCTCCACGCCCTTCATCGGCGGAAGGGCGGGCACGTTGGGGGCCGAGGCGATGAAGTCGGCCGCGCCCGCGAACAGCAGGCGGCCGGCCTCCAGCAGGGCGGCATCGTCTTCGGCTTGGGACATCGAGCGGCTCCGGGCGGAGGAGAGGGCGTGCTCATCACTCTCGCGAGCCGACACGCCGGAAACAGGAAGTCCTCCCCGTCGTGAAACGGAGAGGACCGGGTTGGGACAAGCGTCGCGGTCCTTGTGGACGGAGCGATCAGCTCTTGGCGACGGCGTTCTTGTCGGCAGTCTTGCGTCGGAACATCCCCCGCAGGTTGTCCCAAAGCTCCACCTTCACCCCGTTGCGGCGCATGATGACGTATTGTTGGATCACCGACAGGGTGTTGTTCCAGGCCCAGTAGATCACCAAGCCGGCCGGGAACGAGCCGAGCATGAAGGTGAACACGATCGGCATGAAGGTGAAGATCTGCGCCTGGACCGGGTCCGGCGGCGCGGGGTTCATCTTCATCTGGATGAACATCGTGATGCCCATGATGATGGGCCAGATGCCGAGGTGGATGAAGTCGGGCGCCGCGAAGGGCAGCAGGCCGAACAGGTTGAGGATGTTCGTCGGATCCGGCGCGGCCAGATCCTGAATCCAGCCGAAGAACGGCGCATGCCGCATCTCGATGGTGATGAACAGGACCTTGTACAGCGCGAAGAAGACCGGAATCTGGATCAGCACCGGCCAGCAGCCAGCGACCGGATTGATCTTCTCCTTTTTATACAGCTCCATCATCGCCTGCTGCTGCTTCATCTTGTCGTCAGCATAGCGCTCGCGGATCGACGTCATCTCCGGCTGCACGGCCTTCATCTTGGCCATGGACTGGTAGGACTTGTTGGCGATCGGCAGGAAGAGCAGTTTCAGGCAGAAAGTCACCACGAGGATCGACACGCCGAAGTTACCGAACAGGTGGAAGAAGAAGTCCAGCGCCCGAAACATCGGCTTGGTGATGAAGTGGAACCAACCCCAGTCGATCAGCAGGTCGAACTGCTTGATGTTCTGGTTCGCCTGGTAGGCGTTGACGGTGTTCACTTCCTTGGCGCCGGCGAAGAGCTGCTGGGTCGCGGCGGCCGAGGCACCGGGCTGGATCACCTGCACGTTGCCGAGCACGTTGGCCTGATAGACCTTGGTGGCACCGTCGGTCCGCTCGGTGAAGCTGCCCGTGTAGGGGGTCGCCTGATCCGGGATGGCGGCGGCGGCCCAGTACTTGTCGGTGATCCCGACGAAGCCGCCGGTCACGCCCGGCCAGGTCTTGCCCTTGGTGCTGGCATTGCCGAGCGCCGGCTCCTTGGCGAGGTGGTCGTAGGTGTATTCCTGCAGCCCGTCGGCGCCGAGGACGCCGATCAGGCCCTCGTGCAGCACGTAGTAACCCTGGGTGTGCGGCTTACCCCAGCGCGAGACGAGGCTGTAGGGATAGAGGGAAACCGCGTTGGCGCCCTTGTTCTCGACCTCGTCGCGAACGGTGAACAGGAACTTGTCGTCCACCGCAATGGTCCGCTTGAACAGCAGGCCCGCGCCGTTGTCGTAGCTCAGCGTCACGGGCTTGCCCGGCGCCAGGGAGGTGGCATCGGCGGTCCAGACGGTGTCGCCGTTGGGCAGGGGACCAGCGTTCTGGCCGACCCAGCCGAACTCGGCGTAGTAGGGATTCTCGGTGCCGGTGGGCGAGAGCAGGACGATGTTCGGGCTCTTGTCGTCGACGGTCTCGTGGTAATTCTTGAGTGAGACGTCATCGATGCGGCCGCCCTTCAGGGCGATGGAGCCGGCGAGCGCCGGGGTGTCGATGGTGACGCGCGGGGAGCGCGCGATCGCCGTCTCGCGCGGCACCACACCGCCGCCGGCACCTGAGGCGCCCGGCAGGGTTCCGGGGACGGGATTGGCCGGGCCGCCTTCCTTCGGGCTGGCGCTCGGTACGCCGTCGGGACCGGCTGGCTGGGTGGCCGCCTTGTTCTGAAGGGCGGCCTGACGCTGCTGCTCCACGCGGGGAGCGGCGATGAAATAGTTCCAGCCGAGCAGGACCGCCAGCGACAAGGCGATCGCGACGATCATGTTCGTCTTGTCGTTACCCATCGGTCGGTCCGTCGCATGCTTTGGGAGGAGGGGAGGGCGCGTTCGCGCGCGCCGGACCGGGACCGGCCGGCACGGCGGAGCACGTCGCGCCCGAGGCCAATAGCGGAGCCGCCGCCGATGCGCCAGACGCGGGCGCGCCTTTGCCGCGTCCGCGCCGAGCGGGCCGCGGATCGGACGTCGCAGATTTCTGATCCTGCGGCTTCGTCACCACGGCGACGGCACGGCGCAGGTCGTCGATGAGAGTCTCGAAAGGAGCGTGCAGGGCCGGGCGCCGGGCCACCAGCACCACGTCGGCCGGACGCACCGGCAGATCGCCGGCCACCTGGGCCACGGCCGCGCGCAACCGTCGCCGGATGCGATTGCGCTCCGTGGCGTGGCCGACCCGCTTGGTGATGGTAAATCCGATTCGGAGTCCGCCACCCGCCGGATCGCCGGGGACGCCGTCCGTGGACGCTTCAACGGCGCGGACGAGGCCCTGCGCCGACAAGCGTTCGTTGTGGAAGCGACGTCCGCCGGCCGCGGCCAGGAACTCGGAGCGTCGCGTCAGCCGCCCGATCGCGGATGGGGCCGATGACATGCCCGATCCGATCTCGCAGCGGGTCCTGTGGCCCCTGGCCAGGCTCATGATGAGGCGCGCCGCCCGTGACGGCGCCGCGGATCTCTCAGGCGGAGAGCTTCTTGCGGCCGTGCGCGCGACGGGCCGCGATGACCTTGCGGCCGCCGGCAGTGGCCATGCGGGCGCGGAAGCCGTGACGACGCTTACGCACGAGCTTGCTGGGCTGATAGGTTCTCTTCATGGCGCGATCTCCGAATGGCCGAGGATCGATCCGGGCCGCACCGAAGGCCGCACCGGATATTCACTCGCCCTGAAATGTGTCTGCAAGCGCGAACAGCGCCCCTCAAGGGCGCCGCGTCGCGATGGCGCGGCTTATGGGGCAAGGTCCCGCGCGAGTCAATTCCGGAGCCTGCCGAAACGGCGAAATCCGGGGTTCGCGATCTGGCGCCCCGACGCCATCCGTGAACCGTCCGTTAACCGATCCGCGCCATCCTGTGATCCTGTTCGGTTCTTCCGGACAACGCGCGGATCTTCCGATTCGCTCGCTTGGACTGCTCCCGAAACTCGCTAGTCAGGCCGCCCGCGACGGGCGGCCTTTTTTTCTAGGCTGGCAAATCTAACTGTTGGGCTTGGCGTTCGAGGGCGGTGAGGTAGGCATCGGGATCGCGTCGGAAGCGGG
>NZ_JCBANU010000049.1:0-12076 GCF_059816145.1 Methylobacterium sp. 001424705 | reverse complement strand
AAGAACATGTCCCATAACGCCTCCCGGTATGCAGCGACCTCAGCTAAACTGATGCCACCACACTGCGGGACTGCACAGCTAAGACGAAGCCGAAGCCCGAGGAACTAAGTCAGTCTCCCGAAGCCGTCTTGCGATCTCTAACACTCGGCGGTCAGGCTTACCATGGGGGATCGTCTGACCCGTAGCCTTTCCCTCGATTACCTGGGAGTGACCACGGTCGAGACCGCGGAGGCATTTCCACTCAGCCCTGACAGGGCCGCCGTGAAGCGAGACAAGCCAACACTTGGTGCTTCGGAGATGAAAATAACATCCTTGTCGCGCATATAAAAATCGCTCGCCAGGAAGAAAGCATCTGGACGGGTAAAGTCCGCGGTGTAGATCGTCGGCACGCGAGGACCCGAATAGACCTCCAGATTGACGCCGAGATCGCGCAAGGCCGACCTTTCTTCCATCCGATAGATGAAGACCTGCTGCGGATTGGCTCGCGTCGCGTCCAACCCGCCGGCTCTAGCCATGGCCTCCGTTAAGGTCAGATTGTCCGTCTCAAAGGGAAACCTGCGATTGTTCAGGGCGCCGAGGGAGCCGGGATTGACGGTCGCACCCAGCGCAACGAAGAATTTCGGTTCTTTCGAGAGGAAAACCGAGTCGTTGGGCCCGAGCAGCAAATTTTGGCTGGGCTTCCTCAGGATATTGCTCAAGACGGCCTGCTGCGTCTTGCCGCCGCGCTGCAAGGTCACAATCGTTTCGAACGCGTTGCTCCTCGTCCCTCCGGCCCGCGCGATCGCTTCCAGGATTCGAATGCCGCCCGGCTCCAGCGGCAGTCGCGACGGGAGATTGACGTCGCCGAAGACGCTGATGCCGCCGGTCCGCCGTTCCGTCACGGTGACGACGACCTGCGGCTCCACGGCACGATTGGCAATCAGCCCTCTAATCTCCTCTGAGATTTGCTGCGTGCTCCGACCCGATGCACGAATCTCCCCGGCGAAGGGCACACTGATTTTTCCGGAGGAGTCGACCTGCTGCACCGGGATGTTGACGAAATTTCCTTGCCGGCTCGTGGTTCCGTTATCGGCTGGTATGAACAGCCCTCCGCCGGACGCCTCGAACACCGAGATGGCCACCATGTCTCCGGTTGACACGACGACGTTGCGTGCTCCCCCGCCGACGTAGGAAAACTTCGGAATCCGCGCTTCGGTCGCCTCGTTGGCGGTTCGGATCGCTGTCGGGCTCAACTTGACGATCGCGTAGCCCACGATGCCGACCGCGTCCTCGACCGTCACCTGAGAACCGTTCCGCACGGAAGAGCCGTCGGGCCCGTCGCTGGGCACGAACGAACATGCGGATGCCAGGAGGCCGACCACCGCCACAAGGCACGCGGAAACACCGTGGAACGCTATAGACAACGGCCCCGAGTGCGGATGCCTAGTCAAAGCGTCACGATCTGTACTGCCTGAGGTCGACAAACGGTTAGCCTCTATTCTGTGTATACTCGAGATCAAATTCCGGTCGCTCTGCTCGTCTTCATTTGCCCTCTACACAAAATTCAGTGAGTTCTCTCTTAAGCAAGACGCCGTTTTCGATAGCATTCACCAACGGAAAAATTCGTCATACGGCTTCTTCTGGCGACCAAGGGGGGTCGTGTAGGCATTCCAGGCCGCATAATCTCGCGGATTCGGCGCATACAGGACGCTGGGGTCGCATCGCAGCGTCACGGATGTGGCGCTCTCCTGGCAAAGGGTCCGCCGGCGCGATGAGGCGATCCTGTGCTTCCTAATCGGGACGGCAAGGTTGATGTCGGACGCAGACGCAGACGCAAACCCTACGCGACGCGGCATATCAGAAGGTCTCGCCTCTTGTATGAGAGTCATCGTCAGCAAGCCGACAATCAGGCAAACAGATCTTCTCACAGCGGCGATGCCCTTCTATCAGTCGCGATGATGCAGGCACGAAGGCCGGACTCGACGGTGGCGACCACCACCCGAATTTCCACGCGGCATCATAGGCGCTTGATCGCATCAATTCAGTGCGAAATTTTGACGATCCCCATAATCCCGCCCCGGCGTGGCGGACGAGCAACAACCGCGAAGGTCCGGTCCGTCCCGGCTTGATAGGGTGTCCATCGAACGCTGACTCGGACGGAGAGCTCTGGCCATCGACCGAGCGGATGCCGTCGAGCGCCTAGGATCGCCGCGAAGCATCTCTCGAAGACACCGCCGTCCTCCGTCCTGCTTGAGAGGTCTGGACGGTTTCCTCCTCGTCGCCATGCCGAGCATCGCCGCACGCTCAAGCACGCAGGTGGTTTATCCCGACGTCGTAAGCCTCGTTGATCCGTACTCTCCGCGCCAGCCGACGATCCCGGCCAAAGATGGTTAACAATCGGCGGAAATTACAGCTGGCAGCGTATCTGGACCCTAATTATCTACACTGCGACGAAGGGGTAGCCATATCTTGAGCGGCCTTTAAGCGTTGTACGCGTGTGAATTTTTACATCTGGCTGTTTTCAAACTGGAAAATCAGTATGCTCAAGAATGTTCATCAACTAAACTAAGGGGGAAGCAACGGACGAATTTCTTGGGGGCGGAGCGTCGAACGACACGATCTCTGGCGGCACCGGCAACAACATCCTGTGGGGCAACGAGGGTAACGACGTTCTCGTCGGTGGCTCGGGCGCGGACGTCCTGCGAGGTGGCGAGGACGACGACCTGCTGTTTGGCAATCTCGGCCGCGACCTCTTCTACGGCGGCTCGGGCGTGGACACTTACGAGTTCCGGTCCGTGTCCGACAGTGGCGTTAGTGCGGCCACCCGCGACCGCATCATGGACTGGGAGCAGGGCTCCGACCGAATCGTCCTCTCGGCGATCGACGCGGACGGCAATGCCAACAACGGCAACCAGTCCTTCAGCTTCATCGGGTCGGCAGGCTTCACGTCCGCCGGACAGGTCCGCTCCTTCGTCGATGTGGACGGAAACACGATCATCCAGGCCAGCACGGACGGCACGGGCGTCACGTTCGAGATCGAGCTAAATCAGGTGTCGACCACATTGACGTCGGGGAGCTTTCTCCTCTGAACGGCGCGCGGGTGTGACCCCGCGTGCGCAAGGCGCGCAGGATTAACCATCTGGCAATCCGGCCTCCGGGAAGGCGTCTTCCTGGGGCCTTCGTTCATAGACGCTTCGATCGCCTTCCGAGGGCGTCGGATCGACGCCCGTCGCCTCAGGTGCGAGGCATTCAGGTCCGGGCGACCAGATTGGCGAACAATTCGAGATAACGCTCGGCGCACGCCGCGAGCGAGAAGCTCCGCCCCCTCGCCCGCAGGGCTTCCGGGTCGGGCGGCGTGGCGAGGACCGACAGGATCGCGTCGGCCGTCGCGGCCGGGTCGGCCACGGGAACGAGGGGGCCATAGCGGCCGCCGTCTAGGATCTCTGCCGGGCCGTGCGGACAGTCGGTGCTGACGACCGGCGTGCCGAGCGCGAGTGCCTCGGCGAGCACGAGCCCGAAGCCCTCGAAGCGGGAGGTAAGGACGAGCGCGTCCGCCGCCCGCATGATCGGCAGCGGGTTTGCGGCGAAGCCGGGCATGTCGATCCGGTGCGAGACCCCGAGGCGCGAGGCCAGGGCGGTCAGCTCGGCTCGCAGTGGGCCCTCGCCCAGGATGACGAGGCGCGCCGAGCGGGAACGCGCGACGATCGCGAAGGCCTCGAGCAGGGTCGGGTAGTCCTTCTGGGCCGCCATCCGGCCGACAGCCACGATCAGAGGGTCCCCCGCGCCGATCCAGGGGTGAGCAACCGGCTCAGCGGCCTTGGCGTCGAAGTCCCCGCCGATCGCGCCGTTGTAGATCACGGTGACACGGCTAGGGTCGAGCCGGGCCGCGGCTGCCAAGTCCTCGGCGACGCCCTGCGAAACCGCGACAACGGCATCCGCCAGGGGCAGGACCTGCCGGGAAATCACGGGGAGGACCTTGAACTGCCAGCCCGAACGTTCCGCCTGAGCCGAGAAGGCGTTGTGCTGGCACGCCACGACCCGGGTGCGAGCGCCCGCGAGGCGTCGGGCGAGGAGCGCCATGACGTTCATGTGCTCGGTGTTGGGAACCAGGAAGTCGGGCGGTGTCCGGCGTAGGTAGGCCACGAGGCGTGGCAGCGCCTTGAGTTGGCGCGACGCGCCGAGAGTCTCGATGGCGACACCGGCCGGCACTTTCTCCAGAAGCTCGCCCTGCCGCCGATCAAGGAGCAGCGTCACGGACATCCCGGCGTCGCGGAAGGCCGCCGCGAGGCCGACATGGAGCCGCTCCGTGCCGCCGCCTGACAGATCCGGCAGGTAGATGGTGAGCGAGCGGCCCGCGAGCCGGCCCGTCTCGGGCCGCGATCCTTCAGCCATCGGCTCCTCCTCGCGCCTGGGCGGCAATCTCCATTAGCCGGCACGCCTTGGCGCCCCAGCTATGCGTCAGCGCCATCGAGCCGTCATTGCGCCGCGCGTCCGGATCCGCGCCGAGGCGCACGAGGGTCGCGACGAAGGTCTCCGGGTCCGCGACGACATGCAGGCTGGGGCGCAGCGCCTCGGCAGCCGGGATGTCGGTGGTGACCACCTCCATGCCCGAGTTGAGACAGTGATAGTAGCGCAGCGGGTCAATGTAGCGCGTCAGGCTACAACCGGCCACGTAGGGCGCGAGCGTGACCGAGTAGGCGGCCAGGAGGCTCGGAAGCGCAGCGTTGTCGTAGGGCCCGCGGTAGACGACGTTCGGCGCCCTCGCCAGCGCCGTGAGCCGTGCGGCGATGGTTGGATCTCCCCGCGAGACTTGGCCATGGATGTCGAATGTGACATCGGGCGCCAGTGCGGCCGAGCGGGCCACAAATTCGAAATCGAACCGGGCGTCCACGCTCGCCAGCACCAGCACGCGCCGCGCGTCGAAGCCCGTCCGAACGACTGGCCGAAGGTCGGAAGCGTTGCCTAGATGCCGGGAAGCCGGAAAAAGCTCGCGCAGGGTCGGCGCAGCATGGACGGCCATGTCGGCGCATCGCTCGAGCGCGCCCAAGGCGACGCGCCCGCGAAGTCGGCGCCAACCCGTGGAGTCGTAGAGAAGGTCGTCGTGCAGGTCGAGGCACCAGAGTCCGGGCACCAGTAGCCGCAGCAGGACCGACAGAGTCGGCATGACAAGGTTGGTCGAGTTGAGGATGAGCGTGCGCCGGCCGGTTCCAGCCGCGTGGCGCAATTCCCTTATGAGGGCGGGAACGCTCGTTGTGCGCGTCTCGGAGGGCAGAGGTGACAGGCGCGTCACCTTCGGGTGCCGCTTCAGGAAAACGTAGAGGACGTCGTGGCCGAGCGCTGCGAGTTCGCGGGCGAGCGGCAGGCGGAAGTCCGTAAGCGGGTCGCGGACGGTGAGGACGATGATCGTCCAGGACGCAGGCTGGCCGACGGGACGGGCGGGTTCACTCGTGCGCGCGGGATTGGGCGGTGTCGTTGAAGGGGCTTGCACGACGAGGTCCATCAAAGGTGGGACGCCGTGACCCGTAGCACGGCGGGCCCCCCATAACCCACTTCGACGCGGCGCACCACAGCGCCGGTCGGCCGGCGAGCCTTCCCCTGGCCTCCCTCCGCCGTTCGTGCCAAATAGCGCCGGCCGCGCGCGGCCTCGCGCAGGATGGAATCCAACATGAGCCAAAAGGAGGGGCTGCGCCGAGGCGCAATGACGGCTCTGTTCTGGTCCGTCGTGCAAAACTGGGGCGGCAGGTTGATCAGCGTGATCGTGCTCGTGGCCCTCGCGCGGCTGCTGAAGCCCGAAGTCTTCGGCCTCGCGGCACTCGTCTTTCTTTTCCTAACCTTGATCCACCTCACGGCGGAGTTCGGCCTTGGTGTAGCCCTGGTTCAACGGCCAGTGCTGTCATCCGCGGACGTGAATCTGCCCTTCTATACCGCCCTCGGTACATCGATCTTGCTGGCAGTGGGCCTCGTGCTGCTCGCGCCGGAACTTGCTGCTCTCCTCGGCAAGCCCGAGATAGCGCCCTACTTGGCGGGAGGGGCGGCCATCGCGCCTTTCATGACCGTGACCGCCTTGCAGGAGGCGATGTACCGGCGGGAAATGAACTACCGGCCCCTGGCGCTGCGTACCCTCGCGGGGACCTGGATCGGCGGCGCAGCCGGGATCGGGCTCGCCTATCTCGGCTTCGGTGTTTGGGCCCTCATCCTGCAGTTCGCCGTGACCATGGTGGTGAGCGCGGTGTGGCTCTGGGTACGCCCAGTCTGGACACCCGGACGCGAACTGCGACCGGAATCAGCCAAGGAACTCGGGCGGTTCGGCCTCAACGTCGTCGCGGAATATTACATCGACTTCGCGACGATGCGCAGCGTCGACTTCATCATCGCCTTGAAGTACGGCCCTACGGCCCTCGGCCTCTACACCGTCGCGTCCCGCCTCTACCAACTCCTGATCCAACTGCTGCAGACCAGCGTGTCCAACGTCGCGCTCGCCATGCTGTCGCGGATCGCCGACGACCGCACCCGCGTCGGGCAGCTCTTTCTCCGATGCGTGTCCCTCGTGGCGATGACCGCGACGCCAGCCTTCTTCGCTCTCGCAGCTGTGGCACCGGAGATCAATCACATCGCCTTCGGCGCCAAGTGGGCCGGCGCGGAGAACCTGATGACGCCACTCCTTCTGCTCGGAGGCCTGCACGCCATCCAGTTCCTCGGCAGTCCCTTCCTGACAGCCATCGGCCAGCCGCAGGCCCTGGTGAGGCTGAGCAGTCTCAAGGCGCTTCTCGTCCTGCCGCTGATCTACCTCGTTCCCACTGGCAGCGTCGTCGCCCTCGTGATCCTGTACGCGGTCGCACTCGCGCTCCTGACGCCCCTGACCCTCGCGGCTGCCCTGCGGTACCTGGGCTTATCCTGGGGCAACCTCGTCGCGCCGCTTGGGCTTCCGCTCCTGGCCTCCGCCGCCGGCTTCGTCTCGGCGGAGGTCCTGCGCCATGCCGCTCCGAGCCCGACGGGCATCGAGGCGGCCGATGCCATCCTGTATGGCCTCGCCTTCGCGGGAGTCTACGGTCTCGCGATCTTGGCTCTCGCAAGGCACGCAGCGCGCGACAACGTCGTCTTCCTGCGCACGGCCCTGCGGCGCTGATCCGCCGGTTCGATGCCGTCTTTCGGCCCAGACCCGGTGCGAGACATGCGCTCCATCCACGAAGTCCGGGAGACCTCATGATTCAGCGTGATCCGAGCCGCCGCGAGACTCTTCTGGGACTCGCAGCCGCGGGTGCGACCGCCGGTCTTCCGAGCGCTGCGTCGGCCGACATCGACAGCCTGAAGACCCGGGCCGCGCGCAAGGGCCTTCTGTTCGGCTGCGCAGTCACCTCACGCGAACTGCGCTCGGAGCCTGCCCTTAGGGAGGCAGTTCTCCGCGACTGCAACGCCCTGGTGGGGACGAACGAGATGAAGTGGGGGGTAACCGAGCCCGTGCGCGGCCGGCCCACCTATGCGGGTGCCGACTGGCTCATGAACTTTGCGACCGAGCACCGCCTCGTGCTGCGCGGGCATACGGCTGTGTGGCACCAGAACCCACCGCGCTGGGTGCCCGACGCCCTCCGCGAACCGGGTGGGCTTGCGCTGATGGAGGAGCATGTCCGAGCAGTGGTCGGGCGCTACCGCGGCCGCATCGCCCAGTGGGACGTGGTCAATGAAGCTATCTTCCACAAGGACAGGCAGCCCGGGGCGCTGCGCAACAGCCCCTTCCTCCAAGCCCTGGGCAGGGGCTACATCGCCGCTGCCTTCCGCGCGGCGCGCGAGGCCGATCCGACCGCGAAGCTCTATTACAACGACTTCGCCTTCGAATCGTCCGAAGTCTCGCATGAGGAGCGGCGTCGCGACGTCCTGCCTCTGCTCCAGTCGTTGCGGCGGCAGAACCTCGTGGACGGGATAGGCTTGCAGGCCCATCTCCAGGTCGGCGATCCGTTTGACGCGAAGCGCTATCGCCATTTCCTCGCCGATCTGGCGGCCATGGGTCTCGACATCATGCTCACCGAGTTCGACGTTGCGGACCGAAGCCTCGAGGCGGAAACGACAACCCGCGACCGCAAGGTCGCAGACTACGCCCGGACCTACCTCGACGTCGCCCTGGATGAGCCGGCCGTGAAAGGTCTGCTGACCTGGGGGTTGTCCGACCGCCTCACGTGGCTGAACGACGACCAGTGGCGGCGCAAGGACGGCGTGCCGGCCCGCCCGCTTCCCTACGACGAGTCGATGATTCGCAAGCCCCTCTGGCATGCCATCGCCGGCAGTCTCGACACGGCCCCGACCCGAGGGTCATGATCGGATCGGGGCCGATTCCCGATTGCAATCCGGCCCAAGGCGGACCGGCCCGCCCCCGCTCGACGCGCTGGAAGTAGCATCGCTATGAAGATCACGGCTGACAACGTCCGCTTCGCCACCTTGCTGGGCATCCTCCTGCTGCCGATCCTGGGCGTTTTCTTTCCGCTCGAATCGTACTTGTCGGCGCCCACCGCGGCGAACCCGCTAGGCGTGCCGGTTCCCGACAGCGGGATGACCTCGATGATCCTCACGGTCATCGCGGCGATCATCGTCGGGCTCTACGCTCTCGCCCCGGGGCCGATGGCCGCGGCCCTTGCGCGCAACTGGCCGCTCCTGCTCTTCGTCGCGTGGGCCTTCATGACCGCGGCATGGTCCGAGGCACCCGGACGGTCGTTCAACCGGACGGGGCGGATGCTGATCGCGATCCTGGTCGCGCTCTACCTCGCCGAGATGCTGCAGCCGAGCCGGATGGTCCGGCTGTTGTGCGTCGCGCTGCTCGTCGGCGTTGCGGCCTCGATCGCGGTCACCGTCGCCGTGCCAGGACTCAGCCGCACGATCGACTTCCGCGGCGCTTGGCGGGGCGCCTTCTCGCACAAGAACACAACCGGCACCGTGGCCGCACTTGCCCTCGTCTTTGCGGCCTACGGCTTCTATACCGGCGCCTTGTGGCGCTCCGTCCTCGTCGCGCTCGGCCTCGGCGCGATGATTACCCTGTTGATGTCGAACTCCGTGACGGCCCTCATCGCCGCCACCCTCGCCACGGGAGTCGGGCTCGGTTGCCTGTTCATGACCTCCGCCAAGCCCGAGGAGCGTTTTGCCCTGATCATCGCGGCGGCCTTCGGCATCGGCCTTCTCGTCTTGGCGGCGGCCTCGCTGAACGATGGCGCCCTTGAGTTCGCCGGCCGTGACGCGACGCTGACGGGCCGCACCGATGTGTGGAGTTTCACGCAGTCGATGATCGACCGACGCCCGTTCTGGGGGTACGGCCATGGCGCCTGGGGAACGCCCTCGTTCGCCGAGGGCGTGCTCGCCGTCCTGCGCTGGCCGGCCCCCCACGCTCACAGCACCTATCTGGATCTCCGCCTGCAACTCGGCCTGCCGGGCCTTCTGCTGGGCGGCCTCATCTGGGCGCTCCTGATCTGGCGCGCCCTCGTCGGCATCCTGGTCTGCCGCGATCCTGAATTCGTCCTTTGGGTGGCTGTGACGGTCTTGATGACGCTGCGCGCGATAAGCGAGACGATCATGGTCGATCCCGCGGCCGGCGAAATCTTCTGGATCACCGTGGCTTATGCGCGCCTCGGTAAGCTTGTCACGGCGCCCAGCCCCCGGCTCCACCACGTCTGGCCCGGAGTGGTCAAGGTGTCGGAAGCGCGAAGGAGCGCTGCGTCCCGCCAAGGCGGTTCGCTCTACTAACTGCAAGCCGCACTTCCTGTCGGCGGGGGCGGCGTCGAGGGTCCGGTAAGAATTCTTGAGCTGCACCGTCTGCCTCGACGCCGCTCGTATGCTCAGGCAACGGCCATCAGGTCCGCAGGTTAGAGCGAGCCGGAACGCGTGGCGCGGCCGTCAATGACTTCCGTCGTCGAATTCGGCCAGCCGCCCCACCAGACCGTATCGATGGTGCCGGGATCATCGTCGTTGGCCCGGCAGCCTCGCTGGTGGGGCGGACCCGGGCGATGATGGATCGGAACGACACGGATCGCGCTCGCCAATCTGTAAGGATCGCGCCTGGATCGTGCGGCCCAATCCGTGCTAGGCGTCGCACGGCAACAGGGCCTTGGCGCGGAGTTCGACGATCTCGTCCGCCGAGTGGGCGGGCTCCTTTCGAGGCGGTCCGGCGCTCAGGGCCACTCCGCCGTCGAAACCGCTGTAGGTCCGCCATGCTGCTCCCGCGCGTCGCCGCAACCGTCCTCTTCGCCGTCCTCGTGACGGGCGAAGCCGAGGCGCGTTGCACCGACCGGCCGTTGTCGCAGACCGTGACACGAGTGAAAGACTTCCTCATTCGGCCGGAGGGCTTGCTCGAGCGCTTCCCTGCCGGCGAGGAGGCCTTGTCCATCATGGTCCGCGAGATCATCACGGCTGATCCGAACGCGACGCTCGACCCGGTCATCAAGCTTCTGCGCTCAGCCAGCGGCCCGCAACGTCGAGCGGTCGGCGTCGGGCTCGGCAATGCGGCACGCCTCTGCGTCGCGGCCTCCGACATGGGCACGGCCCGCCGCGTCCAGGAGATCGTGCGACGCCAGAACGACTCCATCCTCAACCTTGGTTTCATCACGGCCTACACGGAGCGGGCATCCGCTCCTCCCCTCCCGTCGACGGCTTCGGACCAGGACCGGCAGAACGCCCTCGGTCGCAGCCCGATCGCGAATCCGAGGACGGACCCCTTCAAATCGAGCACGCTCCCGAGTCCGTTCGCTTCCCACGACTTGGCACCGCCATAGACGCCAGGTGCCAGCGCCCGCTGGCCGGGGTGAGCTTACCGCCCGCGACCATCCGGCGGCGCCGCTGCTCCCGCCCGGTGACCTGCCGGTCCGCTTTCTCCGCGGGGAAGGGATCTCCTCGACGCTCACTCAGGCGCTCCCTTGACCGCGCCGCACGCAGGACCGCTATCCATGAAGGTGATGATCTGGAACGCGGCCCGCGGAGGCATGCGCAGCGTGGTCGAGGGCTACGTCGCGGACGGGTTCATCGCCGCCCAGGACATCCGGTTGATCCATTCCTACACGGACCACGGCCCCGTGCGGCGGCAACTGGTCCTGCTGGGAGCCCTCGCCCGCTTCGCCGGCGTCCTCGCGACCAGCCGGGTCGAACTCGTCCACGTCCATGCGGCGATGCGAGGCAGCTTCTGGCGCAAATCCCTCTTCGCGCGCCTCGCCCGGCGGCGCGGGATCCCGGTTCTCCTCCACCTCCACGGCTCGGAGATGAAGTCGTTCTATGAAACCCAAGCACTCGCCCAGAAAGCCGCCATCACGCGTCAGCTCGAGCGCGCAACGCGCGTTCTGGTGCTCTCGGAGAGCTGGCGAGCCTACATCGAGGAGATCGCACCGAACGCGCGCGTCGTGGTGGTGCCGAACTACGTGACCCTGCCGCCCGCCACGGCGCGCTGTCCCGGTGCCACCATCCGGCTGCTCTTCCTTGGCGCCCTTGGACAGCGCAAGGGCATCTTCGATCTTCTGCAAGCGCTGGCGCACCCGGCGACGGCCGGCGTGCCGCTTTCCTTGACTGTGGGAGGCGACGGGCAACTCGCCGAGGCGCGGCGCCTTGCGGTCGAACTCGGGCTCGCCGATCGCGTCACGTTCGAGGGATGGGTCGGTGCAGACCGCCGCGCCGCTCTTCTGGAGGAGGCTGACGCCTACGTGCTGCCCTCCTACAACGAGGGGCTTCCCATGAGCGTTCTCGAGGCCATGGCTGCCGGGCTGCCGGTCATCACGACGACCGTAGGCGGCCTGCCCGAACTCATCACGAACGGGCAGGATGGGCTGCTGATCGAGCCCGGTAACGTTGACGCCCTGGCGGCGGCGATCCTGGACCTCGCCGCCGACCCGGAGCGGCGGTCCAGCCTGGGCGCGGCGGCCCGGGAGCGCGTCGCGGCGCGCTACAGCCAGCCCGTGGTGCTCGGCCGGCTCGGCGACGTCTACGCCGAAACGGTGCGCGGGACGGGGACGCCCGGCGTCCAGGGCTGAGACGCTGCGCGGATGGCGCGCCGGTCGGCGCTAGCTGTTTGGTCCCGGCATTTGGTGGAGCGGGTTTGATCTGAAGCGTCCGGGCTCGCCGGACCATGCCTTGCAGA
>NZ_JCBANU010000048.1:0-12081 GCF_059816145.1 Methylobacterium sp. 001424705 | reverse complement strand
GCCGCCGAGGAGTTCCTGAAGGCCAACCCGAAGACCACCTATGCCCTCGTCATGATGGGATCGAACGATCGCCAACCCATCCGGGAGGGAGACCAGACCCTCGATCCCTTGAGCGACCGCTGGCGCACCCTCTATGCCGAGCGCGTCGACGCCCTGATCAAGGTGTTCACGGACGCGAAGATCCCGCTGATCTGGGTCGGGGCTCCGCCCATGCGCAGCGAATCCCTGACGAAGGACATCGCCGCGATCAACGACATCTACCGCGAGCGCGTGGCCAAGGCCGGCCAGACCTACGTCGATATCTGGCCCGGCTTCGTCGACGACCGCAACCGCTACACCGCGACGGGGCCCGACCTGGAAGGTCAGGAAGCCAAGCTGCGCACGGCGGACGGTGTCCACTTCACCAAGGCGGGCGCGCGCAAAATGGCGCATTTCGCCGACGTCGAGCTGAAGCGGATGATGGGCACGGGTGCGCCGCCGGCCCAGCCGGCGCTCGCCGCCCCCGTGGCGGTGGCGCCGCAGCCGCCGCTGGAAGGCGAGGCGGCCAAGCTCGACGATGCCGCCGCCATCGACCGGCAGATCACCGCGATGCTCCCGAGCCTGCCGGAGCCGCCCGGCATCCCGGCCCTGCCGGTCAAGCCCCTCGCCGGCCCGGTGGTGCCCCTCGGCCGAGCCGAGGTGACGCCGGGGGGGACGCTGATCAGCGGACGCCCCCGCGACGCCGATCCCTCGGGCACCGTCGAGCGCGCCCTGGTGCGGGGCGCCGCCCCCCTGCCCCAGCCCGGCCGGGCCGACGACTTCAAGTGGCCGCCGGGCTGACCGGCGGTCGATCCTCGAGCCTGTCCAGGTGGCGGATCGGACGCGGGGATCCCGGCCCCCGGGGCGCTAGCCGACGCCCACCGGATGCTTCGTCACCACGGGGCTGCGCATGGTGACGAGCTCCTCGCCGGCCGTGGGATGCACCGCGATGGTGCGGTCGAAATCCGCCTTGGTGGCGCCCATGGTCACGGCGATGCCCACGGCCTGGATGATCTCGCCGGCATCGTGGCCGAGGACGTGGACGCCGACGACCCGGTCGCTGGCGCGGTCCACCACGACCTTCATCAGCACGCGCTCGTCACGGCCGGACAGGGTCGCCTTCATCGGGCGAAAATGCGAGCGGTATACGTCGATGGTGCCGTAGAGGTCACGGGCCACATCCTCGTTGTGGCCAACGACCCCGATCTCCGGGGTCGAGAAGACGGCCGTGGGGATGAGGCCGTGGTCGACGCACCACGGCTTGTCGCCGAACACCGTGTCGGCGAAGGCGTGGCCCTCGCGAATCGCGATCGGGGTCAGCGCGGCCCGGTCGGTGACGTCGCCGACCGCGTAGATCGACGGCACGCGGGTCCGCGAGAAGGCGTCGACCGGGATCGCGCCGCGGGCATCGGGGGCGATCCCGACCGCCTCGAGACCGAGGCCGGCGATGTTGGGGCGCCGGCCCGTGGCCGTCAGGACCTGATCGACCTCCAGGGTGCTGCCGTCGTCGAGGGTGACGCGGATGCCGCTCCCGGCCTGGTCGAGGCGCTCCACCGTGCGGTTGAGGCGCAGGTCCATGCGCTTGGCATAGGCTTCGCCGAGGGCGTCGCGGAGCTCGTCGTCGAAGCCCCGCAGGAGCCGGTCGCCCCGGTGCAGCAGGGTGGTGCGGCTGCCCAGATGGGCGAAGACGCCGGCGAACTCGACGGCGATGTAGCCGCCGCCCACCACCAGGATGCGCTCGGGCAGCGTTTCCAGTTCGAAGACCTCGTTGGAGGTGATGGCGAGCTCGGCGCCCGGGATCAGCGGCTCCTTGACCGGATGGGCCCCGACCGCGACGAGGATGAAGCGGGCGGTGACGCGGCGGTCCGATCCGACGAGGCGCACGGTGTGCGCATCCTCGATCACCGCCCGTTCGGGGATGACGGTGACGCCGGCCCGGCCGAGATTGGCGTCGTAGATGCCCTCCAGGCGCGTCACCTCGGCATCGCGCCGGGCCTTCAGGATGCGCCAGTCGAAGCGCGGCTCGGGCACCGACCAGCCGAAGCCGGCGGCATCCTCGAATTCGTCGGCGAAGCGCCCGGCATAGACCATGAGCTTCTTCGGCACGCAGCCGCGGATCACGCAGGTGCCGCCGACCCGGTACTCCTCGGCGAGCTGGACCCGGGCGCCGTAGCCGGCCGCGATGCGGGCCGCCCGGACGCCGCCGGAACCGCCGCCGATGACGAACAGATCGACGTCGAAGCTACGGTCCAGATCGTCTGCCATGAACTCATCCTACGGGTGGGAGCGCCGAGGGCTCTCCATCGCCCGAACGGGGCGGCACATCAACCGTCCCGCGGCGCAAACAAAAAGGCCGCTTCCCCACCCGGAGAAACGGCCTCGAAGACACCGATGCGGCGCGAGGCGCCGGCGGGCTTACTTGATCTTGGTTTCCTTGAAGTCGACATGCTTGCGCACGACGGGGTCGTACTTCTTCATCGACAGCTTCTCGGTCTGCGTACGGGAGTTCTTCTTGGTGACGTAGAAGTAACCCGTGTCGGCGGTCGAGATCAGCTTGACTTTAACGGTGACGGCCTTGGCCATGGACGCGGCGCTCCTGTGATCGCGGCATTCCGCATCAGCGAAACGCAAAAGGGCCGGCGGTGGCCGGCTGAATACCGGCGGGTGATTGCCCCATCGGCCGGGATTCGTCAAGGCGCCTCATACGTCGGATGCCGGACGATGCCCAGGGCGACGACCATCGCGTAGCCCAGGAACAGCAGGCAGAGGCTGTAGGCGAACCCCTGGGGCGGGATCAGGTCCATGCCCCCGCCGATGAGCGGCGGACCGAGCATCAGGCCGACATTGTAGAGGACCACGAAGGCGGCGTTGGCCCCCGCCAGTTCCGGCCCCCGCACGGTGGCGCCGAGATGGGCGAGGCCCACGGTGTAGAGCGTCCCGGCGATGCCGCCCCACAGGAACAGCAATCCGAGGAGGGCCGGAAACCAGGTCGACGCCAGGGGTATCAGCATCGACCCGAGGGCCCCGCCGAGCCCGGCCATGAGCAGGACGAGGCGCCGGTCGACCCGGTCGGCGAGCCAGCCGAAGGGGATCTGGAAGAGGACGTTGCCCAACGCCAGCGCACTGACGAGGCCGGCCGCCGTCTCGGCGTCGTAGCCGAGGCGCAGGCCGTAGAGGGGCAGGATCGCGAAGCCGCCGGTCTCCACCGCCCCGTAGACCAGGGCTGCCGCGGTGGCGGCGGGCGCGAGGCGCAGATAGGCGTGGAAGGGGCGCGACGCGCCGTGCCCGATCACCGGGGACAGGCCCCGGGCCAGCAGGAGGGGGACCAGGGCGACGAGGAACAGGCCGGCCCCGCCGAGATAGGGCGCGTAGCCCTGCGTCCCCAGGACGGTGAGCAGGGTCGGTCCCACCGCGAAGCCCAGCGCCAGGACCGTGGCGTAGACGCCCATCACCAGGCCGCGCCGCTCCGGCGGAGCCGCCTCGTTGATCCAGAACTCCGAGAGCACGAACAGGGCGCCGAGGCTCGTGGAAAACACGAAGCGCAGCACGAACCACCAGGCGATGCCCTGGAGGAGCTTGAAGGCGACGAGGCAGAGGGCGCCGAGGACGATGGCGCCCACGAGGAGCGGCAGCACGCCGAGCCGGGCCGCCAGGCGCGGCACGAACGGCACCGTCAGGATGGCCGCGAGGCCCGCCACGGCGGTGTTCACCCCGATCAGGGTGCTCGACGCGCCCATGCGCGCCATCTCGATGGAGAGCAGCGGGATCGTCAGGCTGAGGCCGATGCCGACCACCGCCACGCAGGTGATGGCCGCGGCGATCGAGGCGAAGCGGGAGCCGTCGCGCGACTCAACGTGGGGAGGGGCCGGCATGAAGGGGTCCGCTGCGGGTCGCTGGCGCGACGCCGGGACCGCCTTGTCTACGCCGGGGCGGGCCGGCGCAACCGGGGGCCTGCCCTCAGCGCGCGGCCGATTTCAGCGGCTTGCCGTCGGCGGTCGGCGGCTTGCGCTCGATCTTCTGGCCGTCCTGCAGGTCGGCGGGGGGGCTGAGCACGATCTCCTCGCCGCCCTCCAGGCCCTGGCCGAGCTCCACCGTGGTGCCGAGGTCGCGCCGGATCGTCACCGTGCGCCACTGTGCCGTGCCGTCGTCGCGGGCCACCGCCACCTGGGTGCCGCGCTGGTTGAAGACGAGGGTCTCGGCCGGCACCCGCACGTTCGGTTCGGTGCGCGGCACCTTCAGGGTGACGTAGACGTAGAGCCCGGCCCGCAGGGCGCCGTCGGTGTTCGGGACGTCGACCTGCGCCGTCAGGGTGCGCGACGAGGTCAGCAGCGCCACCGAGCTGCGCTCGACCTTGCCCGAGAAGGTCCGGTCGGCGATCTGCGGCACCTTGATGGACGCATCCACCCCCGGCCTCACCCCGACGGCGACGTTCTGGGGTACGTTGACCGAGACGCGCAGGATGTCGTCGCGGTCCATGGAAAGCAGGGCGGTCCCGGTGCCGTCGGCGTGCACGAGGTCGCCGACATCGACGCCGCGCTGGGTCACCACGCCGTCGAAGGGCGCGATGATGTCCTTGAAGCCGGTGAGCGCCCGCAGGCGCTCCACCGTGGCCGCCTGGGCCTTGATGTTGGCCTGGGCCACCTTCACGCCGGCTTCCGCCGAGGCGAGGGTCGCGGCCTGGCTGAGCACGCTGGCCTGGGAATTGTCCGCGTTCTGCTTCGAGGCCCAGCCCTGGCCGGCCAGCGTCGTGGTGCGGCTGTTGGTGACGTTGGCGAGGTTCACGTTGGCCTTGGCCTGGTCGACCATGGACTTGGCCTGGAGGAGCGCGGCTTCGAGCTGCCCCGTCTGCGCCTCCGCCTGGGCAAGCTGCTGGTCGAGGTCGGGGGCGGCGATGCGCATCAGGATGTCGCCCTGGCGGACACGGCTGCCGATATCGACCCGGCGCTCGGCGATGTAGCCGGTGGCGCGGGCGTAGAGGGCCGCCTTGGCGAAGGCGTCGGTCTGCCCCGGCAGGGTGATGTCGATGGGCTTGTCGGCCCGCTCCGCGGTGGCGGTGCGCACCACCGGCACGAAGCTGTTCACCTTGCGCTGGGTCTCGGAGGCGGCGGCGCGCCGCTGCATCTGGCCGTAGCCGCCCCAGGCGAGCAGGCCGAGGGCGGCCAGGGCCGCGATCAGGAAGGGCGCCTTGCCGGGCGGCGGCGGGATGGCGGACGGATCGTGGGTCTGATGCATCACGCCTGTCCCATCGCCGAACCGGGCCTCATCCTGCCGTCGTTGTTCCAGACCCGCCAACGGCTCACGCGTAATCCTCCAGCGGCTTGACCGCGCCCCGGCGCAGGAGCGTGTACAGGAACGGCACGAAGAGCAGCGTCGCCGGCGTGCCGATGGCGATGCCGCCCATGACGGCCCGGGCCAAAGCCGCGTTCTGCTCGCCGCCCTCCCCCGTCCCCAGCGCCATCGGGATCAGGCCGAGGAACATCGCGCTCGCGGTCATCAGCACCGGCCGCAGGCGGGTCTCGCCGGCGAGCAGGGCCGCCTCGACGGCGCCGCATCCCGTGGCCTCGCGATGCTCCTTGGCGAAGGTCACCAGCAGGATCGAGTTCGCGGAGGCGATGCCCACCGACATGATCGCCCCGAAGAGCGAGGGAATCGAGAACGTCGTCCCGGTGATAAACAGGCTCGCGACGATGCCGCAGAAGGCCAGCGGCAGGGCGGCCAGCACCACGAAGGGATCGCCCCAGCTCTGGAAGTTCACCGCCATCAGCAGGTAGACCGCTACCAGCGCGATCGCGAGGCCGACCTGGAGCCGGAAGAAGGCCGATTCCATGTTCTCGATCTGGCCCCGGACCGTGATCTTGTCGGGGGCCGGCAGGGCCTTCTGCTCCTCGGCGACGATCTGGCGGATCGCCTTTGACACCGAGCCGAGATCGCTGTCCTGCACCGCTGCGTAGACGTTGAAGGTCGGCTGGGTGTTGACGTGGTTGATCACCGTCTGCGACCCCTCGCGGCGCAGGGTCGAGACGCTGGAGAGGAGCGTCAGCACGCCCGGCGCATCCGCATTGCCGTTGACGAGGAGCGGCGTGTTCTGGAGCGCGGTGAGCGAGTCGTTGCGGTATTCCGGCGTCTGCACCCAGAGCTGGTAGGGGATGCCGGTCTTCGGGTCGGTCCAGAAGTTCGGCGTCACCTGAAACGAGCCCGACAGCGAGACGTTCAGCCCCTGGGCGATCTGCTGCTGGGTCAGCCCGAGCTCCGAGGCGAGCCGCCGGTCGACGTCGACGAAGAATTGCGGCGTGCCGACGATCTGGTGCAGGTGCACGTCGACCGCCCCGCGCACCGCCTTCAGGCGGCGGACGATGCTCTGGGCCACCTCGAGGTCCTTGGCGGTGTTGCGGCCCGAGACCTGGATGTCGATCTGCGCCAGGGTGCCGAAGTTCAGGATCTGGGTGATGATGTCCGAGGGCTGGAAGTAGAACACCACGTCGGGGAAACGCTCGCGCAAGACCTCGCGCAGGCGCTTGGTGTAATCCGCCACCGAGCCGTGGCCCTCCTTGAGGTTGATGAGCATCTGGCCGTCGTTGTAGGCGACGAACGAACCGTCCGAGAACGCGAAATTGTAGTTGTTCGCCGGCAGGCCGATGTTGTCGAGGATCTGGTCGATCTCGCCCTCGGGAATGACCTCGCGGACCACGTTCTCGACCTGGGCGAAGACCTGCTCGGCCGTCTCGATGCGCATGCCGGGCCGCGTCCGCAGGTGCAGGGTCATCTGGCTCGAGGCGACCTGCGGGAAGTAGTCCTGGCCCACGAAGACGAAGAGCCCGGCGGTGGTGGCGAAGACGACGGCCACCAGGGTCAGCGTCGCGGCGCGGCGGGCGACGACGACGTGGAGCAGGCCGAGATAGCCGCGCTGGAATCGCGCGAACCGCGCCTCGAAGCCGTGGCGGACCCAGCCGGCCAGCCGAAAGACCGGGCCGCCGATCCAGCCGAGGGCGCGGGCGACGCGTCCCCGCCGCGGCGTGGCGCCCGCCCCGTGCTTGGCGTCGTATTCCCGCGCCACCAGCACGTCGATCAGCACCGGGACCAGGGTGCGCGACAGGACGTAGGAGGTCAGCATGGCGAACACGACCGCCAGGGCCTGGGGCGTGAACAGGTATTTCGGCGTGTCCGTGAGGGCGAAGACCGAGACGAAGGCGGCGCAGATCGACAGGGTCGAGATCAGCGCCGGCTTGGCGATGCCGGCCGCGCCCTCCACCACCGACTTGCGGAAGGGCTCGCCCTCCTCGAACAGCCGGTAGGTGTTCTCGATCGCCACCGTCGCATCGTCGACCAGGATGCCGACCGCCAGGGCGAGGCCGCCCAGCGTCATCACGTTGATGGTCTCGCCGAGCGCCGCCAGGATCGCCAGGGAGGTCAGGATCGAGAGCGGGATCGAGACCAGCACCACGATGGTGGAGCGCCACGACCCGAGGAACAGCAGGATGGTGAGGCCCGTCAGGCCCGCCGCGATGATCGCCTCGTGGATCACGCCCTCGATGGCGGCGGAGACGAAGACCGACTGGTCGAACAGCGGCTTCAGGCTCATGCCCTCGGGGGCGGCGGCCTGGATGTCGGGCAGCGCCTTCTTCACGTTGTTGACGACATCCAGCGTCGAGGCAGTGCCGTTCTTGAAGATGCGCATCAGCACCGAATGCAGGCCGTCCGCGCGCACGATGTTGACCTGCGGCGGGCCGCCGTCGCGCACGTTGGCGACGTCGCGCACCAGGATCGGCTGGCCGCCCACCACCTTGATGGGGATCTGGTTCAGGGCCTCGATCGCCTCGGGCGAGGCGTTGAGCTGCACCGGGTATTGCTGCTCGCCGATCTTGGCGAGGCCGGAGGGGATCGTCAGGTTCTGGGCCGTCACCGCGTTGGTGACGTCCAGCGCCGTGAGCCCGAGGGCCTGGAGGGCGTGCAGGTCGAGATCGACCATGATCTGGCGCGGGGTGCCGCCGAAGGGCGAGGGCAGGGTCGAGCCCGGCACCTGGGTCAGGCGCTGGCGGATGCGATACTGGGCGTAGTCGAAGACCTTGGTCAGGCTCTCCCGGTCGGACGAGAGCGCGAGCTGGATCACCGGCACCGAGGAGGCCGAGAAGCGCAGGACGATGGGGGGCTGCACCCCGGGCGGCATCGTCGCGCGGATCGAGTTCATCGCCGAGACGACCTGCGCGATGGCCAGATCGATGCTCACCGCGCCGTCGAAGTAGATCTTCTGGATCGCCGTGCCCTGCAGGGTCGTCGATTCCATCCGGGCGATGTTGTTGACGTTGTTCGAGAGCGAGAACTCCGCGTAGGTCGTGATGCGACGCTCCATCTCGGAGGTCGACAGGCCGTTGTAGGTCCACACCACCACGACCACCGGGATATCCACGGTGGGCAGCACGTCCTTGGGCGCGACCACGACCGCCGCCGCGCCGCCGAGCATCATCAGCACGGCCAGCACGTAGATCGTGATGCGGAACTTCAGAGCATACTGGACGAGGCCCATGCGGCTCCCACGCGATCGCGTTCAGGCTGGTGTACCACGGTGGTCGCATGCCACCGGTTCCTCTGTAGCCGTGACGCCGCGACGCAATCGAGGTTTCAAGCCGGGATTTTTGTTTCCGGGTGTAAACCGGGGGCCGCATCGCCGGCGCCTCGGCCCGAGGCCTGGGCAGGCTTCGTCGGGACGTCGCGGCCGAGGCCCCTCGGCACCGCGTCACCCGAGCCCGTGGGGATGGCCCACGCGGCGGGCTCGGGGCCGGGCCAGGGGGCGGCATCCGCCGGGCGTGTCTGCGTGTGATCGGATGGCTGCGGAGGACGCGCGCGAGGCCGTCCGTCCGTCCGGTGAAGACCCGCCGGTACGGCAGGCGGACGCGTTCAGCAGCAGCGGAAGCCGCTGCGGTTGCCGACGCCGAAGCGGGCGTTCTCCCGGTTCCGGAAGAACTCCCGCTCGCTCATGGGCTCCTGGTCCGCGTGCGTCCTGCGGATATGGGCGGCATAGGCCTCGTAATCGCCCTGCCCCACCATCAGTCGGGCGCCGTCGCAGACGCATTTCGAGAAGGTCTTGAGACGGTCCCGCAATTCGGTCGACGACAGCGCCATGGGCTTTACTCCGCGGGAACGGCGGCCGGGCCGCCGCTCTCCAGGGCGGTCCAGCGATCGGCCCGATAGGCCTTCACGCAGGCCATGATGCCGAAGGTGGCGATGGCGAGCACGAGGCCGACGAACAGCACCGCGAGGGCGGCGTCGATCCGGTCGTTGAAGACGATCTTGTGCATGTCGGCCATGCTCTTGGCCGGCGCCAGCACCTTGTTCTCGGCGATGGCCGCCGAGAAGCGATCGGCGTGGGACAGGAAGCCGATCTTGGGGTCGGCCGAGAAGATCTTCTGCCAGCCGGCCGTGAGGGTGCAGACGCAGAGCCAGACGGTGGGGATGATCGTGACGAAGGCGTAGCGCTCGCGCTTCATCTTGAAGATCACCACGGTGGCGAGCGTCAGGGCCACGGCGGCCAGCATCTGGTTGGAGATGCCGAACAGCGGCCACAGGGTGTAGATGCCGCCGAGGGGATCGGTGACGCCCTGGTAGAGGAAGTAGCCCCAGGCGCCGACGCAGAGGGCGGTGGCCAGGATGCTGGGCGCCCAGGCCGTCGTGTCCTTGAAGCGCGGCGAGACGAGGCCGAGCAGGTCCTGCAGCATGAAGCGCCCGGCGCGCGTGCCGGCATCCACCGCGGTCAGGATGAACAGCGCCTCGAACAGGATGGCGAAGTGGTACCAGAACGCCATCATCGCCTTGCCGCCGATGGCCGAGGAGATGATGTGCGCCATGCCGACCGCGAGGGTCGGCGCGCCGCCGGCGCGGGAGATGATCGAGTGCTCGCCGACGTCCTTGGCCGTCTGGGCGATCTGCTCCGGCGTGATGGCGAAGGCGGGATCGAGCTTCGTCACCGCGGCCGCCGCGCTCTCCGGCGTCGTGCCGACGAGGCCGGCGGGCGAGTTCATGGTGAAGTAGATGCCCGGCTCGATCACGCTGGCGGAGACCAGCGCCATCACGGCCACGAAGCTCTCCATGAGCATGCCGCCGTAGCCGATGAAGCGGGCATCGGACTCGCGGTCGATGAGCTTGGGCGTGGTGCCCGAGGAGATCAGCGCGTGGAAGCCCGAGACCGCGCCGCAGGCGATGGTGATGAACAGGAACGGGAACAGCGACCCGGCCCAGACCGGTCCGCTGCCGTCGACGAACTTGGTCACGGCCGGCATCTGCATGTGCGGGGCGACGTAGGCGATGCCCAGCGCCAGGCCGATGATCGTGCCGATCTTGAGGAAGGTCGAGAGGTAGTCGCGCGGGGCGAGCAGAAGCCAGACCGGCAGGATCGAGGCGATGAAGCCGTAGCCGATCAGCAGCCAGCAGAGCTGCGTGCCCGTGAAGGTGAAGACCGGGCCCCAATAGGGATCGGCCGCCACGTTGCCGCCGTAGACGATGGCCAGCATCAGCAGCACGAAGCCGATGATCGAGACCTCCCCGACCTTTCCGGGCCGGATGTAGCGGGCGTAGAGGCCCATCAGCATCGCGATCGGGATCGTCGCCGCGACCGTGAAGGTGCCCCAGGGGCTTTCGGCCAGGGCCTTCACGACGATCATCGCCAGCACCGCCAGCAGGATGACCATGATCATGAAGGTGCCGAACAGGGCGATGACGCCCGGAATGGTGCCGAGTTCGGAGCGGATCAGCTCGCCCAGCGAGCGGCCGTCCCGGCGCATCGAGATGAAGAGGACCATGAAGTCCTGCACGGCGCCGGCCAGCACCACGCCGGCCAGGATCCAGAGCAGGCCCGGGAGGTAGCCCATCTGCGCGGCGAGCACGGGGCCGACCAGCGGCCCGGCGCCGGCGATGGCGGCGAAGTGGTGTCCGAACAGCACGTTGCGGTTGGTGGGGACGTAGTCGAGCCCGTCGTTGTGGACGTGGGCCGGCGTCCGGCGGCTGTCGTCGAGCCGCATGACCTTGGAGGAGATGAAGAGCGAGTAGTAGCGATAGGCGATGAGATAGACGCAGACCGCCGCCACGACGATCCAGAGGGCGTTGACCGTTTCCCCGCGCGTCGTCGCGACGATGGCGAGGGCGGCCGCCCCCAGCGCTCCCACGAGGGCCCAGGGCCCGTGCTTCGTTACCGCACTCATAGACGTCTCGCTCCTGCGACCTGTCCTTCGTGGCCGGTCGTCAAGGGCTCTTCTTGCGCAAATTCTTCCGCAGGGCCAGAGGCCCGCGATTTCAATCGGTAGGGATTGAATAACCCATCCCCCGTTTGTCACCGCGGGTTGCGAAAGGTCCGCGATCCTCAATCGAGTTCGATGACGCGGTTCGGCAGGGCGTCGAGGGGGCTGGCTTCCGGCGGAAGCGGCCCGGCCAGGATGGTGCCGACCTGCCCGACGGCTTCGGTCAGGCCCGCCTCGGCCTCGCCGCGGCGCAGGGCGGCCAGGAGCGCCTCGATCGCGCCGGACCAGGCGCCGGGCGGGACGCGCGCGGCGACGCCGTGATCGGCGACGATCTCGGCATGGCCCTCGGCCCGGGCGACGTAGATCAGCACCCCGGTCCGCCCTGCCGTCCGGCTGAGGCCGCGGGTCGTGAATTCGCGCAGGGCCTGTTCGTGGGCGCGATCGCGGCGGATCGCCCGTGGGACCAGGGCCATCCGCACCCGGGGATGGAGACCCGCCAGGAGCGCCAGCAGGACCACGGCGACCTGCGCCAGCGCGATCGTGGCCGCGCTCCACGGGGTCAGGACGATCAGCGGCCAGGGCAGGACGAGGCCGACGGCCAGGGCGAGCAGCAGCGGCGCGGAACGGTAGAGTCCGGCACGGGCGGCCACCAGCACGACGATCTCGCCGGACGTCGCGGTCTCGGCCCGGCGGATCGCCTCCGCGATCCGCGCCCGCGCCGGCGCATCGAGAAAGGGCGGTCGCTTACCAGTCACCGGAGGCGACCGTGCCGGTGGCCGCGCCGACGGCGCCGCCCACCACGCCGCCGATCGGGCCGGCCGCGCGGTTGCCGTCCTCG
>NZ_JCBANU010000047.1:0-13150 GCF_059816145.1 Methylobacterium sp. 001424705 | reverse complement strand
GCCCGCGCGGGCAGGCCCTCATCCGGCGTGCAGGCATCGTGCCGGGCGCAGGCCGCGTCGAGGGCGTCGATGGGTGCGAGCGGGGCGTTGTTGCCCGGCCCGCAGTAATTGCCGTGCAGCAGCGTCTTGGTGGGGACGGGCGGCTTGGTGGGGGGCGACGCCCCGGAGCCTGCGTCGGCCTGTGCGCGGGCGGGTGCCGAAAGGCAGGCCACCACCAGGGCCGAAGCCACGAATCCGGACGCCGTCCATCGGGACATCGTCATGCGCTCACCTCCGTTCGCCCGCACGGCCCGGGCCCTGCCCCGCAGGCCGGGAGCGGCGCGGAAAAGCGTAATGCCGGGGTCTCGGCGACGGTTCCGGCCGCCTTCGCCCGCCCGGGCGGCCCCGGCCCGTCCGTCTCGGCGCGGAGCGCCGCGCCCCGAGTTCACATGGTCGAGAGTCCGCGAACCGGGGGCGCGGCCGGAGGTTCGAACCTTGCATCACCGTCTGCATCGCCGTGGATCGGTCTGCGGTGATCGATCTGCGTGGATCGGTCTTGCCGTCTCCGCCGTTGCTCGGGCCGTTACGCGGACCCGGTCGGTGTCACCGTTCCCGTTCGCAGGGACTGATCCATGATGAACGCCCAGACCTACCGCGTGACCCTGGAGACCTGCGACGGGCGCCGCGTCCTGACCGCGATGGCCGAGCGGGAGGCGGCCCTGATGGCGGAATCCGTCCTGCGTCGCTACGCGGGCCAGACCCTCACCGTCGGCTTCAGCGTCGCCTGCACCGACCCGGAGGCGCGCCGCCGCATCGCCTATTACCTGACCGACGTCGCCCTCGAACTCGAGCTCGCCTGAGCGGGGCGCCCGCCGCCCGGATGGTCCGTGAGACCCGATGGCGCTGGACGAAAGAATTCCGGGTATGCGAGAACGCGGCCCCCGATGCCGAGGCGGGTCGGGGTGGCCGTCCGGCGACGGGTCCGGTTGATCGTTCGTGCTGGCCGCGGGACCCGGGGCCCGGGCCCCTCGATCGATCGGACGGGCCTGCCCAGGCATCCGGCTCGGCGCGACGGTCCGCTGCGAAGGGTTCGGAAGGTCGCGGTGTCTTCCTTGGTACAGGCATGTGTCAGGCCTGCCGGCCGGGCGATCCGAGCGGGTGTTCCTTAGGACCCAACGATGAGATTTTTCGTCAACAAGGATGTGAGTGGAGGGATTCACTTCTGGCTGGCGCCCGACAATCCGCGTGCGATCAGCAGGGTTTTCGTCTCCGTCGACGGGCGCCGGACCGCGGAACTGTCGGCCTGGATCACCGACGACAATATCCGCGCGAATGGCTGGCACTCGACCGGTCAATGCGTCTACATGATCACCGAGAAGGAATTGCCGGAGCTCGCTTCCGCGAACCGGATCGAGATCTTCGATGCCGATACGAACATCCTGATCTACCGGTCCATTCGGGAGAAGGTTTTCTTGCCGGCCAAGCTGATCAGTATCACCACGACCGTTCAGAAGAATACCTTCGTCGAACAGAACCTGTTCGATCTCTTCCAGTATAGCTACTTCAACGTCGACCGGCTTTCGGAAGAGGTCGTGCAGAGCATCATGCAGGGCCCCTGGCTGACGTCGTCGCTCATCACGGGGGCCGTGATCTTTCCCCGCTACGAGGTGTTCTTCCAGGACGACCATTGCGTGAGCGGCGTCCTCATCCAGGACCCCTTCGAGGAAATGGCCGCCCGCATGCGGTGGCTTCAGTCGAAGAAGGCGATCACGGACGACCCCGCGCAGAACTGGCGCCTGGGCGGGATGCTGGAATCCGTCCGCTTCGCGGCGGAGTACGATCTGTCGAACAGCCGAAACATCAAGCGCTTCCTGCGGATGCTGCCCGAGCCGTGCTACCGCTTCCTCTACAACCCGCTCTGCCGGCAATTCGGAACCCGCTCGCCGAGCGACCCGTTCGCGCCCGGCAACTCCATCGTCGCCATGGAGATCATCTCGCGGATCAAGGTCGTGGGGCACAGCGACTACACGAGCGAATATTATACCGCGCTCCTCGACCGCCTGGGGGTCGCTCCCATCGCGATGTCGCATCCGAAGCCTTCGGAGGACGTCCTCTCGCTCGCGGCCCTGTTGAGATCGGTCGACGCCGCGCGCGACATGGTCGCGTTCGACACGGTGATTTCCGATGCCGTTCGGCATGCCGTCGGAAAGAGCTGGCAATGATCGACGCCGGGGTCGCCGTTCGACGCCGGGCGCGGCGTGCCGGTCGAGGGCGGTCCGCGGGCCTCCCGGCCGTCCGGTTTCCCACCCATCCTGTGCCCGCGACGTTCTGAAAGCCCGACCCGAGCCATGTCCGAGGACGATGTTCATCGCGGTGTCGACGGATGGCTCTTTCTCGTCGGCGGAACCAACAGGGTCCTCGCCCAGACCCGAAAAAATCCCCACATCGACATCCAGCTCCAAGCTTGGCGGGATGTCTTCGCGCGTCGCTATCGTGCCTGCAAAAAAGCAGGGTGCGAGTATTTCACGATGATCGCGCCGGAAAAGATCTACATCTACGACAATAAGCTCGGAGATCTGTCGATCGATCCGCGATCGTCTCTCTGCAACCGCCTGCACCGGGGGCTGCTGTTCCATCCGATCCTGCGCCGATCCTATATCGAGCTGTCTCCGCACCTGCGCGCGCATCGCTCGGACGGCGATCTGTATCAGAGGACGGATACGCACTGGACGCTGGCGGGCTGCCAGATCGCCTATCGGCAGATCTGCCGGGCCTGTCGGGCGAGGGCGGTCGACGACTTCCACCTCAGGGAGCGCCGCCAGGAGCGGTCCGCCGGTGATCTCGGATCGAAGTTCGAGCCCGCGATCTCGGAAGATCGGACCTTCTACAGCCTGCAATCGGAGGCCACGCGGGTTTACGCGAACGCGAAGGCGTTGCTGTACGAGTCGCGGCAGACCGCCTCGCACCGGGGAATCCATCACGTCTATCGCAATTCCAGTGCGCGCGCGGATCCCCGGACGTTGATGCTGGTCGGCGATTCCTATGCGGACTTTCCCGCCGCGAGCCTGGTCGTCATGTTGGCCGAGACCTTCCGGGAGGTGCACTTCATCTGGTCGCCGGCGGTGGATTGGGCCTATTTCGCCCGCGTGAAGCCGGACATCCTGATCGGCCAGATCGCGGAGCGGTTTCTGCGCCAGGTGACGGCGGACACCTACGCGGTCGAGCCGTAGGCGCGCCACGGCTCCGGGCCCGAAGGCGCCGGTCCATCACCGAGGGCGGCCGAGAAGGCCGCTGACGTCCCCCGTCAGGCGTTGGCCGAGGCCGGGGCGGCGCCGAGGGCGTCCGGGGCCGGGGTCGCCCGGGCCTGGACCTCGATGAACACCCGCGTCACGTCGGGGCTGCGCGCCTTGAGCCGGGCCTCGACCCGGGAGACCATGGCCTCGATCGCACCGGCGCTGAGGGCGTCGTCCATGTCGAGGCTGACGTTCACGAGGACGTCGGACGGGCCGAGATGCTGGGTCAGCACGGTGTTGACGTGGTGGACGCCCGGCTCGTCGCGCACCACGGCGCGGATCGCCGCCACGAGCTCCGGGTCGGCGGCCTCGCCGATGAGGAGGCCGTGGGTCTCGATCATCAGGAAGGCCGCCATCCCGATCAGGATCAGGCCGATGCCGATGGAGGACCAGCCGTCGAGGGCGGGCATGTCGAGGACCCGGGCCAGGATCACGCCGGCCAGCGCCACCACGAGGCCCATCAGGGCGGCGACGTCCTCGGCCAGCACGGTGAACAGGGCCGGGTCCTTGCTCCGGCGGATGGCGGCGAGCGGCGGCCGCTGGCCCTTCTCCGCCCAGAACGCCTTCAGGGCCACGAAGCAGGAATAGCCCTCGGCCATCACCGAGAAGCCCAGGATCGCCACGTTCACCCAGAAGCCCGAGACGGGGTAGCCCCAGACCACGGCGTCCACCGAGGGCTCGGGGTGCTGGAGCTTGTGGATGCCCTCGTAGACCGCGAAGGCGCCGCCGCCGAGGAAGATGAACAGCGCCACGATGAAGGCGTAGAAGTACACCTCGCGGCCGTAGCCGAACGGGTGCTTCGCCGTGGCCGGACGCTGCGACCGCTTCAGGCCGATGAGGAGCAGGATCTGGTTGGTGGTGTCGACCACCGAGTGGACGCCCTCGGCCAGCATCGCCGAGCTGCCGGTGAGGAAGGCGCCGACGAACTTGGCCGCCGCGATGGCGAGGTTGGCCCCGGCCGCGGTGTAGATGGCGCTGGTGCTCTCGTGGGCCATGCGATGGCGATGCTCTCGGGGGGGATCGGTCGGACCTGCGGCGACGCGGGCCCGACCCGCCGGCAGGGCGCGGCGTTCGGACAAGCGTTGCCGCTGGGGCGAAGCGCATCCAACGCACGGGAGCCTCGGAAGGTTCTCCGTCCCCGACGGTTCCGCGCGGAACGATCCCTGGCCCGACTCCGCGCGCCGGGCCCCTCCTGGGGCAAGCCGCCGACGGCGCACCCCACCGAGGGATCGGGGGGCCGGTGGATCAGGCCGCCATCACCAGCATCCAGAGGGCCATCCCGACCATCATCAGGTTCTCGGTCAGCGAGACGAAGCCGAGCGGCACGTTGCTCGATCCGCCGACGCAGGCGCATTTCAGTTCGCGCTTGTCGATGTAGACCGCCTTGAACACCGAGACCGCCCCCACCGTGCCGATGAACAGCGCCACCGGGATCGAGAGCCAGGACAGGGCCCCGGCCAGCATCAGGAGCCCGGCCAGCGCCTCGCAGAACGGATAGGCGTAGGCGTAGCGCACCCAGCGCTTGGCCAGGAGGTCGTAGCCCAGGAACATCGACGAGAAGCGCTCGATGTCCTGCAGCTTCAGGATCGCCAGCACGCACATGCTGAGGGCGATGAACCATTCCGCCGCCCGCACGGTGAAGGGGGAGCCGAAGGCCGCGTGGCTGGCGGCCGACGCCATCAGCGCGGTCATGGCGAAGACCGCGATCACGGGCGTGTAGGTCGTGGCCTGGGGGTCCGGAACGGACCGGCCGAGATGCCGGCGCAGGTCGTCGTAACCGCCGACGCGCTGGCCGGCGATGAAGGTCTGCGGCGTGGTCTTCACGTCGTGCTCGGCCTTGAAGCGGTCGATCTCCTCCCGCGTCGTCAGCCAGCGGTCCTCGACCGCGAAGCCCTCGCGCTCGAGCAGGTCCTTGGCCTTCAGGCCGTAGGGGCAGGTGTGCTCCGGCATCACCATGCGGAACAGGGTGGCCGTCCGGGCGGGACTCGACATCTGGGGCTCCTCGACGGGTGACCCGGCCCGGGAGGCGGTTCGAAACTCCGCCGGGTCGGCCGCGCGGCGGGATGCACCGGCGGCCGGTGCGTAGATGGGGCTTCCCATGGTGGGAAGGTCAAGGGGGGTACGAACGATTCGTTGCAGCGGGGCCGCAAGAAAGATCCTGGGTTGCAAAGGGGCGGCCCTTCGGCAGGCGTCCGACGCGACGTCCGTGCGGCGAGATCGGGGGGCGAAGCGCCGTGAGCGCCGAAACGGCGCGGTCCCACGGCGCGATCGCCCAGGTCTGGGACGAAGGAGGCCGGGATGAGGTGGACGGGGTTGGTCGGCCTGTGCATCGTGCGCGCCGACCCCGTCGAACCTTCACCGGAGCCGGCCGCATGACCGTCACGCCCGCCTATGATCCCGACAACGTCTTCGCGAAGATCCTGCGTGGGGAGATTCCCGCCGAGCGGGTCTACGAGGATGCCGACACCCTCGCGTTCATGGACGTGATGCCCCAGGGGGACGGCCACACCCTGGTGATTCCCAAGGCCCCGGCGCGGGGCCTCCTCGACGCCAACCCGGAGGCCCTCGCGGCCCTGGCGCGGACGGTGCAGCGCGTCGCCCGGGCGGTGAAGGCGGCCTTCGCGGCCGAGGGGCTCACGGTGTTCCAGTACAACGAGCCGGCCGGCGGGCAGACGGTGTTCCACCTGCACGTCCACATCGTGCCGCGCTTCGAGGGCGTGCCGCTTCAGCGCCACACGGGCGGCATGGCGGACCGGGCGGTCCTGGCGGAGCACGCCGCCCGCATCCGGGCGGCCCTCGCGGCCGGCTGAGTCAGGCGGCGCCGCTCACCGGCGGGCTGGCGAGGAGCCGGCGCAGGGCGGCGTTCTCCGCCTCGAGTTCGCTGATCCGGCGCACCAGGGCGAGCATCGCGGCGGCCTCGTCCGCCGGGGGCGGAGCCGCGGCGGGCACGGACACGGGCACGGGCGCCGGCGCGGCCTCGTCCACGAAGGTGATGCCGATGCCGTCCGCCCGGCGCCAGCACAGGGTGGCGCGGTAGGTCCGGTCCTTCTGCGGAATGTAGAGGTCGAAGCTCTCGGGCAGCGTCGAGGTCTCGGTTAGGGCGAGCCGGGCGCCGGAGGCGGACAGGTCCCGGACCAGGCAGTCCATGGTCGAGGCACCCTTGTTGAAGATGATCCGGCCCTTGAGGAAGGTCCTCAGGCGCGACTCCCTGCGATGCTCCGACATGCCGTGCTGCTCCACCCTGGGGCGGTCTCCGACTCCGCGTCCCATGCGGGGCACCCTGGCACGGCGCCCCTTAAGGAATGATCGCCGCGATGCGCGCGCGCGGCGGCGGACCGGATGCCGCGTTCTCCCTTCGGGTCAGTGGAAGCGGCTGTCCATGGTCTGGAACAGGTAGAAGCCGTTGAAGCGCACGGCGGTCTCGGCCGCGCGGTCGTCGAAATCGGCCGGGGCGTCGCCCACCGCCGCGAGCTTACCGCCGAAGGCCCAGCGGCCGTTCCCGAGGAAGGGCGGCACGGCGCGGCTCTCCGGCACGGCGCAGCACAGGCCCTCAATGCTCCTGAGGCAGAAAACGTTGTAATTCTGCATCGGTCAATCTCCGATTCGCCCACCCAAGCTACGCCCTAAGCGGGCAATCGGACAGCACTGTGTCGATCAGGTCTCCGGAACGTTACGGGCCAGGTCTTCGAGCCAGGGCCGGGCGCTTCCATCGGAGGGCGCGCGCCAGTCGCCGCGCGGCGACAGGGAGCCCCCGGCCGAGACCTTGGGTCCGTTGGGCAGGGCGGAGCGCTTGAACTGGCTGAAGCCGAAGAAGCGCTGCAGGAAGAACGCGAGCCAGCGCCGGATCTCTCCCAGGTCGTAGGCGCCGCGCTCGGAGTCCGGGAAGTCCGGCGGCCAGGACCCGGTGCCCGCGTCGCCCCAGGCGTGCAGCGCCAGGAAGGCGATCTTCGCGGGCGGGAAGCCGTAGCGCAGGGTGTAGAACAGGTTGAAATCCTGCAGCGCGTAGGGGCCGATCACCCCTTGCGTGCTCTGCGGCGTCGCGCCCGCGTCCACCGGGACCAGCTCGGGCGAGATCTCGGTGGCGAGGATCGCCCGCAGGGTGACGCCGACCTCCGGCCCGACCTGGCCCGAGGCGATGACCCAGCGGATCAGGTGCTGGATCAGGGTCTTGGGCACCCCGGCATTGACGCCGTAATGGCTCATCTGGTCGCCGACGCCGTAGGTGCACCAGCCGAGCGCCAGTTCCGACAGGTCGCCGGTGCCGATCACGAGGGCGCCGTTCTGGTTGGCGAGGCGAAACAGGTAGTCGGTGCGCAGGCCCGCCTGCACGTTCTCGAAGGTGACGTCGTAGACCGGCTCGCCGCGTCCGAACGGGTGGTCCATCCCGGTGAGCATCACGGTGGCGGCCTCGCGGATGTCGATCTCGCGGGCGGTGGTGCCGAGCGCCCGCATCAGGGCGTGGGCGTTGGTCTTGGTGCCCTCCGAGGTGGCGAAGCCCGGCAGGGTGTAGGCCAGGATGTTTGTTCGCGGGAGGCCGAGCCGATCCATGGCCTTGGCCGCGACGATGAGGGCGTGGGTCGAATCGAGGCCGCCCGAGACGCCGATGACGACCTTCTTCGTCCCCGTCGCCTCCAGGCGCTGGGCGAGGCCCGCCACCTGGATGTTGTAGGCCTCGTAGCAATCCTGGGCGAGGCGGGCCGGATCGGCGGGCACGAAGGGGAAGCGCTCGACCGTGCGCCGCAGGCCGAGGTCGCCGGCCGGCGGATCGAGCCGGAAGGCCACCCGGCGATAGGTCGGCCCGCGGGGCGCGGCACGGCCCGAATCGTCGAAGCTGCCCATCTGGAGCCGCTCCTGGGCGAGGCGGCCGAGATCGATGTCGGCCAGGGTCATCACGGGCTCGGACGCGAAGCGCGGCCCCTCGGCGAGGCGCTCCCCGTTCTCGTCGATGCTGGTCTGCCCGTCCCAGGAGAGGTCGGTGGTGGATTCGCCGGTGCCGGCGGCGGCGTAGACGTAGGCGCAGAGGCAGCGCATCGAGGCGGCCCGCGTCAGCAGCGCGCGGGAGTCCGCCCGGCCCACCGTGATCGGGCTGCCCGACAGGTTGGCGAGCACGGTGGCGCCGGCCAAGGCCGCGTCGATGCCGGGGGAGGCGGGCACCCAGAGGTCCTCGCAGACCTCGACGCCGAGCACCAGGTTGGGCACGTCCGCGGCGGCGAACAGCAGGTCGGTGCCGAAGGGCGCCTCCAGGCCGGCGACCCGGATGCTCTCGCCCGCGATCCCGGCGCCGGAGGCGAAGTGGCGCTTCTCGTAGAACTCCCGGTAGGTCGGCAGGAAGCTCTTCGGGATCACCCCGAGGAGCCGGCCGCGGTGGATGGCCAGGGCGCAGTTGTAGAGCCGGTGGCCCCAGCGCAGGGGCGCGCCGACGACGAGGACGGGCTGGAGCGCGGCCGAATCCGCCACGAGGCGCGCCACCGCCGCCTCCACCGCCTCGAGCACCGTGACCTGCAGGAACAGGTCCTCGATGGCGTAGGCCGAGACGCAGAGCTCCGGGAACACCGCCACGGCGACCCCGGCCTCGTCGCACGACCGGGCGAGGGCGAGGATGCCTTCAGCGTTGCGGGCCGGGTCGGCCGGGTGGCTGCGGGTGGTGCAGGCGGCGACCCGGGCGAAGCCGTGCCGGTAGAGGGAGCGGAAGCCGGGATCGGCCGGGGCGGACGTGGTCGCCGAGGGACTGGGCAAGGGGCGGGGCTCCGGACTGATCGCGCCGCACCTTAACCCCTGCCGCCATCCGCCTCCAGCGCAAGGGTTCGGCGGCGTGCCAAGGGGCCCAGCAAGGGGCCAGCAAGGGGCCCAGCGAGGGGCCGGGCGAGGGGGCTCCGGGTTCGACGGGCGCGGTTCGGTGGTCCCGGTTCAGGCGATCGGGCCTCGGTCGCGCGGTCAAATCAAGCGTCTGTTAACGACGATGCCCCTAACTCAGCGCTGAACCGCGCCGCTCCCGGCGGCGGACCCGTTTTGAGTACATCCGGCCAATCATGCGCGCATCGGGACGGCTCCCCTACTCCCATCGTGATCCTTCGCGCCCCGTTCGCGGCGGCGACCGCCTCGGCCTGTCGATCGGCGCCCTGGCGCACCGGTTGATGAACCTGCGGGCGACCCTCTCCCGCCGCCTCGCCGGCCCGCCGCAGCGGCCGGACTACACGGTGGCGGCCACCCGCCCGACCCCGAGCTGGATGACGAGCCCGCAGGCCCTGGTCGGCCGCAACGAGGTCGGCCTCGCCTTCCGGCCCGCCCCGGCGATCCAGGCCTGGCCGGCCCAGGTCTTCGACGACCGCGCCACCCTCGACATGATCCCGCGCCGCGCCGCCCCCGCGGTCGGGTTCGACGACGGCCAGATGGAGGCCGACACGCCCGCGCCCCGCGTCCTGATCCGGACCCCGCGCCGCCCGGCCGCGATCATGCCCGAGGCCGGCGAGGCCCCGGCCCCTGCCGCGGCGGCCCCGGCCGGACCGGCCGTGCGCTACACCCGCACCCCCGATCCCGTCCTGCACGAGCGCCGCCAGCGGGCGCTGGACGCCGAGCGCGCCGCCCGCGCCCAGGCCCATGCGGAGGCCGAGGCGGAGGCCCTGCGCCTCCAGGCCGAGCAGGACGCGCTCCGGCTCGAGGCCGAGGCGCGGGAGCAGGCCGCCCGCGCGGCGCAGGCGGAGGCCGAGGCCCTGGCCGCCCAGGTGCCCGAGCCCCTGTGGCGCCAGCCCTTCGTCGCCCCCCCCGGCGTGCGCTTCTTCCGCAGCCCCGACCGGCGCCAGGTCCGTCCCGACCCGGAGGCTCCCGCCGCGCTCGCGCCGGAGCCCGCGCCGGTCGAGGCCGTCCCTGTCGAAACCTCTCTCGCCGAAACGTCTCTCGCCGAGACCGCCCTCGCAGACACCGCGCCCGTCGAGACGGCCGTGATCCCCGACGATCGCGACTGGTCGGACGTGCCGGACTGGTCCGAGGTCCAGGCCTGGTTCGACGGCCGCGACGGCGCCGCCCTCGACGCCTGGTCGGCGATCCAGGCCGAGCCCGCCCCGCTGCCGGCGTCCGAGATCGCCGCCTCCGAGATCGTCCCCTCCGAGATCGCCACCGCCGAAAGCCCCGTCTCCGAGCGCGGGGCCTTCGACGGCGCTGCGGCACGGGTCGAGCCCGCGGCCTCCGCCCCGGCCGACGCGACCGCCGAGACGGCGCCGGCCCGGGCGGGCTACCGCCTGGAACACCTCGTGCGGTTCGAGCCCTTCGGCCCGCCGCGCCCGGTCGAAGGCCAGGACAACGCGGTTCCGGGGGCGGCGCCGGTCCGTCCCACCCCGCTCCACGCCATGGCGGCCCGCGCGGCGATCCGCGCCGGCCGTCCGGCCGCCCCCGTCGGCGCCGCGGCCCTGGTGGCCGCCCCGATGGTCGCGGCTCCGCTTCCGGCCCCCTCCCCTGCCCTGCCGGGGGCGATGCCGTTCGTGCCGGTCGCGCCCTTCGAGCCGGCGCCTGTCGTCCCTGCCCCCGTCGTCCCTGCCCCCGTCGTCCCTGCCTTTGTCGCGGCGGCGCCCCGGGCGGCCGAGCCCGCCTTCGTGCCGACCCCGATCCCGGCGCGCCCGGTGCTGCTGCGCAATCCCAAGGGCCTGTCCGCCCCCGAGCCCGAGATCGAGGCTCCGACGCCCGTCGCGTCGACCGACGCGGTCGCGTCGACCGACGCGGTCGAGGGGTCCGTCCCGGTCGAGGCCGAGGCGTCCGCCCCCGCGGCGGAGGCCGTCGCGGCGCCGGAGGTCCCGGCCGTCCACATGCCGCGCGCGATCCTGCCCGAGCGCCCGCTCCTCATCCCGGCCGGCCGGCACGTGCCGATGTCCTTCGTGGAGAACGCCGACTACGAGCACCCCGCCCTCGACCTCCTGGCCGAGCCGCCCCTGAACGAGACGGAGGAGGTCGATGCCGACGTGCTGGAGCAGAACGCCCTCAACCTCCAGCAGACGGTGCAGGATTTCGGCGTGCGCGGCGACATCCTGGCCGTGCGTCCCGGACCCGTCGTCACCCTCTACGAGCTGGAGCCGGCGCCCGGCACCAAGTCGAGCCGCGTGATCTCGCTCTCGGACGACATCGCCCGCTCGATGTCGGCGGTCTCCGCCCGCGTCGCCGTGGTCCCCGGCCGCAACGTCATCGGCATCGAGCTGCCCAACGACACCCGCGAGACCGTGTACCTGCGCGAACTCCTCGCCTCGGCCGATTTCGCCGAGACCAAGCAGAGCCTTGCCCTGTGCCTGGGCAAGAACATCGGCGGCGAGCCGATCATCGCGGATCTGGCCAAGATGCCCCACCTGCTGGTGGCCGGCACCACGGGCTCGGGCAAGTCCGTGGCCATCAACACCATGATCCTGTCGCTCCTCTACCGGATGAAGCCGGAGGAGTGCCGCCTGATCATGGTCGACCCGAAGATGCTGGAGCTCTCCGTCTACGACGGCATCCCGCACCTGCTCTCCCCCGTCGTCATCGACCCGAAGAAGGCGGTGATCGCCCTGAAATGGGCCGTGCGCGAGATGGAGGAGCGCTACAAGAAGATGTCCAAGATCGCCGTGCGCAACATCGACGGCTACAACGCCCGCATGGCGGAGGCCCGGGCCAAGGGCGAGACCATCACCCGCGAGGTCCATACCGGCTTCAACCGCGAGACCGGCCAGGCCGTCTACGAGACGGAGGAGATGGACCTTTCGGCGCTGCCCTACATCGTGATCGTGGTCGACGAGATGGCCGACCTGATGATGGTGGCGGGCAAGGACATCGAGGGGGCGATCCAGCGCCTGGCGCAGATGGCGCGGGCGGCGGGCATCCACCTGATCATGGCGACCCAGCGTCCCTCGGTCGACGTGATTACGGGCACGATCAAGGCCAACTTCCCGACCCGGATCTCCTTCCAGGTGACGAGCAAGATCGACAGCCGCACGATCCTGGGCGAGATGGGCGCCGAGCAGCTGCTGGGCCAGGGCGACATGCTGTTCATGGCCGGCGGCGGGCGCACGACGCGCGTGCACGGGCCGTTCTGCTCCGATGCGGAGGTCGAGAGCGTGGTCGCCCACCTCAAGCGCCAGGGCCGACCCTCCTACCTCGAAGCCGTCACGGCCGACGACGGCAGCGGCGACGAGAAGCCCGCCAAGGGCGCGAAGGCGGACAAGGCCGACCGGGCCGAGAAGGCCCAGGCGGCCGAGATCGAGGACAGCGACGCCCCGATCTTCGACGCCGGCGCCTATGCGGGCAGCGGCGGCATCGATCCCGGCGCCGAGCTCTACGACCAGGCGGTGCAGGTGGTGATGCGCGACCGCAAGGCCTCGACGAGCTACATCCAGCGCCGCCTGCAGATCGGCTACAACCGCGCCGCCTCCATCATGGAGCGGATGGAGATCGAGGGCATCGTCGGCCCGGCCAACCATGCCGGCAAGCGCGAGATCCTGATGGAGGGCGGCCACGCCGCCTCCGGCATGATGGATTACGACGACTGAGCCGGATGGCGCGGGTGGGGCGGTGGCCGTCCCACCCGTCGCATATTCGCCACAGGGCGGGCTTCTAAGCGGGCACCACCCGCACTCGATCCGCACGCCTACGCATCGCCTCAAGGGAGCGTCCCGATGATCGGCCGCCGTCACCGCCTCGCCGCCGGTCCGCTGCTCGTCCTGGCGGCGGGCCTCGCCCTGCCGCAGCCGGCCTCCGCCCAGGTCTCCTCGTTCCTCGACGGCCTGTTCGGCCGCAAGGAGCAGCCGGCGCCGGCCCCCGAGCCGGAGCCCGAGCCCGCCCCGGCGGCGGGGGGGGGGGGGGGGGGGGCGCGCGCCCCGCGGGGCGGGGGCGGGCGCGGGGGGGGGGGGGGGGGGGGGGGGGGG
>NZ_JCBANU010000046.1:0-14158 GCF_059816145.1 Methylobacterium sp. 001424705 | reverse complement strand
TAAACGCACCAGCGCCCATGGTACTGTGTCTCAAGACACGGGAGAGTCGGTCGCCGCCAGACCTGCACAGAACAAGACAGCTCACCAATGAGCCGTTCCCTCTCAAACGATCAAACGTTGGCGCGGGGTGGAGCAGCCCGGTAGCTCGTCAGGCTCATAACCTGAAGGTCACAGGTTCAAATCCTGTCCCCGCAACCAAACTCAACAAAAAGCCCGCCCCGGTGAAATCCAGGGCGGGCTTTCGACGTTCACGCCTGCCCCAGGCCCAGGAAGGCGCGGGCCTCCGCCGGCGTGGCAACCCGACGGCCGTGCCGCCGTACGGTCTCCGCCGCCAGGGCGACGAGTTCGGCATTTCCGCTGGCGAGGCGCTCCCGGGTGATCCGGATGTTGTCCTCGAGGCCGGTCCGCACGGCATGCGCCCCGCGGGCAAGCGCCCAATCCATCACCTTCGCCTGATGCCGCCCGATCCCGGCCGCCGTCCAGGTCGCCCGGGGCAGGATGCGGCGCATCTCGCCGAGCATGAGGTCGAGGAGGTGCGGGTCCGCCGGCATGGCGTTTTTCACGCCCATGACGAACTGGACGTGCGGGCGGTCATCGATCAGCCCGGCCTCCACGAGACGCAGGGCGCCGTGAAGATGCGACAGGTCGAAGATCTCGATCTCGGGACGCACGCCGAACCGCTTCATCTGACCCGCGAGGTCCGTCACGAGGTTCGCGTGGTTCTCGTAGACGATGGTCGGAAAGTTCACCGACCCCGTGGAGAGCGAGGCCATGTCGGGACGATGCGACAGGGACAGGCCCCGGCTCGCCGGGTCGCGCCCCCGCCCGCCCGTGGAGAACTGGACCACAATACCCGGGCAGGCCCGGCGCAAGCCTTCCTGGACGGCGGCAAAGCGATCGGGATCCGAGGACGGCGTCTCGTCGTCGTTGCGCACATGGATATGCGCGAGGGTGGCCCCGGCGGCGTAGGCGGCCTGTGTCGAGGCGATCTGCTCCGCCACCGTGACCGGCAGCGCCGGGTTGTCGGATTTGCGGGGCACCGAGCCGGTGATCGCGACGGCGATGACGACGGGCTCGTTCATGAAACGTCCTCCTGTGCGGATGCGGCGATGGGCGCCCCTCCCCGCCCGGCATGGCCCGCGCGGGCGGCGACCGCAAGCGCGCCGCGCCGGGCGCGACAGGACCCTTTCCGGGCCCGTCCACCCGCCTTAAGACTGGCGTCCATGCACGACACGATCCTGATCCTGAACGGCCCGAACCTCAACCTTCTCGGCCAGCGCGAACCCCACATCTACGGGCACGAGACGCTGGCGGATGTGGAAGCCCGGTGTCGAACCCTGGCCGCCGGCTTCGGCCTCGCGGTCGCCTGTCACCAGAGCAATGCCGAGCACCAGCTCATCGACTGGATCCAGGCCTACCGGGTGGGCTCGGCCGGGATCGTGATCAATCCGGGTGCCTACACGCACACCTCGATCGCGATCCTCGATGCCCTGAACGCCTGCGAGGTGCCGATCATCGAGTGCCACATCTCGAACGTGCATCGGCGCGAGGCCTTCCGCCAGCACTCCTACGTCTCGCTCGCCGCAACCGCCGTGATGGCGGGCTTCGGCACCCATGGCTACGAACTCGCGGTTCGGCACATCGCCCTCCTGCGCGGCGCCTCCTAGACCTCAGGCGGCCCGGGTCCGCAGCCGGGCCAGGCTGTTCCAGGCCGGTGCCAGGAGGAAGCTCGTCACCGGGATCAGGGCCGCGCCGACCACGAGACCGACGAGGCCGGAGCCCGCCGCGGTGACGAGCCACTCGACCGTCCCGGCGAGGGGACCGGCGACGCCCGCCGCCCCGGCCGCCACGGCGTGGATGGCGTGGCCGATCTGGGGCAGGCCGTAGCCCTCGAGGCCGTGCACCAGGATGCCGCCGCCGACCCAGATCATCGCGGCGGTGCCGACGATGGCCAGGATCTTGAGAAAGCCCGGCATGCCCTTGACCAGGGCGCGGCCGAGGCCGCGCACGAGGCTGCCGAAGGCCGAGCGCGACCCGTTGGCGGCCATCGCGACCCCGGCATCGTCCGCCTTCACGATCAGGGCGACGCCGCCATAGACCGCGACGGTGATCCCCACCGCCACCACGGCGAGGACCGCCGCCCGCATCCAGATCGAGCCCTCGGGCAGGGCCGCGAGGGTGATGGCCATGATCTCGGCCGAGAGGATGAAGTCCGTCTTGATCGCACTGGAGACCTTCCGATCCTCCAGGGCCTGGGCATCGCCGGCCGCTTCGTCGCGCTTCGCCGCGTGGGCATGGGCCTTGTGCGGGAACAGCGCCTCGTAGACCTTCTCGGTGCCCTCGTAGCAGAGATAGGCCCCCCCGAGCATCAGCAGGGGCGTGATCGCCCAGGGCGCGAAGGCGCCGAGCGCCAGGGCGGCGGGCAGCAGGAACAGCAGCTTGTTGCGCAGGGAGCCCAGCGCGATGCGGCCGACGATGGGCAGTTCGCGCTCGGCGGCGAAGCCCACCACGTAGCGGGGCGTCACGGCGGCATCGTCGATGACGACGCCGGCCGCCTTCACGCCGGCGCGGCCCGCCTGGGCGGCGACATCGTCGAGGGAGGCCGCCGCCACCTTGGCGAGACCCGCGACGTCATCGAGAAGCGCGATCAGTCCGATGCTCACGGGAACCCCTGCCTGGCCGGCCACAGTCCCCGCGCCGGATGGCGCGGCGAGCTTGGCCTTTACAGGAGACGAACGAGGCGGCGATTTGATCCCGGAGCCGCGCCGATGACCGTCGGGACCTGGCGTCTCGCGCGATCAACGACGCGGGGTCGACCCTAGAACGGAATGTCGTCGTCGAGGTCGAAGTTCGGCTTCGAGCCGCCGCCACCGCCACCCGAGGCGGGTCGGCGCTCGCCGCCGCCCGAGGGGCGACCGCCGCCGTAATCCCCGCCGCGGTCGCCGCCGCGTCCGCCACCACCGCCGCCGAAATCGCCGCCACGGCTGATCTGACCGCCGCTCTCCTCGTCCATGCCCATTTCACCGCCGCCACTGCGGCCGTCGAGAAGGGTCAGCTCGCCCCGGAAGCGCTGGAGCACCACCTCGGTGGTGTACTTCTCGACGCCGGACTGGTCCGCCCATTTGCGGGTCTGGAGCTGTCCCTCGATGTAGACCTTCGAGCCCTTGCGCAGGTACTGTTCCGCCACGCGGGCGAGGTTCTCGTTGTAGATCACCACCGAGTGCCACTCGGTCTTTTCCTTGCGCTCGCCCGACATCTTGTCCTTCCAGGACTCCGATGTGGCGATGCGCAGGTTGACCACGGGATCACCGGAGGCGAGGCGCCGTGTCTCGGGGTCGCGCCCGAGATTGCCCACCAGGATCACCTTGTTCACGCTGCCGGCCATGCCGCTCTCTCCTACCGATCGATCTCACTGCGCGCTGCGGCCCCGAAAGACCGGGACGCCGCCCTGTCATGGGCCTCTCGGGCCCCGGCGGCAATCGCGGTCGGCGGGCTGTCCCCGTGACTCTCAGGGAATCGGGGGGATCTGTATGTTCTATCTCTGTTCTGTTCAGGGGGCAAGGCGCCTCGGAAGCGCGCCCTGCCCTTCGCTCAGCGGATGCGGACGATGAGCTTGCCGAAATTCCGACCCTGCAGCAGGCCCGCGAAGGCCTCCGGCGCGTTCTCCAGCCCGTCGACGATGTCCTCGCGATGGACCACGAGGCCGTCGCGCAGCCAGCCCCCGACTTCCTCCAGGAACGCCGTTTCCTGCGCGGCGAAGTCCCAGACGATGAAGCCCTGGAGGTGCAGGCGCTTCGACAGGATCGCGCGCATCAGCACCGGCACCCGGTCGGGGCCGGGCGGCAGCTCGGTGGCGTTGTAGCCGGAGACGAGGCCGCAGATCGGGATGCGGGCGAAGTTGTTCAGGAGCGGCAGCACCGCGTCGAACACAGCGCCGCCGACATTCTCGAAATAGACGTCGATGCCGTCGGGGCAGGCGGCGGCCAGCGCGTCGGGGAAGTTCTCGGCGCGGTGGTCGATGGCCGCGTCGAAGCCGAGGGTGTCGCGCAGGAAGGCGCATTTCTCGGGGCCGCCCGCGATGCCCACCGCCCGCGCGCCCCTGCGCTTGGCGATCTGCCCGACGAGGGAGCCCACCGGCCCGGTGGCCGCGGCCACCACCACGGTTTCGCCGGCTTTGGGCTTGCCGATATTGAGGAGCCCCGTATAGGCCGTCATGCCGGGCATGCCGAGGATGCCGAGGGCGGTGGTGACGGGTGCGGCGTCCGGATCAAGGCGACGCAGGCCGCGGCCGTCGGAGACGGCGAAGTCCTGCCAGCCGCCGAAGCCCACCACCGTTTCGCCGACGCGGTAATCGGGATGCTGGGACTCGACCACCTCCGCCACGGTGGCGCCCACCATGGTGTCGCCGATCGCCACCGGCTCGGCGTAGGATTTCGCCGCGCTCATGCGTCCGCGCATGTAGGGGTCGAGGGAAAGCCAGCGGTTGGCGAGCAGCACTTCGCCCGCCTTCGCCACCGGCATCCGCGCCTCCTCGAGCCGAAAATGCGAGGCGTTCGGCTCACCGTGCGGACGGGCGGCGAGGACGATGCGGCGATTCACGTGGGTCATGGGGCGGCTCCAGGGTTTTCGCGATGGGGTTCGCGAGAGGCGACGGGCGCGCCGTGGACGCGCCCGTCGGGAGATCTCCCGACAGATGGGACGGCGGCAGCCGATGACAATTCCGCGCGGGTCGGGCGACGGGTCCGGCGGCCCCTCCGCGCGTTGTCCGGGCGAGGCGACCGGCACAGGAGGGATCAGGATGGCACGCGGATGGCGAACGATCGGGGCGATGCTGCTCGGCGTCACGGCGGCCCAGGCGGCGGAGAACCCGCTGGCGCGCGAGCGCTGGACGTCCCGGGTTCTGGTGATCTCCGCGCCCGAGCCCGGCGATCCCCGGGTCACGGCCCAGCGCGCCGCGCTCGAGACAGCCCGAGCCGGCATGACGGAGCGCGATCTCGTGATCCGCGAGGCGTTCGGCGACACGAGCGAGGCACGGCGCCTGCGGGCGGTCCTCGGGCTCCCCGCGGACGGGTTTCGCGTGGTGCTGGTGGGCAAGGACGGCGAGGCCAAGCGGACCGCGACGGCGCCGATCCCGGCGGACGCGCTGTTCGAGACCATCGACGCGATGCCGATGCGCCGGGAGGAGAGGCGTCGCTGAGGCGCGGACCAGCGGCCAACGAAAAGGGGCCGCACGCGGCGGCCCCTCGAAAAACGCCGATCAGGCGATCCGATCAGTAGCAGCGCTCGACCAGCACCCGGCGGTAGCCGTAGGGGGTCCAGCGCACGCGCGGGACCGTGTAGCAGCCGCCGCCGTAGCCGTAATCGTAGGCGCCGTAGCCCACCGGGGCGTAGCCGTAGCCGTAGCCGTAGCCCGGGCCGTAGCCTCCGTAGAGACCTCCCGCCGCCAGGCCGAGGCCGACGCCGAGACCCAGGCCGCCGAGCCCGTAGCCGTAGCCGCGCCCGTAGCCGCGCCCGTAATATCCGCCGCGGTAGCCACCGAAGCCACCGCGATAGCCGCCGAAGCCGCCGCGATAGCCGAAGCCGGCATGGCGGAAGCCGCCGCCGCCGAAGCCACCCCGGAATCCACCGCCACCGAAGCCACCCCGGAATCCACCGCCACCGAAGCCGCCCCGGAAGCCGCCGCCTCCGAATCCGCCGCCGTGGAAGCCGCCACCGTGGAAACCGCCGCCACCGAACCCGCCGCGCGCTTCCGCGGTGGCGGGAATCATCGCGAGCGCGCCGATCATGGCCGCCGAGGCCAGAACAACTCGTTTCATCACATCGTCTCCGAAAGAAGCCGAAACGTCCCCTTGGACGCACAAACGCGGTGGCACCCGGAAGGGTTCATGCGCGTTTCGACTCTCCCGTCATCGTGAAGCGCGCCGAGCCCTGCCCGGCCCCGGTGGTCGCCCCGGACATCGGGCCGCCCTTGAAATCGCCCGGGGTTTCGGGCGAGGAAGCGGGGCCGGCCGCCACGATCCTCCGGCGGGCGCGGTCGAGGGGGATGCGGGTGACCATGGTGCAGGATGTCGTGCGGGCTCGCGTTCGGATACGCCGTTTCCCGGTCCCCGCCCTTCTGCGCGCCGCCCTCCTGAGCGCCGCCTGCCTCGCCCTCGGCGGTCCGGCCAGGGCCGCGCCGGCGGCCGCCCCTGCCCCCGCGCCCTGCCGGGCCGTCCAGGCGGAGGGCGAGGCCTACACCGTCTGCACGGTCGACCTGCGCCGCGAGCGGGTGCGGCTGTTCTGGCTCGGGGCCGATGGCCTGCCCTATTCCTCGCTCTCGACCCTGGCGGAGAAGCAGGGGGCGTCCCTGCGCTTTGCCATGAATGCCGGCATGTACGACAAGGGCCAGGCCCCGGTCGGGCTCTACATCGAGGACGGGCGCGAGCTGAAGGGCGTTTCCACCGCCAACGGGCCGGGCAACTTTCACCTGAAGCCGAACGGCATCTTCTGGGTGAAGGGCGAGCGTGCCGGCGTGATGGAGACGGGCCGCTACCTGCGCAGCGCCCCGAAGCCGGATTTCGCCACGCAGTCGGGGCCGATGCTCGTCGTGGACGGGCATATCCACCCCAAGATCTCCGCGGACGGCCCGAGCCAGAAGATCCGCAACGGGGTCGGGGTCCGCGACGACGGCCGCACCGCCGTGTTCGCGATCTCGGAGCGGCCGGTGAGCTTCGGCGCCTTCGCGCGCCTGTACAAGGACACCCTCGGCTGCCGCAACGCGCTCTTCCTCGACGGCAGCGTGTCGAGCCTCTACGCCCCGTCGATGAACCGCTCGGATCTCAGCCGCCCCCTCGGCCCGATGGTTGGGGCGGTGGCGCGCTGACGGCGCGGCCGCTCAGGCATCGTCCTCGCGGCCGAAGACCTCGCCCTCCTCCGCCAGCCGCGCATCGGCCTCGTCGCTGCGGAGGATCTGCAGGGCGCGGTACTGCTGGAGCAGGCCGCGCAGGCGGATGTTGGCCTCGGTGCAGTCGGCGGGCTCCGGGCTGTCCGCCCCGCAGCCCGCGATGGTCTCGGCCGTCTGCCGGTCCACGGCGGCGCGGTCGGCCGCGCTCAGGGCTTCGAGGTCGCCGAGGCCGAGTTCCAGCGCGATCAGCTCGGCGATCTCGCGCCGCTTCTCCTCGATCTCGGACATGTTCCCTCCGGGTCCGGTACCGCCCCGTCTACAGAACGGTCAGCGCCGCAAGGTCGATCCAGGCTTGCCTCTCGTCGCCGTCGACGTCGCCGTCGACGAACCAGCGGCAGAGCGCCCGGTCCCCTTCCAGGGCTACCACCGTCATGGTGGCCTCGTTGTCCTCGGATGCGACGTAGTCGCCGACCTTGATCGCCACGGACTGCCTCTTCGCCTCGCTGCTGCTGAACCTTACGCGGGCTGGCCTGGGTCTCAGGCGCGCTTCGCGCAAGCCCGGGTCTCAGGCGCGTTTCGCGCGCTTGCCGAACGCCACGGACAAGCGGGCGCGTACGCCCTCCGGGATCTCCGTGCGGGACTCGATGCGGACGGACGGCATCTCGGCCCCGATGGTGCTGCGCGGGTCGAAAGCGAACTGCAGGTGGCGCAGGCCGAGTTCGAGCCGGGTGACGCCGTCCGACTGGGTCAGGTCCTCGCCGAAGACCTCGATCAGCGGCCCGTCGGGATCGCCCTTCTCGATCTGGATGATGAAGTAGCCCGCCGGCTCCTCCTCGTCGTCGGCCCCCGAGATCAGGGTGATGCCGTTCTCGATGTCGAGGCGGACTCGTTCCACCGCGAAGGTCGTGACGTCGTCGTCGTCCATGCTGCGTGATCTCTCGGGAAACGCCCGCTTCGGCGGGGTGACTGAAGGAAAGCGGTCGGGGCCTTTGAGGTTTCGCGGGGGCCCGCTCAGCGCTGTCCGTGCTGGGTATCGGTGAAGAGGTCCTTGAACTGGCGCGGCTGCGAACGCCAGTACTGCCGCGGCGCGCGCACCTGCGCGCCGAGTTCGGCCGCCGCGTGCCAGGGCCAGCGCGGGTTGTAGAGCAGGGCGCGCGCCAGGGAGACCGCGTCGGCCCGGCCCTCGGCCAGGATCGATTCCGCGTGGGCGGCCTCGGTGATGAGCCCGACCGCGATGGTGGTGAGGCCGGTCTCGGTCTTGATCCGCTCGGCGAACGGAACCTGATAGCCGGCCGAGAGCGGGATTTTCTGCTGCGTGGAGAGGCCCCCGGTGGAGACGTGGATCGCGGCCGCACCCCGGCGCTTCAAGGCGTGGGCGAGTTCCACCGTCTCCTCAAGGGTCCAGCCCTCCTCGACCCAGTCGGTGGCCGAGACCCGCATCCAGACCGGCTTGCCCGCCGGCACGGCCTCCCGCACCGCCTCGAAGCATTCGAGCGGGAACCGCATCCGGTTGGCGAGGGGGCCGCCATACTGGTCGGTGCGCTGGTTGGAGAGCGGCGACAGGAACTGGTGCAGCAGGTAGCCGTGCGCCCCGTGAAGCTCGAAGCCTTCGATGCCCAGGCGCAGGGCCCGGCGCGCGGTGGCGACGAAGCCGTCGCGGATGCGCTTCAGCCCTTCCGAATCGAGGGCGTGCGGCGCCACCTCGCCTTCCCCGTGCGCCATTGCCGAGGGGGCTTCCGTGCGCCAGCCATCCGGTGCCTCGGGGTCGATCTGCGCGCCGCCGTCCCAGGGGGCGCGGCTGGAGGCCTTGCGGCCCGCATGGTTGATCTGGATGGCGATCGGCACCGGCGCGTAGCCTCGCACCGCGTCGAGGACGCGGCCCAGCGCCCGCTCGGTCTCGTCGGAATAGAGCCCGAGGTCGGTGGGCGAGATCCGGGCCTCCGGCGAGATCGCGGTCGCCTCCAGGGTGAGGAGCCCCGCCCCCGACATCGCCATCTGAGCGAGATGCATCAGGTGCCAGTCGCCGGCCTGGCCCGCATGGGCCGAGTACTGGCACATCGGCGCGACGATGATCCGGTTCTCGAGGGTGAGGTTGTCGAGGCGCAGGGGCTCGAACAGGCGGGCGGTCATACGGGGCTCCGGCTTGGCTGCATCCCCGCATAGGTGGCGCGCCGGCGCGCGCTTGGCTACCCGCCCGCCCGACTACCCGGCCCCGATCCCCCGGTCCTTCAGGCTGGCGCCGATCTCGTCGAGCACGCCGGCATCGTCGATGGTCGGCGGGGTGGTCCAGGGCTCGCCGTCGGCGATGCGCTTCATGGTCCCGCGCAGGATCTTGCCCGAGCGGGTCTTGGGCAGCCGCTGCACGGTGAGCGCCAGCTTGAAGGCCGCGACGGGGCCGATCTGCGCGCGGACCAGGGCCACGAGCTCGCCCTCGATCGCCTGGGTCGGGCGCGCGACGCCCGATTTCAGCACGACGAAGCCGCAGGGCTGCTCGCCCTTCAGGGCGTCGCGGATGCCGATCACCGCGCATTCGGCCACGTCCGGATGGCTCGCCAGCACCGCCTCCATGCCGCCGGTGGAGAGCCGGTGCCCGGCGACGTTGATGATGTCGTCGGTGCGGCCGAGCACCGTGACGTAGCCGTCGGCATCGACGATGCCGGCATCCGAGGTGTCGTACCAGCCCGGATACGTGGCGAGGTAGCTCGCGCGGAAGCGTGCCTCCGAGCCCCAGAGGGTCGGCAGGCAGCCCGGCGGCAGGGGTAGCCGCAGGACGATGGTGCCCATCGTGCCGGCGGGCACCGGCTTGCCGGCCTCGTCCAGCACCGCGAGGTCGTAGCCCGGCATCGGCACGCCGGCGCTGCCGTGCTTGACCGGCAGCCGGCCGAGGCCGACGGGATTGCCCGCGATGGCCCAGCCGGTCTCGGTCTGCCACCAGTGGTCGATCACCGGGCGGCCGAGGGCCCGCTCGGCCCAGGCCACGGAATCGGGGTCGGCCCGCTCGCCGGCCAGGAACAGGGAGCGGAAGCCCGAGAGGTCGTAGGCGCCCACCCGCTCGGCGCGCGGGTCCTCCTTCTTGATGGCGCGGAGCGCCGTCGGGGCCGTGAACAGGCAAGCGGCGCCGGACTCCGAAACCACCCGCCAGAGGGCTCCGGCATCGGGCGTGCCCACAGGCTTGCCCTCGTACAGCACCGTGGTGCAGCCGTGCAGGAGGGGCGCGTAGACGATGTAGGAATGGCCCACCACCCAGCCGATGTCGGAGGCGCAGAAGTAGGTCTCGCCCGGCGCCACGGCGTAGAGGTTGGGCATCGACCAGGCCAGCGCCACGCAGTACCCGCCGGTGTCCCGCACCACGCCCTTGGGTTTTCCCGTCGTGCCGGAGGTGTAGAGGATGTAGAGCGGGTCGGTGGCCGCGACGTCCACGCAGGCCGCCCGCCGGCCGTCGGTCTCCGCCCGTGCCACCGTATCGGCCCAGTCGTGGTCGCGCCCCGGCACGAGGTCGGCCGCCGCCTGCGGGCGCTGCAGGATCAGGCAGGCCGCCGGCTTGTGCGCCGAGGCGGCGAGGGCGGCGTCGAGGAGCGGCTTGTAGGCGACGACGCGGCTCGGCTCGATGCCGCAGGAGGCGGCCAGCACCACCTTCGGTGCGGCGTCCTCGATGCGGATCGCCAGTTCGTTGGCGGCGAAGCCACCGAAGACCACGGAATGGACGGCGCCGAGGCGGGCGCAGGCGAGCATGCCGAACAGGGCCTCGGGCACCATCGGCATGTAGATCACGACGCGGTCGCCCCGGCCGACCCCGAGGTCGCGGAGCACCCCGGCGAGCACGGCCACCGCATCGCGCAGGTCCGCGTAGGTGATTCGGCGCTGGGTGCCGGTGACGGGCGAATCGTACAGGATCGCGGCCTGGTCGCCGCGCCCGGCCGTGACGTGCCGGTCCACGGCGTTGTGGCAGGCGTTCAGGGTCGCGTCGGGAAACCAGCGGCCATAGGCGCCGAGCGTCGCGTCGAAGGCCCGGGTCGGCGGGCTCGCCCAGTCGATCGCCCGGGCCGCCTCGAGCCAGAAGGCCTCGGGGTCGGCCAGCGAGGCGGCGTGGGTCTCGGCATAGCGGCCGGGCCGCGGATTCGGGGCGTGGGGCGTGGCGTCCATGGCGTGTCCTCGCGGAACCGGTCGTACTGCCGGTTTCTCGGCACTCTACCGGAATTTACGCCGCCGGACTGCTGCGCCATCCTGCCGAACGGATCGAGGCGCAGGCTTTTGCTTCCGCGCTTCGCGAGACGAAGCCGGCGGACTTGAAAACCGCCGCCCTGGGGACCGGCGGCGCGAAGCCGGCGGACACGAAAACCGCCGCCCCGGGGACCGGCGGCGCGAAGACACCGGACACGAAAACCGCCGCCCCGGGGACCGGCGGCGCGAAGTCGGCGGACACGAAAACCGCCGCCCTGGGGACCAGCGGCGCCAAGACACCGGACACGAAAACCGCCGCCCTGGGGACCAGCGGCGGCGGCGAACGCTCGAGAGATGAGGCGGTGGGGGTGAGACGGCCGCTAATGCAGCTGGTCGGTTTCGCTTCGCAGGCGGTTCATCTCGTCCTTGAGGTGGAGCTTGCGTCTCTTGAGCTCTGCGATGCGCAGGTCGTTCGCCGAGGGTCGGATGGTGGCGTCGTGGATCTCCCGCTCGAGGGCTTCGTGCTTGCGGGCGAGCTGGGTCAGGTGCGTCTGCAGTGACATGAGCTGTGTCTCCTGTCTCGTTTCGACGGGGCCAGACTGGCATATGATCAGCCGGCTGTCGAAGCCTATCGACGGCTCGGCTTGACGGATGTTTGTGCAGGCGGATGGTTGTGCAGGAGGCGCGGCGGGTTCTTGCCCAGGCCGAGCGGCTGACGCATGGTCTGCGGCGAAAGCGTCCCGGGGCATCAGGTGCGATGGCGGTCCAGTTCGATAACGATGCGTCGGTGGAACCCGCCGACGAGTTGGCGCGGCTGAAGCAGGAACACCGCGACCTCGACGGCGCGATCGATGCCCTCGAGGTCGGGGTGGTGGCCGACCAGCTGCAGATCCAGCGCCTGAAGAAGCGCAAGCTCTTCCTGCGCGACCGGATCTCGTATCTCGAGGACCAGATCACCCCCGACATCATCGCCTGACCGGGCCCCCGGCGGGCGGGTGTCCGGGCGGGTGCCGCCTTGCGGGCACGCCACCGCTTTTGTATTCGGCGTTCCCAAGGGCCGCGTCGCGTCGCACGGCCCGTCTTACCACCTGATCGCGAAGGGATCTGACGACCATGGCGGGAGCCTCCCCGGTCGCGATCATCATGGGCAGCCAGTCGGACTGGGCGACCATGCGGCATGCCGCCGAGACGCTGGATGCGCTCGGCGTCGCCCATGACGACCGCATCGTCTCGGCCCATCGCACGCCCGACCGCCTTGTTGCCTTCGCCAAGGGCGCCAAGGCCGAAGGATTCCAGGTGGTGATCGCGGGCGCCGGCGGCGCGGCCCACCTGCCGGGCATGACCGCGGCGATGACCCCCCTCCCCGTCCTCGGCGTGCCGGTGGAATCGAAGGCCTTGTCGGGACAGGACAGCCTGCTCTCCATCGTGCAGATGCCCGCCGGCATCCCGGTGGGCACCCTGGCGATCGGCCGGGCGGGCGCCGTCAACGCGGCGCTGCTCGCCGCCGCCATCCTCGCCCTCACCGATGCGGGCCTCGCCGCGCGTCTCGAAGCCTGGCGCGCCGCGCAGACCGCGAGCGTCGCCGAGACCCCGCAGAGCGACCAGCCGTAAACTCCCATCTGCCGTGAACCGGAACCTGCCTTGAAAAGCGAATCGCCGTGACCGCCCTCCCCGACATCCGCCCCGGCGCGACCCTCGGCATCGTGGGCGGCGGCCAGCTCGGCCGCATGATCGCCCTCGCGGCCGCCGGTTACGGCCTGCGGGTCCACGTCTTCGCGCCCGATGCCGACAGCCCGGCCTTCGACGTCTCGGCCGAGGCCACCATCGCGGCCTACGACGACGTCGCGGCCCTGGCGCGCTTCGCAGCGAGCGTCGACGTGGTCACCTACGAGTTCGAGAACATCCCGGCGCAGGCCGCCGAGGCCCTGGCCGCGAAGGCGCCGTTGCACCCGAACGCCGCAGCACTCGCCACGACCCAGGACCGGCTGACCGAGAAGCGCTTCATCAACGACCTCGGCATCGAGACCGCGCCGTTCCGGGCCGTCGACACGGCCGAGGACCTGACCCGGGCGCTCGAAGAGATCGGCCGCCCGGCGGTGCTGAAGACCCGCCGCTTCGGCTATGACGGCAAGGGCCAGCGCATGATCCGGGCCGAGGGGCCGGTCGACGCCGCCGCCATCCTGGCCGAGTTCAACGGCGCGCCCTGCATCCTGGAAGGCTTCGTGCCGTTCGAGGCGGAGGTGTCGGTGGTGGCCGCCCGCGGCGCCGACGGGGCCTTCGCGGCCTACGACCCCTGCGCCAACGAGCACCGCGACCACATCCTCGCCGTCACCCGCGTGCCCGCCCCGGGCATCGCGCCGCAGACCGAGGCCGCCGCCATCGGCATCGCCCGCCGCATCGCCGAGGCGCTGGACTATGTCGGCGTGCTCGCCGTCGAGATGTTCCTGGTGCCCCAGGCGGACGGCCCGGCCCGGGTCGTGGTCAACGAGATCGCCCCGCGGGTCCACAATTCCGGCCACTGGACCATCGAGGGCGCGACGACCTCACAGTTCGCCCAGCACGTCCGGGCGGTCTGCGGCTGGCCGCTCGGCGATTCGGCCCGGGTCGGCGGCATGGCGGTGGAGATGCACAACCTGATCGGCGGCGACGTGGACGACTGGGCCGCGATCCTCGCCCGGCCGGGGAGCCAGCTCCACCTCTACGGCAAGGGCGAGGCCCGGCCGGGCCGCAAGATGGGCCACGTCACCCAGTTGCTGCCAAAACCCTGAGACGCCGCCCGAACCGCGGCCCGATTGCGACACCCACCCGGCAACCGACGGTCCCGCCGGCCGTTTGGAGCCGTTTCGTGCAGGCGCGCGCGGCAAGCCATACCTTCGCCACATCCGACCGCTTGAGCGGAACCCGTCGCCGACCTTAAGCGCGCATTCACCGCGATGCGGGAGGGTGCGGGCGCAACCGGCCCCGTCCATGCGGGGCTCGGCACGGGACGCAATCGAATCGGGGGCGGGGGGGGGGGGGGGGGGGGGGGGGGGGGGGGGGGGGCGCGGGGGGGGGGGCGGCGGGCGGGGGGCGCGGGGGGGGGGGGGGGGGCGCGGCGCGCGGCCGCCGCGCGGG
>NZ_JCBANU010000045.1:0-14454 GCF_059816145.1 Methylobacterium sp. 001424705 | reverse complement strand
CATCGTATTGGGGAACAGCCGCCGTCCAAGACCGATCGGCTCAAAGGGGGCTCGCTCCCGCGATTACCCCATGTGGATGGCCCCTGCACCCGGCCTCAGCGCTTGGTACGGTATTGCCGCTGTCCACCTCGGCAAGGAGTTTATGCAATGAGCAGCATCACAATCGGGCTCGATCTCGCCAAGAACGTCTTCCAGGTCCACGGCGTCGATGCCGGCGGGTGCGTCGTGTTCAGGAAAAAACTTCGGCGATCGGAGGTCCTCCGGTTCTTCGAAGACTTGTCGCCTTGCCTCATCGGGATGGAGGCTTGTGCCACGGCGCATTACTGGGGCCGCACCTTGTCCGCACTCGGGCACCAGGTCCGGCTGATCCCGCCAGCCTACGTGAAGGCCTATGTTCGTCGTCAGAAGAACGACGCGGCCGACGCTCAGGCAATCTGTGAAGCTGTCTCACGACCGACCATGCGATTCGTTCCGATCAAGACCGCAGAGCGTCAGAGCGTGCTGGTGCTGCATCGCGGCCGAGACCTCTTGGTCCGCCAGCGCACCATGCTCATCAACGCCGTGCGCAGCCACTGCGCCGAGTTCGGGCTCATCGCTCCGCAGGGTGCGCTGCGCCTAGCCGACCTCGTCGTACAGATCCGCTCAGCTGATGAGGCGCGCCTCCCGCCGATCGTAGCGTCCGCAATGCTGTTGATGGTGGCACAGATCAAGGCCCTCATGACCCAGATCAACCAACTTGAGCGAGTGCTGCTCGTATGGCATCGGCAGGACGAGGCGAGCCAGCGCCTAGCCAGCATTCCCGGTGTGGGGATCATCACCGCCACGGCCCTGGTGGCCACTGTCACCAATCCAACCCACTTCCGCTCGGGCCGCGCGTACGCAGCCTTCCTCGGCCTCGTGCCACGCCAAAACTCGTCGGGCGGCAAGGAGCGGCTAGGCCGTATCTCCAAGATGGGAGACCGCTACCTACGCAAGTTGCTGGTCATGGGGGCGACCTCAGTGCTCCGCCGGGCGCGAACGAGCACCCAGGGTGCGGCCGCCTGGATCCGATCCCTCCTTGAGCGTCGTCCGGCGCGAGTCGTGACGGTGGCCATGGCCAACAAGACGGCACGCATCGCTTGGGCGCTGCTGGCACGTGGAGACGTCTATCGCACGGCGAGCCACGCTTAGCTTAATCGCTGCGGTAGCCCCGCAGCTCTGGACTGGAAGGGTGCATGAGGGTTGATGGTGATCGGAACGCGGCCGCAAACCAGGCACACCGCAGCATAGTCCGAGCTTCGCGCTCGCTCGCTTGAACGGACCTGGTCAGCGGACTTCATCAGGGCCAGCGGCCATCAGCGCCGCGCCAACAGGCCGGAAAGATGACCGCACCCGACCGATCGTCAGATCAGCCCAACTTTACCGTTGCAGAGCAGGGGCCGTCCAAAGATGACTATGCTGGATCGCTCGACGGATCGCCTCAGTCGTCATGGCGCTGCCGTGAAGAACCTGGCCCATAGCGCGTCCCTCCACTACAGTGTGAAGACTGCACCATCAAACCCTGGGATCAAACATCTAGAGCGCTGCTCCAACCCCTCGGTAACGTCCCTCCCGCAGAGATACGCGCGCAACCATGCGCATGCCGAGGTGCTTGTGAAGGCTGAGAAGCAAACCTCGCATCGATCGATTATTTCAGCGTTCCGTTCGCCTTGAGCGCGATCAGCGCCGCTGCGGCCCATCTATGCGGCGTCGCACCCATATGGAGGCCGTCGCCCGTGGGCGCCTTGAGAACGGGTGCGCCGACCGAGTGAACTCGCCCGAGGCTGGCCGAGAGCAGGACAGACCAAGGTCCCGATCCCGTGACGGTGAGCGCGATCACCGTCTGGGCGTTGGGCGTACCGGCCTCGATGACGTAGGCATCGCCGGGCGTGGGCGCGGTTTCACCCGAGAGCTGGATCGCGCTCGCGCTGGGCGAGGTCGTTGCCGGCGCTCCGAGCGTCCACGACCCTGTGGGAACCCGAAACGCTACCGGATTGCTGTCGCTGCATAGGGCCGGCGAGACGTCGAGGACCGTCACGTAGGGCGGCAGGCCCTGACCTGTCGCAAGCCAGCGCCTGGCCTGCCAGCGTCGCCCGTCCGGCCAAGCGTCAACGGTCAGATCCGTTGGGACCATTCGGGCCTCGTCGGTCCAGCGGGTGCCTTCAAGGGCCTGAACCCGAGGCGAGTAGGTTGTCTGGTAGACCGGGCAGACCGGGCAGGCGTGGCGCCAGAAGCGCCAGAGCGCCCGTATGTCCGCCTGCCATCGCGTCAGGCTCGTGAACAGTCCGTTTGCCCCCATCTGGACGAAGACTCGGTTGAAGGGCCGATTCGGGATGGAGCGCAGGAGGCGCATCCGAAGCCCGTACTCGCCTGGCGCGATCGAGGCCTGTGTACCGGGACGGGTGCCGCCCACCGAGAGGTTGGCGAAGGTCCAGCGCCCCGTGGCGGCATCGTCGAGAGCCCGAGCGACGAAGCCCGTGACGCCCCTGGTGGCGGGCGAGAAGTCGAGATCCGACTGGCCCACGCCATTGCTGTCGCCGACGATCACGGCGGCAGGACGCCCGTCCCAGCCCTGTGCGATGGCGAGCGCCGGCCCCATGAGGGCGCTGCCGTTGCCGACCGCCGCCACCGTTCCGGAGAGGCGGCGGGCCATTTGCGGCGCGCCTGTGTACTCGACGCCTTCACCCAGGAAGGCATGTGAGTGACGCCCATTAAGCTGGAGGGCGTTGCCCTGGGTGAGACTCTCGCCCACCGAGACGCTCTGGGACGAGCGGATGAAGTAGGTCGTCCCGGGAGGCAGCGTAACGGGCGCTCCGGAAGCGTCGTGTAGAGGGTCCGACCAGATGAAGTCGCAATCCCGGACCACAGCCGACGTGGCGCCGCCGAATTTGACGGGATAGGCGGTCGCACCGATGAATACGGTCGCGAAATCGATCGTCTTCGGGTTGCCGGGGCAGCGCTCAACGATCGGACCGCCGCTCTGGTCAACCCAGAAGTTTACGAAGGCGAGACGCAGTCCGGTGGCCGGGTACTCGGGCGAGACCTGGTACACGTGGGACAAGGCCGCCCGCTGCGCAGGCGTGGCGACGAGAACACCAGTGTGAACCCCCAGGCGATTAGCCGCGAAGGTCCACGAATTGGCGTCGGCGAGGTCGGGCCAGGATTGGGCCGACGCCGAAGCGGGTGCGAGAAGGAGAGCGAGGAGGCGTGCGAGACGACGCATCGGGAACCTCTCAGACGGGGTAGGGGACGCTGACTGCAATCTGGGGCGAGGCGGCCGGCCACGCGCCAGCCCGGCCCGGTTCCGCTGGGGGCGGTTCCGGCTCAACGGGGCGCCCATCGCGTCCGCAACGACGGCCGGGTTCCCTCACCGGACCCCGGCTCCGCCGGCCCGCATGGACCGGGATCGCCCTCTGTCGGCGCTCGGCCGCGAAGATCCCGGTGCCGTCGCTCCGGCAGGCGGCGCTCGCGATCATGGAGAAGCCCACTACGAGAAGCGGATGGCACGGGGTGCCGACTCTCGGGACGCCCTCTGGCGACGGCGCAGCCACCGCCCGGACGATATCACCCCTTGTCGAAGCGATCCCGATCCGAGGAGACGTGCGGCTCACGCCGCCTTGCTGTGGTCGTAGTAATAATTGGCATAATGCCGGCCCTTGTAGCCCTCGATCCGTTTGAGGGCCGCCATGTTGGCCTTGTTGAGCACCACCCCGATCAGTCGCTCGCGCAGCAGGTCCGCCCCTGCAAACGCCTCTGCCACCACTTCCCGACTCGTCCGGCCCCACTCGACCACGAACACGAACCCGTCGATGAGGTGTGCGCACGCCCGGATGTCCACCACCGACACGGCGGGCGGGAGGTCGACCACGATGTAGGCGTACTGCTCCCGGGCCGTCTCGAGAAGCGACGCCATCGCTTGCGAGGAAACCAGCTCTGCCGTATGCGAGATCGGGCTGCTGATCACGGCTGGCACGAGGTTCAGCCCCGTCCCTGCCTCGACATGGATCACATCCGACAGGGAACGCGCGCCCGTTAGCACCTCCACCAGCCCCGCCTCCGCCTGCGGCGCCAGGGCCTGGGTCAGGGTGGGATTGCGCAGGTCGGCGTCCACGAGCATCACCTTATGGCCCAGCTGCGCCATCAGCGTGGCGAGGTTGGCCGCCACCGTCGTTTTGCCTTCGTTCGGCACCGCCGAAACGACGCCGATCACCCGCGTTTCGCGGGCATATCCGTTGACGTCGATCGCCACCTTTACGCTCCGCAGGCCTTCCGTGAAACGCGAGAACGGTGCGTCGAGCACATATCGCGTGACCGGGCTCGTGCGCATCACCGACCGCGCTCCCGCCTGGGGAAGCGCCGGCGCCGGCGCCACGTCACGCAACTCGACCCGCGGCAGGATGCCGAGGCACTCCGCGCCGGTATGTGTCTCCACGTCTCGCACGGTGCGGAACACGTCGGCGAGGCGATCGCGCAGAAAGGCCGTCGCCATCCCAAGCAGGAGGCCCGCCACGACGGCGCCGGGCACGATCAGCCGGTTGCGCGGCGCGCTCTTGTACAGGGGCGGTGTCGCCGCCGTGATTAGGCGCGCCTCGCTGATCGGGAAGGTTTGCTGCTGTGTCGCCTCCAGGAAGCGTTGGAGGAAACTGTCGTAGAGGTTGCGCGCCGTCTGGGCCGAACTTTCGAGATCGCGCAATTCTACCTGCGCTTGGCCGGTGGCGCCGGCCTGGCTCACGAGCCCAGCCAAGCTCGCCTGCAAGGATTCCTCCCGCGCCCGCGCGATCTCGTAGTCGCTCCGGTAGGTTTGCGCGATCCGGCGCACCTCGTCGACGATCGAGCGGCGGATTTCATCCATCTGATTGCGCAGGTTGACGGTCGCTCTGTGATTGGCTCCGTAGCGCGCCGCCCAGTCGGCCTGGCGCGAGGAGAGGTCCAGATATTGAGCGCGCAGCCGCGTGATGACCTCGCTGCGCAGGGCGTCCGTCACGGTCGCGTCCGGAACGTCGCCGCTTGCCACCTCGGTGATGCGGTCAAGCTTCGCCTTCGCCTCCGCGGTCGCGGCCCGCGCCGTTGCGAGCTGTGTGTTCACGTCCGCGAGCTGCTGCTCCGACAGCAGGCCCCGACCGGTGTCGATGATCCGATTTTGCGTGCGGAAATTCTGCACCCGGGCCTCGGCCACGTTGGCTTGCTCGCGCAACTCCTTAATCCGGTCCTGCAGCCATCTGCTGGCGCGCCGTGTCGCCTGGTAGCGCGCATCGAGTTCATTGACCATGTACGCGTCCGAGATCGCGTTCACGATCTCGGCCGAGCGCTTGGCCGACGGGGACGTGAACTCGATATCGATGACGTAGGTCAGCCCGGCCCGCTTGACCTTCAACGCGCGAATGAAGGCCGTCACCGCCGCGCGCTCGCGCTCATAAGTCGAGGTTGCATCGTTACCCGAGCCAAGAAGACCCCGCAGCCAGGACAGAGGACCGATACCGCCCCCATCGGCAAGGACCGGGTCGTCGACGAGCTTGAGGTCGCGAATCACGGCCAGCGCCACACTCTCGGACTGGATGAGCTCCACCTGGCTCTCGATCACGCTCGCATCAAGCACGACGTCGCTGAAGACCTGCTGGTTGCCCAGGAGCTGGTTCTTGCGCGCGTCGATCATGATCGCGCCCGACGCCGTGTACAGGGGCTGCGCGGTCAGGCAGTACAACAGCGCCAGCAGTCCGGCCGCCGTCGCCAGACCCACGATCAGCGGCCACTCGCGCCGCACGACACCCCAGTACTGCGCCAGATCGAGCGTAAAGGGTGCGGCGGGCCCAGCCATGGGCGAAGGGCGGTCGAAGTCGGATGGATTCACCTTGAGCATGTCTCGCACGATGTCAGGGCCTAACGGGCAACACAATACCCGGCCGGTATCAATCCCCCGGGCTGACCGACGCACAAGGCGTTGGCGCGAAGAATATAACGCTGCATGCCGTACACATAATGACGGTCGAGGCGCGGCGATCCTGGCACCACCTGTGCACTCTCGCATCTGTGGGCAGGGTGAAGCGCCGTCGACGATAGGGGCATAGGGCGGCTGTGACTAGGCCGACGAACAGCTGTCCGTTAATGAGTGGCACCCAGGCCCGCCGGGGCTTGCGCTCCATCGTCGCCAGGGAACGCGCCCGGCCGCGCACCGCGCCCGTTCGTCCTCTGACGATCCCATCCACCGCTGCCCCCTGAACCATCAGGGGGCAGTGCAGGGAGGCTCGTCGGAGTACCCAGATGTTGCTCTAAACGTAAAGATCTGCGTGGATCGTGAAATGGAAATTGGCCTCGACAAGCTTGTCTGGCGTTACCCCCTTAAACAAGATGGTGTCGTTTGGGCTGATGCTTAGGAGAGTGTCGCCGCCTGACTTTGTCGCCAATGCACTGAGTTGCTCATAACTCAAGCCAGCGGGAGATTGAATCTCAACGATGTCGTGGTTCGACGCGGCGCCTGCCTTGAAGCCTATGATCGTGTCATTCCCAAAATGAGAAGGGAAAACAAAGGTGTCGGACGCTGTTTTGTGAACATACATGGTGTCCGGAACGTCGGTATGCGAGGTTAGACTCACGCCGCCTGCGAGGGCCGTCTGCAGGTGAGTTCCGTCCGCCTTGCCGATGTCGCTCCACTGCTTGACTCCGCCTACCCCACTATGGATCTGCTGAGTCGTGTCGGCCACCGTGGAGGTGCCGATATAGGTGAAGACTAACGTATCTTGTGAGCTGTCGCTGTACGTCAGAATTTTCGAGATTTCTCTTCCGGCCGTGTCGTAGTTGTGCGTCTCGCTCGATCCGTCTCCCCTCACCTGGGTGTTCAAGGCGACTGTATGATTGTCATCCCCATACGTCCGGATCATCGACACGAGCTTTCCGGCTCCGTCGTAGGTGGCGTATTGCTCGGTGTAGCCCTTTCCGACCACGGCCAAATTCGCGATGACTTGGCTCTTGTCTAGATAGCGGATTGTATAGCCGGTCTCATGACCCGTCGCAGCGTCGAAGGTATGATTCTCGCGCGATCCGTCCGGCTGACGGATTTCTGTCTTGATGAGCTGACCAAGATTGTTGAAGGTGTTGGTTTCCTTCAGTTGCTTGTCGGCACCGTATGTAAACGAAGAGGCAAGCAGCACCTCGCTTCCCGCCAGGAACTGCGACACGCTGTACGATCCATCCAGCTTGGTCGTGGTCACGCCGGTCTTCATTCCGGAAATGTTGATCACGTACACCGAGATTGAACCGTCGGCATTCCAGGTTTTCGCGGTGAGATGTTTGCCAGACGCGTCGTAGGAATCGAACGCCCGGAGGCCTTTAGGGAACCGCGAGTCGTAGATCCCGGCGACATATGCGCCGCTCGCATCCGTCCTAACGTACCCCGTAGCCTCGCCCGTCGCGGGATCGTACTGGGTCGACAGCACGCTGCCATCCATCCCGAAGCTCTTAGACATGACCTTGTGCCCGAGCACGTCGAAGGTCGTTTTCAAGATGAGCTTTGACGCAGGGTCGTAGAGTTCGATGCTTGCCGCGGTGGCTGACGCCGAGTTAAAGTACTCGGTGATCTCCTTCGAGCCGTCGACAAAGGTCGCTGTCGCGGTTTGCACGTAACCAGACGGCCCATAGATGGATAGACGGTGCCCGCCCTCGATCGCGACGTCCGACCACAGCTTCTGATTTTGCGGTCCGTAAAGGTCTGTCCTGATCAGAACCTGCGACGCGTTGAAGACTCTGATGTAGTGGATCGATCCGTCTTGGTACGTGGATTCAACCTGCGACCCATCTTCAGAGAAGTAGGTCGACGCCACGCGCAGGCCCGTGTCCGGATCGAGGATCGAGAGTTGATGCCCACCCTCGTCATCGTATTCGGTCGTCTGGACCTGATGACCGGCCGCATCGAAGAGCGTCGTGGTGAGGAGCTTGCCGGTCGGGTCGAGAAGGTCGATGCGTGCGACCTGCTCGACGCTGTTCGTCACGTAGGCAACGACGGTTCTGCTGCCATCGGCATGCGTCTCGCTGTACCCCGTCGCCAGTCCGGTCGCCGGGTCGATCGCAGTCACACGGGCATCGGCCGTGCCGTTCGCCCCCGTCTCGACGGACAACGTCCGGCCCTCAGCGTCGTAGAGCACGCGTTCCAGGAGGTGTCCGCTGGCGTCGAAGCGGCTGTTGCTCAGTAGAAGGGTGGAACTGCCTGGAGCGAACACCGTGATCGTATAGGAGCCGTCGGTCGCGTGGACGGCGACACTTTCGACGCTCCCGTCCGACGGGTTCAGACTCTTCAGCTGAAACGATCCGTCAGCACTGAACAACTTGAGCTCGACGAGGTGTCCGGCAGCATCGTAGCGATCGATCTCCACGGCATGACCAGCCGGGTCGAAACGCTCGACAGTGGATATGACATCCGCGACGAACGTCGAGACCACCTTCGCCCCGTCGGCTGAAGCGGCGGTGATGACGCTCGGGAGTTTGGTCGTAGCATTGAGGACGATCAGAACGCTGCTGCCATCCGCGCTCAATGTCAGCGTCGAAATCAAGATGTCGTCCGGCCCGAATTGTTCGGTTCGGGTCAGGTGCCCTACCGCATCGTAGAAGTTCCTCTGAAGGAGGTGTTCCCCGGGGCCGGCGGCATTGACCGCGATGGCCTTCCTGCCGTCCACGAAGGTTTGTGTGTAGCCGATCCTGATGCCGTGAGGATCGATGGTGAACGCGACGTACGACCCGTCGGCGGCCCAGTCTTCCGACGTAAGAAGCTTTCCGGCGCCGTCGAACGTGTCGGTGCCCACGATTTTACCGCCGGACGAGTACGACACGAGCTTGGTGGCGTAGGCTTGCCCGACGATCTGCAATGTCTTGATATCGTATGTCCCGTCTGGACGGAAATACGTAACGTCCGTCTCCAACCCGGATGCCGGGCTGTATTTGTGGATCTCCCTGGAACCTTCGTTAAGCCAGACTTGCGCGTAGATCCGGATGTTGTCCGCCGTGAAGCGCTCCTGGGCGATCATTTTGCCGGCGACGTTGTAGGAGTAGACCTGCTGCGAATAGGGCTGGCCGGCGATGTTCAGCGTGACCACCTGCTTCTCGCCGCTTGCGGCGATGGCGGTGTATCCAGTCTCCGCCCCCGTCCTGGGATCGTAGGTGTGTGACACCCGAGAGCCATCAGCGAGGCGCATCTCCTTCGCGTAGGTCACGCCCGCCGCGTTGATGCGGTCTGCCTCCGTCAGCTTCCCGTCCGCCCCGTAGAAGGAGATGTCGACCCCTCCCGCTGGCGGATAGGCTTTGACGACCTTCGACCCATCGGAGGAGATCGTTTCCGAATAAACGACCTTGCTGCCCGAATACCGGATCCGCTCCAAGAGGAGGCCCGACTCGCTGAATTGCTCGGTCAGCTTGTCATAGCTCTGCCCAGTGACGAGCGTCGTCCGCATGAACGTGAAATCGTCTTGGATCTTTGCCAAGGCGGCTGAATTCGCGTTGATAAGGCTGGCAAGATACGTTGCCGCCGAGATCGGCAGGATGTTCGTGTCTGTCAGAACGATTGATGACAGGGCGGGCTGCTTGTTGAAGGAAGCGATGCGGGCGATCAAGTCGGCCGCGGTCGTCAACTCAACGAGCGTTCCAACGCCGCTGCGGCTCCCTTCCTGAGCCAAGACTTCGATGGTGTGTCGGCTGCCGGCCGCAACGGTCAACCCAAGCGAGAACGTGCCGTCCGGCCCGGTCGCCGTCTCACCAATCGGTGTCCCGCCCTCGGAGATAATAAGCACGGTTCCGGCCTTGGCCTGACCGTTGAAGGTGACGGTGCGGTCCGCAGCATCCCCCGCGATGCTCGTGGAATCGATGGTGGGCGCGGCGATGAAATCGTTCTTGTCCGGGAACGTCACCGCATGGCCGGCGGTGACAACAAGATCCCGGAAGTTCGCCGCGATCGTGACCGCCCCGGCGGAGCTTCGATAGACCCCTTCCTTCCAGTACACGTGGTCCTGTCCCGGGAAGCCGAGGGGGCCGGAGTAATCGGCAAGGGTCACGCCGTCCCGCGTCACCACCAGGCGGCCAATCTGGCCGGTAGGATCAAACACGGCCTTGATATTGATGTCGTAATAGCGCCCGCGAACGATGTCGTTGCCATCGGAGTAGATGATCTTCTCGGCCTGCTTGCCGTCACCGCTCAGATAGCGGATGGTCAGGACCATCTTCTCGCCGCTGAACCCGACTTCGAACGGCGGACTGAACCGCTGCCCGGTCATGTAGTCGTCCTGGTGCAGCTGCCCTGTCACGAGGAAGGCGGCGTCATTCCGAGCTCCTGGTTCCAGGTTGAACTTGTAGGAGACCTCCAGCGGAGTTCCGTCCTTGATGTTGTGCTCGTCGCGGATCTCGCTGCGTTCACTGAAGATGCCGGCCTGACGATCCCACAGGAAGACATCGTTGTCGCGAACCTCGAAGCGCAAGGTGTTTGCGTCGGGAGACGAGAAGCTCCAGGGACGGCTCGCGTTCTGAACCCAGTACGTCTCGCCACCCATCGACAGGATGAAGTTGGCGGGCGTCAGCGCGGCTGGGTCCGAGGAGTCGCCGATGATGAAATTTGAGGGGACCGACGAAATGCTTGAGTTCCCAGCGCTGTCCGTCAGCACGGCCGTCAGGTAATGACTACCTGCCGACTCGACGTTGACCACGATGTCGTAGCGACCCTGGGGACTGACCGTGCTCGTTCCCACCAGAACGCCGTCGGCATAGATGGACACCGTCGTTCGTCCGAGGGCATAACCGTACAGGGTCGTCGCGAAGATGTCGCTGTCCCCCGGGATGGCGTTCACGTACTTGATCGCCAGCGACGGAGCCGGCAGGTAGGTAGCCGGCTCTGGGAACTGGACCAGATCGCCGCTCTCGAAGACGTGATTGCTGTATTCGACGGCCATCGTCTCCGTCGCCTTGGCGTCGCGACTGATGCCTTCGGCCCAGCTTACGCTGTCCTGTCCGGCAAAGCCGAGAGGTCCGCTGTAATCGGCCACGACGGCGCCGTTCACCGCCAGCACGAGCCGCCCCTGACCGCCCGAGTCGAAGATAGCCTTGACGTCGATGTTATAGAGCGCGTCCCGTACGATATTGGCGCTGTCGACGTAGATATGCTTGCCGACGATCTTGCCGGACACATCTGTCCAGCGGATGTATACGATCAGTTGATCGCCCGATAGATCGATGTCGAACGGAGAAGATGCTGCGGTCGTACCGTCCGCCATGTTCGCGACAAACTGGCCGAGAACGAGGAATGACGCAGAGTTAAGATCACCAGGGTCAACTTTCAGATTGAAGTTGATGTGAACTGGATCCTGTGCCGCAAATCGATCGGTAAAGATAACATCCGTACGTTCGGCTGGCGTGTATTTATTGGCATCTATAGCTGCGAAATCGCCGTCGCGCAGTTCAAATCGCAACGTATCGTCGCCGGAAGCCGTCAGGCTCCACAACGCAGCTGAATTTCTCTGTTCGTAGTTCAAGTGCGGGGTTTCCAGATTTTGCTGCGCGGCAACATCAATGCATATCGTGGAGATTTTAAGACAGAGTCAACCCTCCGTTAATGGCGCATTGTGCTTAAGCGGAAGCTCCACCCAATCCCGCTTTGAACTCTGACGCGATCGTGATCAGGTGCTTTCGGATGCGTTGCGAAAGGCTTATTCCATCTATCTGCGGATGATCGACTGCATTCGTATTATAGACCATGCCTCTTCGATCATGGCTCGCCCCAAGTATTGAAGACGTCCCGATCATGGCCTTGTCCTCGGGTTCCGGAGCCTGAGGAAGATGCGAGGGCCGCTCCCGCGCCGCTGTGATCGGGCAGCAATACGCAGGCCCTGCGTGCGCCGGCCAAGGGTTCACGCGATCCGGCCCAGATGTGCCGCCTCTTGGCGCGGCCGCCGATCGCGGCGGGCGGCTCGCGTTCGGACGCGGCCGGGTCGGATATCAGACGGTTGCGGCACTGCGCAGACAGGGACGGCGTTTTTGCGACCCGGCTCGGTGCCGGGCCGCGGATCATGGCGTGTCGACCTCTGAGCAAACCTTGAGCCCGATCTTGCGGGCCAGGGGCTCCCGCAAACTTTCGGCGCGCCCGCGCCATCACGCCTCAGCGCCGGGCGCTCACGCCATACCCTTGCCCGATCAAGCCGGCCGGCACGCCATGAAGATGCTGATTGTCTCCGGCGACATCCTCTGATGCCCCTGCTAGCGCGCCTGCCCGAGTTCTGGACCCGTTCGCGCACTTGCGGTGGTTCATGCGTCGGACCTGGCTCGGCAACCGGGTCTTCCACGCCTACATCGGCGCCCTCGACCACTGCTGCGATGCCTGGAACAAGCAGACGTCTCGGTCTCGGCGCATAGGGTCATGTCGCGAGGCATAGGCGGCAAACACGTGGATCCGGCATTTGCTGATCTCATCAGCCGGGCCTGCCGGTTGCCGATGCCCGTCGCAGGACGCCTTGCCCTGTTCGAGGACGCCGGTCTCAGCGCGCGTCGGATGCACACGAGGCCGATGCGGATGATCGACTGCGGAATTCAAGCCGGCTCAAAGGATATGAATTCCGTCACCTCGCTCGACCAAAGAGACATTCTTGATATCCGAGGATCGAGGATGTCTCGAAAGGTGAATCAAGTGATCACGAGAAAATCCTGATATTTGAGGACCGCATTGTTCGAGAACGTCGCCACCTGGATTGCTGCCGCGCTTCCGGTGCCATCACTATCCCAGCTCAGAATGTGTGAGCCCGAGTTGAAGATGAACTTTGCATGCGCCTTCGTGGCGATGCCAGAGGCACTTGTCTCGAACCAATCGGTCGCGAGCTTCCCGATCGGGAGAGCGTAATTCGTAGCGTGCAGTTGCAGCCTATCGCCCTGAGCCGCATGAAGTCCCTGATGGTGTCAAACCCCTGGCCGGCCTTGTTGAAGATGAAGACGTCGGCGCCCAGGCCGCCCGTGAGAACGTCGTTCCCGCCTTTTCCCTCCAGGATGTCCGCGCCATCACCGCCGGAAAGGGTATTTGCCCCTGCATTCCCGGTCAGGACGTTCGCTTGGGCGTTGGCGGTTCCGTTGATAGCGGCCGTGCCAATCAGGAGAAGGTTCTCGACGTTGGCCGACAGCGTGTAGCTGACGGAACTCTGGATCGTGTCGGTGCCGGCATTGGCGGCCTCCACGACCACGTCGCCGGTGTTGTCGACCACATAGGTGTCGTCGCCGCCGAGACCCTGCATCGTGTCGGCGCCGGCGCCACCCAAGAGGATGTTGGCAGCAGCGTTCCCGGTCAGGACGTTGGCGAGCGCGTTGCCGGTTCCGTTGATGGCGCCCGTGCCGGTCGGGAGCAGGTTCTCGACATCGGTCGGCAGCGTATAGGTGACGGAGCTCTGGACCGGGTCAATCTCGGCATTCACGGCCTCGAAGATCCTGTCGCCGGTGTTGTCGACGATGTAGGTGTCGTTGCCGCTGAGGCCCTGCAGCGTGTCCGCTCCGCCCCCGCCATTGATCGTATCCGCGCCGTCCGTTCCGAAGATCCAGTCGCCCACCGTCGTTCCGACCGGCGCCGACGCCAGAACGACGGAGACGGTGTGCTGGCCCAATCCGTTCAGGGTCAGGTCCAGGGTGGCGCCGGAGAGGCTCGCGCCATCCGCCCCGGTGACCTGCACCATCTGCCCGGCATGGGATTTCAGCTGGATGAGGTCGTGGCCCTCACCGACGACCGCGTAGCTGAGATTGCTGCCGTCGCCGGTCACGCTGAGGAGGTCGGACCGGTCCGCGAGGGCGGTCAGGTGGGTGACGTCGTCCGGGGTCCCGTCGAGGGCGATCTTGAAGGTCCCGCCCGCCTTCGGCACGAAGACGCTGTTGCTGTCGTAGGCGTACCAGCCGGCGACGTTCTTGATCGTGTGGCCGGCGCCGACGTCGAGGGCGAACTTGCCGAGATCGCCGGCCGCGGTGGTCGCCGACGCGGTGAGGACGTTCGACGCCGCATCGAAGCTGTAGCTGACGTCGGACTTCTCCAGGGTCGCGGTGCGCTGCGCCAGATCGTTCAGGGTCACGAACTCCGAGCCCGCCTGCGCGGCCCATGCGATGAAGTCCGTGAACATCTGCTGGGTGTAGCCGGCATCCGTCGTATCGGTCAGCCAATCCGTCGCCGGCGCCATGGTCCAATCCAGGGCGTGGGCCAGCATGTTGTTGTCGGCCAGCATGCCGTCCGTGGCGAAGTGGACGTTCTTGCCCCCGGTCTGCGTCGCCATCACGGCGATGTTGGATTGCCCGTTGACGATCTGATTGGCGAGCGTCGTTCCGAGCCCGTCCGTACTGGTGAAGTACGAGGTGCTGATGTTCGTGTACTGGTGGATCGACTCGCCGGCCGTGTACCCGGCCATGACGGGATTGGTCGTGGCCGCCGCCTTGACCTCGACGTTCGCCCCG
>NZ_JCBANU010000044.1:0-18476 GCF_059816145.1 Methylobacterium sp. 001424705 | reverse complement strand
GGCGCCGGCGGGCGCTGACGACTTCTTCCATGAGGACTTCCCCCAGGACGCCGCCGCCCGGCGGTCCTGCCCGCGCAGGCTTTGCGTGCGCGGGCCACCTCTTGCCATCCCGCCTTTGCCATCCCGCCCTTGCCATCCCGGCGCCCTTGCGTGCATATGAGAACAGAGAGTGAACTCGAGCGCGTCCCGACGCGCGGCGACGGGGGAGTCAGAGCAGCATGGCCCGCTACCGCTTCCACTGCACCAACGGCCGCGAATGCGTCTTCGACGCCGTGGGCAACGACATCCGGGCGCCCCATCGACTGATGCGCCGGGCCGAGGCGGTGGCGCGGGACGTGATGCGCAGCCTCGGCGCGGGAGGAGACTGGGCGGAGTGGCACGTGACCGTCCACGACCTGCGCGGCCGGCGCGTCCTCGTCCGGCCCTTCCTGTCCGTCGATCCCCCGGCGCAGGGCCGGGACCGGCCCGCACGGTCGGCGCGGCGGGCCCGCGACGGGGACGGCCTCGGGCAGGCCGCCTGAGCCCCGCGCGCGCGATCCCCTTCCAGCCCGTGTGCCCCATCCCATGTCCCCTGCCCCGCCCGGCCGCACGCTGTTCTTCTTCGAGAAGCCGTCGGCGATGCGTCAGCTCCAGCGCTACTTCCGCTCGCCCGGCACCGTCTGCGTCGCGGCCGAGGGGCATCTGCTCGCCGCCGAGGAGCCGGGCCGGATCCGGCCGGACTGGAAGGTGTGGCAGTTCGAGGCCCTGCCGATCGTCCTCGACACCCTGCCGGTGATCTGCGGCACCAACCGGTCCGGCCAGTCGCATGCGGGCAAGCTCGCGGCGATCGGCCAGGCCCTGCGGGGCGTCGAGCGCGTCATCATCGCCACCGATCCGGGGCGGGAGGGGTCGATGATCGCCTGGGAGGTGCTGGAGCATCTCGGCTGGCGCGGCCGGGTCGACCGCCTCAAGCTCGGCGCCCTCGACGACGTCTCCGTCCGGCGGGCCTTCGCCATGCTGGCCCGGGAGCCGGAATCCGGCGAGCGGGACTACGCCGCCTACCTGGAGGCGCTGTGCCGGCAATACGAGGATTACCATCTCGGCCTCAACGGCACGCGCGCGATCTCCCTGCGCCTGCGGCCGCCCGCCTTCCGCGAGCCCTGGCGCTTCGGCGGGGTGCAGACGCCCACGCTCGCCATCCTGGCGGACCTCGAGGCGCGCATCCGGGCCTTCGTCCCGCAGGACTTCTTCAAGGTGGCGCTGCACGCCGAGACCGGCACGGGAGCGGCCCTGACCCTGTGGCACCTCCCCAAGGAGCGGATCTTCGAACGCGCCGCGGCCGAGACCATCCGGGCGGCGGCGACCGCGTGGTCCGGGCCCCTCGGGGTGACGCAGCGGGACGTCCGCCGGGCGCCGCCGCGCCTGTTCTCGAAGGACACCCTGGCCCGCCGCTGCGCCAAGCGCTTCGGCTGGGACCCCCAGCACACGGCGCGGCTCGCGCAGGATCTCTACGACCAGGGCTATCTCAGCTATCCGCGCACCGAGTCGGACGCCCTCCCCGAGGGGCAGGCCGGGGATGCGGGCGCGGTGCTGGCCGCCATCGCTTCCGTGCTGCCGGACCTCGGCGCCCTGCTGACCGCGGCGCCGCCCGTCATCCGGCGCGGGGCGCGGGGGCACTACGTCAAGGATCCGGGCGAGCACCACGCCATCGTGCCCCTGCGCAAGGTGCCGGAGCCCGGGCGCCTCGCGGCGGACCTCGCCCGCCTCTGGGAACTCGTCGCCAAGGCCTATGGCGCCGCGCACCTGCCCGACGGCATCGATGCGCGCACCGAGGTCGTGGCCGAGGTGGCGACGCCCCTCGGCGCGAAGCGCTTCGCGGTCGGCGGGCGCGTCGTGCGCGCGCCGGGCTGGCGCGCCCTCTACGGGGCGGAGGCCGAGATCGAGGCCGATCCCGTTCCGGGCAAGGCCCGGCCCGAGGACGAGGCCCGCGCCACCCGCCTGCCCGCCTTGCGCGACGGGGAGGCGGCCAGGGCCGCCGGTGCCGAGATCGTCGAGGCCGTGACCGAGCCGCCCCGCCGGATCACCCGGGGCGAGCTTCCCGTGGTGATGGGCCGCCTGATCGACCAGGTGGACGATCCGGCGGCGAAGCGGGCCCTGGAGAACCCCGTCAATCCGAACGAGCCGAAGGGGCTCGGCACGGCCGCGACCCGGGACACCATCCTGCCCAAGCTCCTGAAGAGCCACTACCTGGCCCTCGGGGACGGCAAGGACCCGGCCCTCACGGTGACCGAGGTGGGGCTCGCCTTCATCGAGGCGGTGCGGCGGGTGTTTCCGGCCTATGGCGACCCGGTGGGCCGGGCGTCGTTCGAGGCGGAGCTCGCCGAGATCGGCCGGGCGCCCACCCGGGTCGAGGCGCGGGCGCGGGCCGAGGCCTTCCGGCAGCGCACCCGCACCCGCCTCGACGGCCTGATCGCCGCCATCGCGCAGGCGGAGGTGGTCAGCCTGGACCCGAGCCTGATCCCGCCGTCGCGGGGACGCGGAGCCGCGGGCGGCGGCGATCGTCCGCCCACGCCGGCCATGGTCGCCTTCGCGGTGGCGCTGGCGGCCCGCAAGGGCATCCCGCTGCCCCGCGGCTGCAAGAGCAGCCTCGCCCGCTGCCGGGCCTTCCTGGATGCCGAGGCCGGTCCCGCCGCGTCACGAACGGCGGCGCCGGGCGCGGCCGGCGGGCCGCGTGCCCCCAGAGCGGCGATGCTGCGCTATGCCCGGACCCTGGCGGCGGAGCGCGGCCTGGACTGCCCGCCCGAGGTCGAGACGCAGTTCGAGGCCTGCCGCCGGTTCCTCGACGCCCAGGCGGCGCCGACGCGGACGGGGCCGACGGCGCGCCAGGCGAGGCCGGGGCCGGTCAAGCCGACGCCCGGCGGGGCGGCCGGCCGGGGCCTCGCGAAGGCTGCCGGCAAGGAGGCCGGCCGGGGGATCGCGAAGGAGGCCGGCACGGCGGCGGGACGGCCGCGCCGGAGGACGGCCGGTCGCGGCGCCGGCTGATCGGGACCCGGCTGCGGGCCCGGGTTCAGGTGGCGGCCGGACGGCCGCGCAGGAGGCCGCCGAAGCTGTGGAACGGCAGCCAGAGAAGCTTCAGGAACGCCCGGATCGTCAGGACGGCGGCGACGGTGAAGAGCGCCAGCAGCGTTTTGATCATGGGAGAGACTCCTTGTGCATGGTCGTGGCCGCTGCGTGATCCAGGGCCCCGACCCGCCCCACTGGGCTCGGAGAAACGGGCGGGATTATGGAGGCGCCGCCGAATTCGGGACTCATCGGCGAGGCCTCCCTCCAGTCCGCCGGCCGCGCGCCGGTGCCGGAGGAACGGCGGCACGCTGCGACCGGAATGGTTAACAAAACATGGCGGCCGGGATGCCGAGCCCCGCACGGGGCGGCGGAGACCGAGGGGGCGACGAAGACCTGCGGCGTCCCGCCCGGAACGAGCGTCACGGGGATCGCCTATCCTGCGTCCGGCAGGCCGGATCGCGCCGGGCCCGGCCCCGGCACGGGCCTGGCAAGACCGAGTCGGCAACACCCGCCCGGGCAACGTCGCCTGGGCAACACGGCCCCGCGAGGGGGCCGCGCGACCGGCGCTGCGGAGCGAGACCCGACCATGACGAACCGACGCTGCATCCTTCTCGGCGCCCGCGTGCAGGAGGGCGCCGGCCGCCTCGGCTGCGACATGGGGCCGAGCGCCTACCGGGCCGCGGGCCTCGCCGAGACCCTCGGGGGCCTCGGCCTCTCCATCGTCGATGCGGGCGACCTCGCGCCGGCCCTCGCCGAGGAGCGGGCCCATCCCAACGGGGCCCTGCGCCACCTCGGCGCCTTCGCGGCCTGGACCGAGGCCCTGGCCGAGGCCGCCTACCGGCACAGCGCCGAGGGCCTCCCGATCTTCCTCGGCGGCGATCACAGCCTGTCGGCCGGAACCCTGTCGGGGCTCGGGCGCCGGGCGGCGCAGGAGGGGCGGCCCCTGTTCGTGCTCTGGCTGGATGCGCACGCGGATTTCCACACCCTCGACACCACCACGAGCGGCAACCTCCACGGCGTCCCCCTCGCCTACGCCACCGGCCGGCGCGGCTTTTCCGGCTACCTGCCGGCCCCCGCCGCCCCGATCGACCCCCGCAACGTCTGTCTGATGGGCACCCGCAGCCTCGACCCGGCGGAGCGCGTGGCGGTGCTCGAGGCCGGCGTGCTCATCCACGACATGCGCAGCATCGACGAGGTCGGCGTCGTCGCCCCCCTGCGGGCCTTCCTCGGGCAGGTCGCCGCGGCCGGCGGGCGGCTGCATGTCAGCCTCGACGTGGATTTCCTGGACCCCGGCATCGCGCCGGGGGTCGGCACCACGGTGCCGGGGGGCGCGACCTTCCGCGAGGCGCACCTGATCATGGAGATGCTCCACGATTCCCGCCTGGTCGGCAGCCTCGACCTCGTCGAGCTCAACCCGTTCCTCGACGAGCGCGGACGCACGGCCCTCCTCATGGTGGATCTCGCCGCCAGCCTGATGGGCCGGACCGTGCTCGACCGGCCGACGCAGAGCTACTGAGGCGCCCCGCCGCCTCCCGGGCGGCCCCCCAGTCCCCACCGGACACCGACCGTCTGATCCCTTGGGGAGGGCGGATCCGGGCTTCGCTCGAGCGCCGCGCAGGCTCGCCGATACGGCCACCGCTGCGATCGAGCGAAGCCCGTATCAGGGGGGTGTTTGGGTGCGCGGAGCCTCCAGGCCGAGCAGCTGCGCGACCGCGCCCCCCGATCCGCCGATCAGGTCCGCCAGGGTGACCTGGTCGAGCACCGCCAGGAAGGCGTTCAGGGCATCCCCGAGAACCTGCTGCAGGCGGCAGCTCGGGGTCAGGACGCAGGCGGCCCCGGAGAAGCACGCCACCAGGGCGAAATCCTCCTCCGTCGCCCGGACGACCGTGCCGAGGCAGATCTCGGCCGCGGGCCGCCCGAGGCGGAGACCGCCGCCACGGCCGCGCATGGTCCGGATCAGCCCGAGCTGACCCAGCTTGTGCACCACCTTGGTGAGATGGCTCTCCGAGATGCGATAGGCGCGGGCGATCTCCGCCGTGGAACTCCGCCTCTCGCCGTTGACCCCGAGGTAGATCAGGGTGCGGAGGGCATAATCGGTGTGGAGCGTGAGGCGCATGGCGTTCACTCGGACGCGTGAGAGCGAGTCCGTGACGCACGGGCCCCGCGCGGGCCGCCTGGCAGGGGGCGCTTCCCGCGCGCACCGTATCCCGGCGTTGTCTCGGGGGGCGTTGTCTCGGGGGACGACGTCCCGGGGATCGGGCACATGCGGCGGCAAGCCTACCGTTGCGCGACGGACAGAGATCACGGCGTGGATGGATGTGCGACCCTGCGCCTTCGTCGTCTTTTTATCATGGATCGGACGCCTTGGAACGGCACGTTCCGATCCGAATGGGCTTTCGCGCGTGTTCGTCGGGCCGGTTGCAGCCTCGGGGCCGGCCCCTCAATCGGCGGCGCGGGGGGGACGCCGCTGCGCCCAGTCCCGGTCCCGGGCGGCCTGGGCCTCGCGGACCTCGCCGGACCAGTGCTCCCAGTCCGGATCGGCGGCCTGCGGGCGCCGGCGGGCACGCGCCGTTGCCTTCTTGCCCCGCGCCTCGTCCGCCGCTGCAACTCCTCCACCGTCACCGGTTCCGGGGCGGGCCTGGGCGTCGCCCAGGCGTAGGTCCGCTCGGCGGGCCGGCGCGGCCGGTCGCGGTCCGGGGCGGGGGCCCGGCCGGCGTCCGGGCGACCGGCATCCGCCAGGACGAGCGCGTCGGCGAGGCTGAGACCGGCGGCGGCCGCCACCCGGGTCGCGGCCGCGCGTCCGGCCGCGCGCTCGCCGGGCGTGGCCCCGCGCTCCATCAGTGCGCGACACTTCGCGAACCGGTCGCGATCCAGGATCCGTGCAGCCATGGCCCACCCTACGGCCAAAGGCGACGGCGCGCCCTGCTCGCGTGCGGCCGTCCACAGCGCGGGCCGGGTGCGTCTCGGCACCGCGAAACGGGCCGGAACGCTCCATGGAGGACCCGGGCCCAGGCCCGCAGCCATCGCAGGCGACGATTCGATCCCAACCCGCCGATCCCCACCCGGCCGAGGAGATTCCGATGATTGCCGCAGGTCCGTTTCGCTGGCTCCTGACCCTCGTCGCGATGGTTTCGCCCTTCGCCGCCGCGACCTGCGGCGCCGCCGGCCGGAGCAGCCTCCAGCCGGAAGCCGACACCCACGTGGTGTATCGCCACTTTCTGTAGGCCCTGCTGTAGGCCCTGACGCGTCGACGCCTGCCGCAGGACCCGCTCGACGGGGCTCGGGGGCGCGCGACGGCGTTCAGGCCTGGCCGGCGACGATGGCGGCTCCCTCGATCAGGGAGAACAGGATCCCGGACGCCCGGCGCGCGGCGACGGCCCGGTACCGGCTGGATGGGCCGGGGGCCTCCGCGCCCCCCTCCAGGCGTTGGACGGTCGAGAACGAGAGCCCGCTGGCCCGGGACAGATCGGTCATGGACCCGTCGAGGAAGGCGCGCGCGGCGCGGATGTGATGCCCTTCGCGGCGCGGCGCCAACCCCACCAGCATCGGGCCCGAGGCACACAGGGGGGGCTGGGGTCTCGGGCACGGACGTCCAGGCGCGGGCCGATCGCTCGACCCGGGAAAACTTACGGCTTCTGCTTTGGAGCGTCCGGTTTACGCAGGGACTATACTGGATTTCTCGCGATATCCCTGCTTGCCTAATGTTGGGAAAACGGCTCGGGACGTCCCTCCGCGGGCGGGGCCTCGACTCGCGGTGCGTCGCGTCCCATCCTCCCCGGCCGGGGCGGCGGTTCCGCCCGAACCGTGAGCCCGCGATGCGCCCTGCCGATCCGGCACCGCCGTCAGCCCGCCCCTTCGGTGCGTTCCTGGGGCCGCGTGCCGCGCCGACGCCCCTGCGTCGGCGCCTGACCGCGGAGACCCGCGCGCCCGAGCCCGAGCGCGTCGCCGCCTGCCTGGAGGCGGTGACGACGGATCCCGGGGCCGCGGCGGTCACCGCGCGCCTCGCGCACGCGCTCGTCGGACGCCTGCGCGCCCAGGGCCCGGTCGGCGGAGTCCAGGGCCTGCTGCGGGAATACAGCCTGTCGACGGAGGAGGGCGTGGCCCTGATGTGCCTCGCCGAGGCGCTGCTGCGCATTCCCGATCCGGAGACCCGCGACACGCTGATCCGCGACACGATCGGACAGGGGGACTGGGCGGCCCATCTCGGGCACAGCCCCTCGCTCTTCGTCAACGCGGCCACCTGGGGGCTGGTGCTCACCGGACGCCTCGCCCGCGCCGCGGAGCGCCGCGAGGCGGGGCTGTCCGGCTCCCTCGCCCGGGTCGTCGCCCGGGGCGGCGAGCCCCTGGTCCGCGAGGGCGTCGACCAGGCCATGCGCCTCATGGGCGGCCAGTACGTCGCCGGCGAGACCATCGCGCAGGCCCTGCGCCAGGCCCGCCACCAGGAGGCGCGCGGCTTCACCCACTCCTTCGACATGCTCGGCGAGGCGGCGATGAATGCGGCCGACGCCGCGCGCTACACGGCCGACTACACGCACGCCATCCACGCCATCGGGGCGGCCTCGGCGGGGCGCGGCCTCGTCTCCGGCCCCGGCCTCTCGATCAAGCTCTCGGCCCTGCATCCGCGCTACGTCCGCGCCCAGCGGGACCGGGTGATGGCCGAGCTCCTGCCCCGCGTCGCCGCCCTGGCGCGCCTCGCCCGCCACGACGACATCGGCCTCACCATCGACGCCGAGGAGGCCGATCGCCTCGACCTCTCCCTCGACATCCTGGAGGCCCTCTGCGCCGACCCGGACCTGGCCGGCTGGAACGGCCTCGGCTTCGTGGTGCAGGCCTACCAGAAGCGGGCGCTGACGCTGGTCGCGGTCCTCGTCGACCTCGCCCGCCGCTCCGGGCGCCGCCTCATGGTCCGCCTCGTCAAGGGCGCCTACTGGGACACCGAGATCAAGCGGGCGCAGGTGGCGGGCCTGGAGGACTTCCCCGTCTTCACCCGCAAGGTCCACACCGACCTGTCGTACCGCGCCTGCGCGGAGCGGATGCTCGCCGCCCCCGACGCGATCTTCCCGCAATTCGCCACCCACAACGCCCAGACCCTGGCCGCCCTCCACACCCTGGCGGGGCCCGACTTCCATCTCGGACGCTACGAGTTCCAGTGCCTGCACGGCATGGGCGAGGCCCTCTACGCGGCGGTGGTGGGACCGGACGGGCTCGACCGCCCCTGCCGGATCTACGCGCCGGTGGGGACCCACGAGACGCTGCTGGCCTACCTCGTGCGCCGCCTCCTCGAGAACGGCGCCAACACCTCCTTCGTCAACCGGGTCGCGGATGCGCGGGTGGCCGTCGCCGACCTCGCCGCCGACCCGGTCGCGGTGGTGCGGGCCGCGCAGCCTCCCGGCGCCCCCCACCCGGCGATCCGGAAGCCCCGCGACCTCGTCCCCGACCGGGTCGCGGCCGCCGGCCTCGACCTGTCCGACGAGCGGGCGCTGGCCGATCTCGCCGGCCAGCTGGCGGCGGAGGGCGCGCGTCTCTGGCGGGCGGTGCCGATGCTGGCCGAGGCCGAGCGCACCGGGCCGGCCCGCGACGTCCGCAACCCGGCCGACCGGGCGGACCGCGTCGGCACCGTGGTGGAGGCCGGGCCGGACCTCGTGGGGGAAGCCCTGGCCCAGGCCGGGACCGGGGCCGCGGCCTGGGCCGCGCGGCCGGGTGCGGCGCGGGCGGCGATCCTGGAGGCGGCGGCCGCGACGCTGAGCGCGCGCCAGCCGGCGCTCATCGCCCTCCTGATCCGCGAGGCCGGCAAGTCGGCCGCCAACGCGCTGGCGGAGGTGCGGGAGGCGGTGGACTTCCTGCGCGACTATGCCGGGCAGGCCCGGGACTTCGCCCCCGCCACGCACCGGCCCCTCGGCGTCGTCGCCTGCATCAGTCCCTGGAACTTCCCCCTGGCGATCTTCACCGGCCAGGTGGCGGCGGCTCTCGCCGCCGGCAACGGCGTCCTGGCCAAGCCCGCCGAGGAGACCCCGCTGGTCGCCGCAGAGGCGGTGCGGATCCTGCGCGCGGCCGGGGTGCCGGCGGGCGCCCTCCAGCTCCTGCCCGGCGGTGGCGAGACCGGGGCCGCCCTCGTGGCCGACCCGCGCGTGAACGGCGTCCTGTTCACCGGCTCCACCGCGGTGGCGGCGGGCATCCAGGCGACCCTCGCGCGGCGCCTCAACCCGGAGGGCCACCCCGTGCCCCTGGTGGCCGAGACCGGGGGGCTGAACGCCCTGGTGGTCGATTCCTCGGCCCTGACCGAGCAGGTGGTGGCCGATACCCTGGTCTCGGCCTTCGATTCCGCCGGCCAGCGCTGCTCGGCCCTGCGCCTGCTGGCGCTGCAGGAGGAGATCGCCGACCGGACCCTGGCCATGCTGAAGGGGGCCCTCGCCGCGTGGCGGGTCGGCAACCCGGACCGGCTGGCCACCGATATCGGGCCGGTGATCGGCGCACAGGCGCGCGACGCCATCGAGGCCCACGTCGCCGCGATGCGCGCCGCCGGATATCCCGTGTACCGGGCGCCCCTGCCGGAGGCCTGCGACCGGGGCACCTTCGTCGCCCCGACCGTGATCGAGATCCCGTCCGTCGCCGCCCTCACCCGCGAGGTCTTCGGCCCGGTGCTGCACGTGGTGCGCTTCGACCGCACCGCCTTCGCGGCGACGATCGCGGCCGTCGACGCCACCGGCTACGGCCTCACCTTCGGCGTCCAGACCCGCCTCGACACGGCGATCGCCCGGGCCTGCGCCCTGAGCGCGGCGGGCAACCTCTACGTCAACCGCAACCTCGTCGGGGCCGTGGTCGGGATGCAGCCCTTCGGCGGGCACGGCCTCTCCGGCACCGGCCCGAAGGCCGGCGGTCCGCTCCTCCTGCGGCGCCTCCTCGCCGCCGCCCCGGCCGGGACCGGCCTTCCGCCCGGGCCGCCCGCCCCGGCGGCCCTCGCCTGGGTCCGGTGGCTGCGCGACCAGGGCCGGCCCGGGGAGGCCGCGGCTGCGGAAGCGCGGATCGCCCAAAGCCCGGTGGGCGGCGGGCTCCGGCTGCCGGGCCCGGTGGGCGAGGAGAACGGCTACGACCTGCATCCGCGCGGCACCATCCTGTGCCGGGCGGCGACCGGGCCGGGCCTCGCGGCCCAGATCGGCGCGGCGCTCGCCACCGGCAACCGCGTCGTTCTCAGTCCCACCGCGCCGGCCCAAGTCCTCCTCGCCGCCCTGCCGCACCCCCTGCCGCACGATCTGGACGGCTTCATCCGGGCCGCCGATCCGGAGACCGCCGCCGACGCGGTCCTGTGGGAGGGCGCGTCCGAGGCCCTGACGGCCTTCGCCGCGGCCCTCGCCGCCCGTCCCGGCCCCCTGGTGGCCATCCACCGGCCCCGCCCCGATCCGGCCGCCGGCTCCGAGGCCTACCCGGTCGAGGGCCTCGTCCGCGAGCGCGTGGTCAGCCGCAACACGGCGGCGGCCGGCGGCAACGCCGGCCTGATGACCCTGGACGGGTGAGGGCCGCCGGCGCGATCGGAGACGAAAGCCTCGGGATCGCAGGGGCTTGTGGGCGGATCCGGGCGCCCACGTTGCAATCGGGCGCCAAACCCGCGACCCTGGCGCCCGCATCTTCCCGCCCCGGCCGCCTCTCAGGGCCCCTCATCCGCACCGCATGTCCGCGTTCACCTTCATCCACGCCGCCGACCTGCATCTCGGCAGCCCGCTCAGCGGCCTCGCCCTCAAGGACCCCGACATCGCCCGGCGCTTCGCCTCGGCGGGGCGCCGGGCCTTCGAGGATCTCGTCACCCTGGCGATCGAGCGGAGCGTCGCCTTCCTGATCGTGGCCGGCGACGTCTATGACGGCGACTGGTCCGACAACACCATCGGGCTGTTCTTCGCCCGGCAGGTCGCCCGCCTCGACCGGGCCGGCATCCCCGTCATCCTGGTGCGCGGCAACCACGACGCCGAGAGCGTCATCACCCGCTCGATCACCCTGCCGGACTCCGTGCGCAGCTTCCCGACGAGCCGGGCCGAGACCCACCGCCTCGAGCCCTTCAAGGTGGCGCTGCACGGGCGCAGCTTTCCCAACCGGGCGGTGGAGGAGAACTACGCCCTCACCTATCCGCCCGCCCTGCCGGGCTGGTTCAACATCGGCATCCTGCACACCTCCTGCACCGGCCACGCGGCCCACGCCACCTACGCCCCCTGCTCGGTGGCGGACCTGGCGGGGCGGGGCTACGCCTACTGGGCGCTCGGCCACGTGCACGAGTACGCCGAACTCGCCCGCGACCCCTGGATCGTGTTTCCGGGCAACCTGCAGGGGCGCAGCATCCGGGAGCCCGGCCAGAAGGGCGCCGTCGCGGTGTCCGTCGCCGACGGGCGGGTTCAGGGCGTCGAGCGCCTCATCGTCGACCAGGCCCGATTCCAACCCGTCGACGTCGATCTCTCCGGCGTGGTCGACGAGCGCGCGGCGGTCGCCCGCGTCGAGGCGGCCCTGCGCCCGCTCGCGGAGGCCGCCGCGGCGCGCCTCATCGCCGTGCGGGTGCGCCTGCGGGGGGAGACCCCGGCGCACGACCGCCTGGCGGCCGACCGCGACGGGCTCACCGCCGAGATCCAGGCCGCCGCCCACCGCCTCCACGAGGACATCTGGCTGGAGCGCCTGAAGATCGAGACCGCCCGTCCGCGCCGGCCCGTCGCGGAGGCCCGCCCCGACGCCTTCGCGGCCATCGACCCCGCCACCCTGCTGGCGGCGGTGGACCACGAGCCGGACTTCCGCGCCCGCGCCCGGGCGGCGCTGGCCGAGATCGCCGCCAAGATGCCGGCCGGCCTCGCCGCCGAGGACGACCTCGCCGCCGACCTCGAGGCCCTCTGCGCGGAGGCCGAGGCGGTGATCCTCGGGCGCCTCTCCGGGCGGTCCTGCTGAACGCCGCCCCGTCGAACGACCGCCCGCCGGCAAGCGCCCCCCAAGGGTCCCGAAGCGCCTCCCGAAGGTCCTGCCGAAGCTCCTCCCGAAGCGTCCCCCAAGGTTCCGATGCGTCTCCTCTCCCTCGCCCTCGAACGCTACGGTCCCTTCACGGACCGCACCGTCACGTTCCGCGAGGACGCGCGCCTGCACGTGGTGCTGGGGGCCAACGAGGCCGGCAAGAGCTCGGCGCTCAGCGCCGTCACGGACCTCCTGTTCGGCATCGAGACGCGGACCCGCTACGACTTCCTGCACGACATGCCGCAGATGCGGATCGGTGCCGAGATCCGCGCCGCCGACGGCCGCCGGCTCGGGTTCCGGCGGCGCAAGGGCAACCGGAACACCCTCGTGGACGCCGCCGACGCGGCCCTGCCGGAGGATGCCCTGGCGCCCTTCCTCGGCGGACTGTCCCGCGAGGTGTTCTGCCGCGCCTTCGGCCTCGACGCCCGCGCCCTGCGGGCGGGGGCGGCCGAGATGATGGATGCCGAGGGCGAGGTCGGTGCCAGCCTGTTCGCGGCGGCCTCGGGCCTGCGCGGCTACAGCGGCCTCCAGGCCGAGCTCGAGACCGAGGCCGCGGGCATCTTCATGCCGCGCGCCGCCCAGAGCCGGACCTTCTACCAGGCGCTCCAGCGCTACGACGAGGCCCGCAAGGCGATCCGCGCCGGGGAGTTGCGGGCGGGCGACTGGCGCGACCTCAACGGCGAGATCGAGGCCGCCGGGGCGGCCCTCGTCGCCCTCAAGGCTGAGCGGGCGCGCATCGCCGCCGAGCAGGCCCGGCTCACCCGCCTGCGCCGGGTCGGCCCGCTGCTCCAGGCCATCGATGCGGCCGCCGCCCGCGCCGAGGCCGAGCCCGGCCTGATCGCGGTGCCGGAGGCCTGGATCGACCGCCTCGGCCAGGCCCTGGCGGCCCTGCGCACCACGGCGGAGGCGGCGGCCCGCACCCGGTCCGCCGCCGCGCAGGCCGCCCTGGCCCTGGAGCAGGTGCCGGTGGAGGAGGGCGTGCTCGCCCGGGCCGACGAGATCCTGGAGGCGTTCCGCGGCACCGACCGCTTCGACAAGGGCGGCATCGATTTGCCCCGCATCCAGGGCGAGGCGGATGCCGTCGCGCGCGAGCTCGCCCAGCTCGCGGCCCGGATCGGCCTGCCGGATGCCGAGGCCCTGCGGGCGCGCCAGCCCTCGGACGCGGCCCGCACCCGCATCGAGGGCCTGATCCGCGCGGGCCGCGAGGACGCCGCCACGATCGCCCGCCTGCGCCAGGACCTCGCCGCCCGCGAGGCCGAGCGGGACCGCCTCGCCGCCGCCACGGCGGGCGCGGGCGCCCTCGCCGATCCGGCCCCCCTGCGGGCCGACCTGAAGGCCTTCGCGGGCCTGCGCCGCGACCTCGACCGGCGCGACGACCTCGACGCCGCCCTCACCCGCGAGGCGGCCTCGATCCGGACCCAGGCCGGCCGCCTCAGCCCCCCGATCCCGGATCTCGACGCCTACGCCGCCGGACGCCCGCCCTCGGCCGAGGCGGTGGCGCGCTACCGGAGCACCCTCGACGGGGCGCTGCGCGCGCGCGACCGGGCCGCCGATCGCCTGGCGGCGGCGCAGGCGGCGGTGGCCCAGCGCCGCGCCCGCCTGGAGGCGCGCGCCGCCGGTCGGCCGATCCCGAGCCTGGCGGACCTCCTGGCCCTGCGCGCCCGCCGCGACGCCCTCCTGGCCGACCTGCCCGGGGGCGCCCCCGAGATCCTGACCCGCTTCGGCGCGGCGCTCGCCGCCGCCGACCGGGCGGCCGACGACCTCGTGAGCGACGCCGCCCGGGTGGCCGAGCAGGGGGCCGACACCCGCAGCCTCGCGGCCGAGCAGGCCGAGGCCGCCGCGGCGGACGAGGCCCTCGCCGCCTGCGAGGCGCGGCTGGCCGAGGGCGCCGCCGCCTGGCGGGCGGCCTGGGCCCCCTGCGGGATCGACCCCGCCGCCCCGGCCGAGATGGCCGCCTGGCTCACGGAGGTCGAGACCCTGCAGGATTCCGCGCAAGGGTTGGAGACCACAAGACTGGAGCAGGCCCGGATGGCCGCCCGGGTCGAGGCCTGCCGGGCGCCCCTGGCGGATCTCAGCCGCCGGGCCGGCCTGCCCGACCTCGACGGCCTCGATCTCGGCCGGATGCTCGCCCGCCTCGAGGACCGGGTCGGCGAACTCGCCCTGCGCTGGGAGGCGGTGCGCGAGGCCAAGACCCGCGCCGAGACCGCCGCGGAGCAGATCGCCCGCACGGCGGCGGCCCTCGCCGAGGCCCTGGCCCGCGAGGCCGCCTGGCGCACGGCCTGGGGGCCCGCCCTCGCCGATCTCGGCCTGGCGGCCGCGGCCACGCCGGACGAGGCCGAGGCGGCTTTGGCCGCCTGGCGCGCGGTGCCGGCGGCCCTGTCCGAGCGCGACAACCGCCTCGGCCGGGTCAACGGCATCGCGCGCGACATCGGGGTCCATCGCGAGGCGGTGGCGCGCCTGACCGCGGCGGTGGCGCCCGATCTCGCCGCCCTGCCCCCCACCGCCGCCATGAAGGCGCTGCACACCCGCCTGCAGGACGCCCTCAGGGGCGAGACCCGCCGGGCGGAGCTGGGGCGCCAGCGCGATGCCGCCGAGGCGGCGCGGGTGCAGGCGGCCCGGGCGGCGCAGGCCGCGGGTGCCGACCTGACCGCCCTCATGGCCGAGGGGCCGGCCGCCGGGCTGCCCCCCGGCACCGACCCGGAGGCGCTCCACGGGCGCCTCACCGCCCGCCGGGCCTGCCAGGCCGAGCTGGCCGAGCGCCGGGCCGAGCTCGCCCGGGCCGCCGACGGCCACGGCGAAGCCGATCTCCGGGCGGACCTCGCCGCCCTCACCGGCGACGATATCGAGGGATCGCTCGCCAACCTGGCGGCGGAGGCCGAGGACCTGGATCAGCGCGGACAGCGGGCCTTCGCCGACCGCGACCGGCACGAGCGCCGTCGCGCCGAGCTGGAGGGGGGCATCGGGGCCGAGCTGGCGCTCGCCCAGCGCAAGGCGGCGGAGGCCGAACTCCAGGCCAATGCCCGGCACTGGGCGGTGCTGAAGCTCGCGAGCCTGATGCTCGGCACCGCCATCGGCCGCCACCGGGCCGGCCAGCAGGACCCGCTGCTCACCCGGTCCGGCACCCTGTTCGGGGCCCTGACCGGAGGCGCCTTCGCGGGCCTCGCCCAGGATTACGACGCCGCCGACACCCCCCGCCTCGCGGGGCGCCGGGCCTCGGGCGAGCTCGTGCCCGTGGAGGGCTTGAGCGAGGGCACCCGCGACCAGCTCTACCTCGCCCTGCGCCTGGCCTACCTGGAGGACTACGCCGCCCGCGCCGAGCCCGCCCCCTTCATCGGCGACGACCTGTTCCTCACCTTCGACGACGCCCGCACCGCCCACGGCCTCGAGGCCCTGGCGGCGGTGGGCGGCACGATCCAGCCGATCCTGTTCACCCACCACCGCCACGTGGCGGACCTGGCCCGGGCGCGCCTGGGGGATGCGGTGGACGTGCTCGACCTGTGAACGGCGCCGCCCCGCTTCGGGCGCGGCGCGCTCAGAACCGGTAGCCGAGGCCGGCGCCCACCATGAGCATGTCCAGGTCGGCCGCCACCCGCACGCCGCCGATCGTGTAGGATTGACGCGGCACGAAAAGGTACTTCACCGCAACGTTCCCGAACCAGTTGCCGCCGAGGTGATAGTCGAAGCCGGCCTGGAGCACGGGGCTGGCCAGCGACCCGAGCGTGAAATCGGGGATCCCCCGCGCCGGGTCGATCGCGATGGGCGTGGTCACGGCGAGGCCGACCCCGAGATAGGGATTGAGACGCGCCCCGGGCAGGAGGTGATACTGGAGGGTCGCCATGGCGGCGGCGTTCCAGACCGATCCGATCGCGACGTCGCCCACCAGCGAGTTCCGGATCTTCGGGCGGGTCCGGATCGGGCCCGCCTGTCCCTCGATGGCGATGTGATCCGTCAGGAAGTACGAGACGTCGCCGTCCGGCAGCAGGGCGGTGGGCGTCTTGCTCTGTCCGCCGATCACGGCGATGTGGGTGCTCTGCTCCGTGGGGATGGTGCCCATGATGCGGCCGCGCACGAGCCAGTCCCCGGCCCGCAAGCCGCGATCGACGCCGACGGGCTCCGCCGCCCGTGCGAGGCCCGCTCCGTCCGCGAGGACGACGGCCAGGAGCGAACCGAGGGACGAGGCGAGCTTCGACATGGGGCGTGCTTTCGGAGAGGCCGGACCGCGCGACGCGCTCGGGCGCCGGGGGCCGGGCGGCAGGCCGCCGGGACGGGGCTCGCGCGGCGCACCCGGTCGCGGGGCTGTCCCGGAAAGCTAGGCGGGTCGACTGAAGATACTCTTAAGCATGCCCTTTGCCGTGTCCTTAATCTTGCAGATTTACAGTATTGCAGGACGATTTTCGCGGATATGTATTTGATATAGTGGTGCAAATACAATAAATATTCCTGATCGTCGCCCCTGTGCATTCATTGCGTATTCGTATCTTATGAAACGATAAATCCCGTGGCAGCCTCCACAGATGCCGTGATTGTTGTGACGGTGGTGGCGCTGTGTCTGGAGACGGAGTTCCGTGATGCTTGATCTCCACACCCTTCACTTTGCCAGTGCTGCCAGCCGGTGTGCCTACGTCGTCGTCTTTCTCGTCATGGCCCTCAGCCAGCGGCAGCAGACCTTTCTCTGGCAATGGATGGGCGCCATGGGGACGTCGATGGTGGGATCGCTCATCATGATGCACGTCCCGTCGTCCGATGTGCCGCCGGTCTGGATCGCGATGGTCGTCTACTGGCTCTACGCCGGGAGTCTCGTCCTGTGCTGGACGGGCCTGCGCAGCTTCTTCGGCCGCCCCGTGCGGATCGATCTCGGGATCTGTCTCACCGCCCTCCCGGGTCTCCTCTATCCGCTTCTGCTCTCGGCCGGTGTCGCCAACCGCCTGGCGGTCGCGGCCGTGTTCCTCTGCTGCCTCGGGGTCGCCCTCCTGGCCGCCCGCGAGACCGTTCGCCTGTCGCCGGGCGTCGAACGCCTGTGGTCGCAATCCATCGTGACCGTGGCGTTCGGATCCTATGTGCTGGTCTTCCTCGTCTCGATCGGGGTCCTCGTCGGCACCGACTGGCCGACGGCCTCGGCGGAGACCGAGCGCAACTCCATGATCCTGGATCAGGTCATGGGGGTCCTGGCCTATTTCGGCTACATCGCGATGGCCGCCGAGCGCGCCAACCGGGCGCTCCTGCGCTTGGCCGAGACGGATCCGCTCACCGGGCTCTCCAACCGCCGCGGCCTGCAGAAGCAGCTGCGCCGCCGCCTTCCGGCCCCGGGCCGGCAGGCGCTGGGCGGGGTCCTGATCCTGGACATCGACCACTTCAAGTCCATCAACGACCGCTACGGCCACGAGAGCGGGGACGCCATCCTGGCGACGTTCGCGGCCCGCGTGCGGGCAACGCTCCGGGCCACGGACCTGATCGCCCGCTGGGGCGGCGAGGAGTTCCTCATCGTTCTTCCGGGCGCCGGTCCGCAGGAACTCCTGCCCGTGGCCGAACGCGTGCGGGCGGCCGTCGCCGAGGAGCCGTTTCCGCATCGGTCCGGGGCCCTGACGGTCACGGTGAGCATCGGAGCCGCCATGATGGGGCTGGACGCGACGAGCTTCGAGGAGGCGACGCGGCAGGCCGACGCCGCCCTCTACCGGGCGAAGGCCCAGGGGCGGAACCGCGTCTGCTGCGAGCCGAAGGCGGCTCCGACGCCCGGCGCAGTGGGGGGCGCAGTCGGGGGTGGCCTCGGGCAGGCCCGTGCCCTGCCGCTCGCCGATCCGACGCCGCTCGACCCCCCGGTGGTGGACCTGCCGGTCAACGTGCCGGTCGCCGATCTGCCGCACGCCGATCTGCGCCTGGCTTAGGGCGTCCCGGACCTGCTCCGGCCCGAAGACCCCGTCAGGCCCGGCCCCCGTCCCGCAGGCTCGGGGGCCTGGGCCGGCGCCAGATCGCGCGTCCGAGGAGCAGTCCGAGGCGTCGGCAGAACAGTGCCAGACCCAGGCACCAGGCCAGCCCCGTCAGCAGGGCGCTGGCCAGGGCCGCGAGGCCGGCACCGAGGGCCAGGGCGCCGCGGCCGAGGAGCGCCAGGGTAGCGCGGGTGCGGGGGCCGAGGCGCTCGCTGAGGCGGACCGCGCGGGTGACGTCGCCGGGGTCCCGGGCGAGGCCGAGCACCTGCATCACCCCGCGCTGGCCGGTGCGGCGGCCGAGCACGAGGGCATCGCCGGCCAGGTTCGTCAGGCGCGCCACCGTGCCGGGCCGGATGGCGAGGCCGGCGGCGGCCCGCGCGCCGGCGACGTCCAGGCGGGCGGAGGCGGCGACCGCGCCGGCCACGGCCTCGCGATCGAGGCCGGCGCGGACCGTGCGGCCCAGGCTCGCGGCGAGTGCGGGCGAGAGCCGGCCGCCGCGCCGGGCCGCCTTCAGCACGGTCATGCCCGCCCGCC